>NZ_JBGTCA010000357.1:0-26465 GCF_041749095.1 Aquiflexum sp. | reverse complement strand
ATACCTCTCCAACAATTCCTGACTGATCTCTGAAGAATCCCCGTATTTTTCCCTTATTGCCTCCAGATCCTTATGAAGTTTCTCTCGGATTTCGGCATAAGCCGGATCATCATACACATTTCTCAACTCGTGTTTGTCATTTGCACGATCATATAATTCCCACTCATCCACATCGTAGTAGAAATGGATCAGTTTGTATTCTTTGGTGACAATGGCATAATGCCGCTTGACCATGTGTATGGAGGGGTATTCATAATAGTGATAGTAAACTGCATCCCTGTTCCATTGATCAGACTGACCGGTCAAAAGCGGAATTAAGCTTTCCCCTTGCATATCCGAAGGTGCCTCGATTTGGGCCATTTCAAGGAAAGTCTGGGCAAAATCCAAGTTCTGTACCATCTCATCAGATCGTGATCCGGCTTTGATTTTCCCCGGCCAAGCAACCAATAAGGGAGTCTTGAAGGATTCATCATAGACAAACCGCTTGTCAAACCAACCATGTTCACCCAAATAAAAACCCTGATCGGAAGTGTAAACAATAATGGTATTTTCCATCAATCCGTTGGCTTCCAGGTAATCCAATACTTTGCCGACATTTTCATCTACAGAAGCAATTGTTCCCAGATAATCCTGCATATACCTTTGGTATCTCCACCTCATTTTATCTTCCTCGCTCATACCCGGAAAGGCCTTTTTGAAATCTTCATTAACTTGGGTATAAATCTTGTCCCAGTTTGCTCTTTGGCTTGGGGTCATCCTGCCCACTTCCCTTTCAAAAGCTCCCTTATCCCAACCTGAGGCATCCGGTATACCCAATTCATCCATGACTTTTGGGTATAATTTGGAGTCTCCTGCCCAGTTCATGTGCTTCAATAGGTTCATTTCCGCTTTTTTGGCGGCACTTCCCCTACCTGAATAATCATCAAATAATGTTACCGGTTCTGGAAATTCCTTTTGGGTGAATTCTGCTATATGCCGCTCGGCCGGCAACCATTCTCTATGTGGCGCTTTGTGCAGGTACATCAGCAGAAATGGATCTTCTTCCTTCCGCTCGTTTTGGAGCCAATCCAAAGTCATATCGGTAATGATGTCCGTCACGTAGCCTTCCACATCGTAGGTACCTTCATTTTTGGTGATAAATGTGGGATTGTAATAAGTTCCCTGACCGGGAAGGATTTTGAATTGGTCAAATCCTTTTGGATTGTTGCCAAAATGAAGTTTGCCAAACATGGCTGTCTGATATCCGGCTTCCTGCAGGATTTGTGGAAAGGTAATGTTGGTGGTGTCGAATGGGAAATGGTTGTCGGTCTTTCCATTGAGATGTGAATGCTTACCTGTCAGGATGGTTGCCCGCGAAGGCGCACAAATGGAGTTGGTCACACAGGCGTTGGTAAATAACATACCCATTTGGGCTATCCGGTCAATGTTTGGGGTATTGATCAACCTGTCATCATAGGCAGAAATAGCCTGATAAGCATGGTCATCGGACATGATAAAAATGATATTGGGGCGTTTGGGTTTTTCTTCATTGGGCGAAGTATTGCAGGAATAAAGACAAAAGATAATTCCTAATGAAAAAAGGAGATTCAGGTTACAGTTTGGCATGAGGTGGCTTCTTTTGGGTTAAATGGTTTTATCAACTATTCCCAATTTAAGGTTAGTATTGTCATTTTCAAATTTCATTCTAGCTGAAGGGTAAAAACTTTACTGATAAAGATTGTTGAAAAGCATTTTGAAAGTACCGTGGGACTGTGCCCTGTAGGTGATTTCCGGGCCATAGATATATAGCATTCCTTTGCCTATTGGGGCAGAGAAAGCTGTGATTCCATCTTCAAGGTAGGATTGGCCCCAAGCCCAACCACTTTTCAAAGGTGTTTTGGTATCAAACCATCCCAATACCTGAAGTCCCTGTAATTTGGCTTCCGGTTTTAATTGGAATACAGGACTATTGTTGAACAATACATCAACATGACTGTCCAATCCCCAATTGGCGGGCTGAGCGTTATCCATTCGGGAAACCAACACTGAACCCGGAACATAATATTTCTCCCCCGGTAATGGTTTTTCCGAACCATCTCTTTGGACTTCGACCAGGGCATTTTTCACAGGCAATTCCAAGTGGTAAGCCAGTACAGAAGCATTTCCTACTGCCACTACTTTCCCTCCATTTTCAATAAATGTTTTGATCTGCGGGATGGATTTTTCTGCTGTAATACTTCCCAACATGTGATGATATTCTGCGGGAGTGGTTTTTTCATCCGGAGGTGAACCCCATGAACTGGTTTCAGCTCTTACCAAAGCAGGTATTCCCCCACTGATAAAGAGAATGGCATCATACTTTTGGTTTAAATTTCCCGCATCGATTTCTCTGGCAAAAATCAGTTCAAACTCAAAATTATATTGCTCCAACATCCATCTTACCCAACCACTTGGCATGGAACCTCCATAGGTATCGAATAAGGCTATTCTGGAAGGTTTGATATTGATGGCATTGCTTGGAGCGGATTTGGCGGCAGTTACCTGAACACCATATTTTATTGCCTGTTCAGTCAACACTTTTGACCCATTTTGGGGGATATAGAATGAACCGGCAGGCATACCTTCAACTGCATTTTGTATTCTGGAAACTTTAACTCCCTTTTTCAACAATTCATTGACTATGGGAAAAGCATCATTATGCTTACTGCTTAGGAAGTAGCCTGATCTGGAATTAGGGATTTGGACTACGGGTACAGCTTCCAATTTTCCATAAGGCAAAGTCTCAAATGGACCGGAAAAACCATCCAAAATACGGTCAAACTGAATACCCATCTGATAGGCCAAAGTCCATCCTGCGGCATCATAAGGTCTGATTGGAGGACCACCCGGATACTGGAAGTCATTGGGATAATCCTGCGGCTCAAACATATCGATAACATGCGGACGGAAAGCCTGATCTGTTTTGACGATATAAGATCCTTTTGGATAGGTCTTCCCATTTACCGAAAATGAGGCCGTTGATTTTTCTATTCTAATACCTGTTTTCACCAAAGCATTGATAAATTTCACTGCCGAAGCAGGATCTTTTTGGTCTGCGGTGATGATAAAACCCCTGGGATCTCTTTCCTCTTTGGCCTGATAAACGCTGTCATAGAATTCAGAAGGGATCGCCCCACCTCTCCTTGAAAAAGGATTCGTAGGCATGGGGTATTTGTCTTTGTCCTTTTCGTAAGCGGTTTTGATGGCCTCGATTTTTCTTGGGAATGGTGTCCAATAATCCCCACTACCCCTTTCGATAGATCCTTTTCCCATCACATACATATTGTACAACAGGTGGTCACTGTTCCTGGCAGCATAATCCAAAACTGCAAAGTTCATGGATACCGAATAATCTATAGACTGCTGAAAATGCCAGGTTTTTTGCGGGGTGACAGGAAAAGGGGTATTACTATTGGGAAGCAATCTATCGGGCACCAAAGGAATTTCCTCAGGATTTGGGCCACCCACAATCTCAGTCAATATGCCAATAATATTGTGGTAATGGGTGGTGGTCCTCAACCCGCCATTGTACCAGGTAGAGAAAGTAGAACCATCCATTCTGGTAAATCCGGGCTTGTTTTCCGCATTCAGTCTGTTGTACATGGCAGCACCCACAGCATCTATGCCCGTCACCATCATGGGATCAAACACATAATTGAAAGGATCCCTATATGGAGGTCCGGCAAGAACTGAACCTGCAGGTCCTCTCTGATGGTGATTGTACATGACCTGGGGAATCCACTCTATGAAAAGCTGATGGCCGAGGTTGGTGGATTCCTTCATGTTTTGGATGTAGAAATCCCGATTGTTATCATGACCGATATACTTTTGGTAAAGTGTTGGCAGGTTAGATAGGCTTCTTTTTTCGGGATCAGACTCTCTCATGTACCAGTTGCCGATTTTTTCATGTCCATCAGGATTGGCATGGACAAATAAGATCACTACATTTTCAAGGATCCTTTTTGTTTCTGCATCCTCTTTGGTGAGCACTTGGTAAATGGTTTCGGTCAACTGATGGGTTCCAACTGTTTCTGTTGAGTGAAGACCGCCATCAATCCATACAATGGCTTTTCCTTCGGTTGAGAGTTTTCTGGCCTCCTGTTCCGACAAACCCTCTGCCCTTGCCATTTTTACCGAGATGTCTTTGAACTTTTCCAGGTTTGCATGATTCTCAGCGGAAGTGACGATCATCATCCATTGATCTCTTCCTTCCTCGGTTTTCCCTATAGAAACGAGTTTGGCTTTGTCCGAGGCTTCGGCAACTTTCTTGAAATATGCTTCCGTTTGTGTGTAATTGCTGACATGGTAATCATCTCCCAATCCAAAACCAAAATGCGCTTTGGGACTTGGAATTTCCTGGGCCATGGTGCTGCCAATGCCCAATAAAAAAAGTCCAAGGAGGAGAATACCTCCCTGAACTGTTTTGTTTAATTTTTTTTGGTTATACATAATGAATTCATTTCTTAATCCTACATGAAAGAAATCGAATTAACCTATTCTTAAATATGAATGCAATGGTCAAATCCGGTTCTGACCACCATATTAATAATTATTTTAAAGGGGAAATGATCATTTACAGCAACGGTTGATAATTTGGTTTTAGTAACCTTGCGGTACAATGCCTATTAAAAATATTCTGACTATTCGGAATGTTAAACGTATCAATTTTTTGGCCTCGGCAAGCTCGGCCACCGGGTTTTGGCTGTATAGAAGAATTGAGGATACTCAGAAAAAATATTTCAATAGATAAAATAGAACCAATTGACCATTCATTTCATTTTTTTCAAAACCACACCCTTCACTTCAATATTTCCAAACTCCTCACCAATGAAAGAAATTTCAAGTCTTGCCTGCCCCTTGTGAAAAGCAATTTCACCGACTGAAATCATGGGCCAATCCATTTCCTCCACTTCTGTTCTGGGAACCCTGTCCTGATTGGGAATCAGTTCGGTTTGGTGTAGTTTGTCAGTTTCGTAAATAATATTCTTTCCCTGAGCAAAAATCTCCATTTTAAATGGTTTATCATTTGCCATTTGAACGAAGACTTCATATTTGGTATTTTCAACTGTTTCAATCTCCCAAAGCACTTTGTCAGTAGGGTTTTTAAAATTTATAAACCAATCATTTGCCCATCCCATTTCTCCTTTGAATAGAACATTGCCCAAACGCTTCGCATCAGAAGCAGGAAGTTCAACAGTTGGCACATTGGTATGCCCAACTTGAATCAAGGGTGGTTCAACTCCCTTTTTGGTCATTTCTTTGAGCCAAGCCATGTAATGCTTTTCCAATTCATTGGCTATGTTGGGTTCTGTCTCCAGAATATTGTTTTTTTGAAAAGGATCCTGAAAAAGGTTATAGAGCGCTTTTTGTTTGTTTTTTAATGTCAGTAAATATTCCTGATTTCTGACCGCACCGGGAATGGTATCAAACTTTAAATGCACATGATGGGTAAAAAAATATCTATCCTCCCAGTTTCCAGCTTCTCCTTTAATCAATGGCAAAAGACTTCTTCCATGAATATCAAGGCTAGCAGGGATTTCAATACTTAAGAGATCTGCAAGTGTTGGCAAAATATCAATATGTCCGCCCCAAGGTTTGATCAGCTGATGACCATAACCAGGGAATTTGATAAAGAAAGGCACCCTGACTCCTCCTTCATCCAGATCTGCTTTTTTTCCTTTCATTCCACCATTGTAGCGGATACCGTTTGGTCCATTGTCGGTCATGAAAATGATAATCGTGTTTTCGATCTTTCCGCTTTGCTTTAGATAATGCATCAGCCGTCCTACATTATCATCTATGTTTTCGACCATCCCATATACGCAGGCATCTTTGTCATCAAGACCCTTGGATTTATATTTATCAAAATAGGCATCAGGAACCTGAAATGGACTGTGAGGGGTATTGAAGGAAAGCATAGCAAAAAATGAATCCTGTTTTTCCATAAACTCGATGGTTTTGTCTGTCAGGACATCCGGCAGAAAGCCCTCGGTCTGAATTTCTTCGAAATTATGGATGAGCTTGGTATCAAAGTAATTGTTCAGGTGACCTTCCGCAAATCCAAAGAATTCGTCAAAACCCTGTCCAATCGGATCATGTGGAAATTGTTTGCCCTGATGCCATTTTCCAAAAAGTCCGGAAACATAACCATAGGGCTTTAGCAATTCAGCAATGGTGACTTCCTCCTCCCGCATCACTTCCATGCGATGCGTCACCCAAGTGGTTCCTGTTGCAATATGATAGCGGCCCGTCAGTAGGCTTGCCCTTGTTGGCGCACAAACCGGAGATACATAAAAACGGTCAAAAACTACCGATTCATTTGCCAACGCATCTATATTCGGTGTTTCCACCAATTCATTCCAATGAAAAGATAGATCTCCCCATCCCTGATCATCGGTCAAGATCAGGAGAATATTGGGCTTGATAGGAGCCTCTTTTTGATTACATCCAATTAATAAAAGAACGGATAGGATGAGGATTACGGATAATTTTAATTTGAACTGCCTTGCCATGCCTACTTCTTTTGACTGAAAATCCATTCCAAAAAATCTGGTTCCGCAAAGGCATTGTCCCAACTGTTGTGATTGACCCCTGGATACAGGGAAAACCTCGGATCAGCCCCTTCAGCTTTTAGGGCATTGACCATTATTTTTGAGAATTCTGCCGATACCACGCTGTCATCTTCGCCATGGAAAATCCACAGTGGGATCTTATTGGCATATAGTTTCACGGATTCGGGATGACCACCACCACAAATTGGAAAAGCCGCCGCAAACAAATCAGGACGACGGTAGCACAATTCGAATGTACCCATCCCCCCCATTGACAGCCCGCCCACATATATGCGGTCTTGGTCAATAAAGGGTAATTGGACCATCGAATCCAACAAAACCAAAACTGCCCCAAGAAAAGGTGTCGGTGCGCCTCCGTTTTTAAATACAATATCAATTTTACCTTCTGACCTATTGATATCAGCATTGCCCCAATAATCATCCGTTGGGCATTGAGGAAAAAGTATGAATGATGGATATTGGTCGGATTGAATAGCATTTAAAAACAAGTTGCCCCCATGTACCAATTGTTTTTCATTATCATTTCCCCTTTCCCCTGCCCCATGTAAAAAAAGTAACAGGGGATATTTCCGGTCTATATCAAAATTTTTGGGTTGAAGCAGCCTATATGGCAATTCGCTGGTTGCATCATGAAAAATGTGCTTTTTAAATTCAACTTGTGCGGATAGGAAAAACGGGAGTAAAATCAGCAGGCAGAGTGAATATAGGTTTTTCATTTTAAGAGAATTGAGTTTTATTGAAGTATCTAAATATAATTTAAACTGGCTGAAACTACACCAAATAGTTTTTTACAAATCAAGTTTTTACCTCTCAATCAAGTAAAACAATCTTTCAATATGGTATTTATTCTCCGTATATCAGGAGTAAATTGATCAGAAAAAGTGGAAATGAAAACTTTCCAAAAAAAGTATAATACATAAGTTTTTTAATTTTGAAACCGATTTCAATTTCTATAAATTAGCAAATTCAAAATATTATTACATAAAATCTAAGCCCTATGAACTCGAAGTACAGCTTTTCAGCTTTCTTTGTTATGTGTATTCTGATATCCTGTGGCACTCAGGAAAACAATCAGGAAGAAATATCCGCCCCAGAAGAAGGAATAACCAAATTTCTCTCCCCTCCATTGGTATCCCATATTTATACAGCCGATCCATCTGCCCATGTCTTTGAGGGCAAAATCTACATTTACCCTTCTCATGATGTGGAATCAGTGGTTGAGGAAGATGATATGGGTTCACATTTCAACATGATGGATTATCATGTTTTTTCTATGGACAAACCCGGTGGAGAGGTAATTGACCATGGAATGGTTTTGGATGTAGAAGATATTCCTTGGGCCAAAAGACAACTTTGGGCACCGGATGCAGCAGAGAAAGACGGGAAATATTACCTCTATTTCCCGGCAAAGGACAAAGATGATATTTTCAGGATCGGTGTAGCAGTAGCAGACAATCCGGCGGGCCCGTTCAAAGCCCAACCTGAGCCCATCACAGGCAGCTACAGCATGGATCCTGCTGTATTTCAGGATGATGATGGCAGCTATTACTTATACTTTGGCGGTATCTGGGGCGGACAGTTGCAGCAATACAGAGACAATAAATATAAACCTGTAGGTAAAGGCCCAACCGATGGATTACCGGCAGATAATGAAACTTCATTGATGCCAAAAATCGCCAAGTTAAGTCCGGACATGTTGCAAATGGCTGAAACCCCAAAGGATGTGATGTTATTGGATAAGGACGGAAATCCCATTCTGGCAGGTGATAATGACAGGAGATTCTTTGAAGCTGCTTGGGTACATAAGCACAACGATAAATACTATTTCTCCTACTCTACGGGCGACACCCATTTTATCGCTTATGGTATCGGAGACAGTCCGTATGGTCCTTTCACCTACCAAGGGAATATCCTTAATCCGGTACAGGGATGGACAAACCATCATTCTATTGTTAAGTTTGAGGATAAATGGTACCTGTTTTACCACGATACAGAACTTTCCGAAAAAACCCATTTGAGAAACATCAAAATGGCCGAGTTGATACATAAGGAGGATGGAACAATTGAAACTATTGAACCGATCAATAAATAACCTAAGCCTATTGAACCTTAAAATCCGATAGGAAACCTTTCCTATCGGATTTTTTTATTGAGCTTTACAGATCAACTAGAAATTTTTTGTATCATAGGAAAATAAAAAAAATATAGATGGATTTTGATAGGGATATCCCGGCAGAAATAAAAGATGTGGCTTTAAAAGCGCTTTCATTCTACCCCAAACTCAAGGATGTTAGGATTGAATTTATATTTAATGAAAACCTTTGGAAATCAGTCATGCAGGCCCAGCCAAAATTTGTTACCATGTTTAGTTCCAGGAAAAAAAGAACTTATATCATAAAAATAAGCCATTGGTTTGATTTCAAGGGAAAAAGGATGCCGATTCAGGATCTTCCTGAAGATGTCCTAGTTGGTTGGATAGGACACGAACTTGGACATATTATGGATTATTCGAAAAAAAGCAATTGGTCTTTGATATTATTTGGTATTGGCTACCTTACTTCAAAAAGTTTCGTCATTTCTGCTGAAAGGGTAGCAGATACCTATGCGGTCAATCACGGTCTTGGGGAATATATTTTGGCCACCAAGGATTTTATTCTGCACCAAGCAGGTATGTCCGATGCTTATATCGAAAAAATCAAAAGGTTATACCTCCCTCCTGAAGAGATTATATACCTGATGGAGAATATTTTGGTAGAGGAGGATGGATGAAGGATAAAGGATGAAGGGTGAGGGATGAAGGCGGTTGTCCGAAGACTATGGCTTTGTGATCCTGAGTTAGGAGTTTTAGCTCCGATCGGAAAAAGGAAGGATGGAGGATGAAGGATGAAGGAGAAAGGTGAAGGATGAAGGCCGTTGTCCGAAGACTCTGGCTTCGTGACCCCTGAGTCGGGAGTTTCTAACTCCAGTCTTCAGAACCCTGAGTCGGGAGTTTCCAGCTCCGGTCTACTCTTGTAGATTCCCTTCCACATATTCTTCCCAACCTTTGAATTCCTCTTCCTTCATCACTCTGGGAATCTTTACCTGACCACCTTTTTGCTTGGTCTCTTCGGTCCATTTTTGGAATAAATCCGCAGGTACCAATCGGGTCTCAACTGATTTTAGTGCTTTGTTTCTGGCTACTTTGTAATTCTTGTTGTTTTCTTGAAGGATTTCATCCAATCGACCGGCAAAATCCTTTTCACTTTTTTCGGTTTCTCCATCCAAACCCAAGTACCATCGGTGGAGGTAGTCATCATTTTCCAATACAGCCGAAACGGTAAATTCCTTGATTTCGGTATTGAATTCTTTCCCAAGTTGCTCTAGGGCATTATTCATCTGAATGACTGACAATTGCGAACCCACTACGTTCAAAAAATGCTTAGTCCTTCCTGTTATTTTAATCTCAGCTTTTTCCTTATCTGTAAATGTAATGGTATCCCCAATCATATACCTCCACGCACCCGATACTGTGGAAATAATCAATACATAATCCTCCCCTTCTTCCACCTCTTCGATTTTTAAAGCCTTAGTACCTTGTTTTACACTGCCGTCCTCATTCATGTTCTCAGGCTTGAAAGGCACAAATTCAAAATATATCCCATTATCGGTAATCAACGCCATGGCATCAGTATCCTTCCTTATCTGAGTGGCCAGATAACCTTCCGAAGCAAGATAGGTATCTATTACCATGATCGGTTTACTGGTAAGACGTTCAAAACTTTTTCGGTAAGGTTCAAATGCTACTCCTCCTGAAGTATATACCTGAAAGTTAGGCCAGATATCATGGATATTTTCGACTTTATGGTGGGCAATTACTTTTTTGAGCATCAGTTCGATCCAGGAAGGAATACCGGAAATACCCCCAATATCCCAGCTTGGGGCTTCTTTGGCCAATGCCTCTACCCTTTCATCCCAATCATCGATTCCGGATATCTCCGGGCCGGGTCTATAAAATCCATCAAACCAAACCGGAATCTGACTGGCGCTGATACCGCTGATTTCACCTTCCAAATGTCCATTGACCTCTTTGAGATTGGTACTGCTTCCAAACATTAGGATTTCCTTCTCAAAAAATTCAGAAGGTAAGTCAAAATCAGCTATTCCTTTGATCTGCTGCATCCCAGCTTTCCTGATCGACACGATCATTTCATCAGTGACAGGGATGCGTTTTTTATTGCTGGTGGTACCGCTGGACACAGCAAAATAATTCACTTTCCCGGGCCAGGTAATATCCTCTCCCCCATCGATTACTTTCTGCCACCATTCTTCAAGGAGTTGGTCATAACTGAAATAAGGTAACTCGGACGCAAAAGCATCTCTGATATCCTCTGACTCGAGTATTTTTTCAAACTGATAGTATTTTCCAAAGGCAGTTTTTTTGGCTTTCGAAAGCAGGTCTTCCAATACGGATTCCTGAGCCTCTTTGGGATTGTTATTCGTAAATATTTTATCTGCAACCTCAACTGCACTCTTTATGATTTTTCCAATTATCGGCATGATATTAAAATTGTTTTCGGATTTAAAATTTAATGAATTGATTAAAAAGGTTAATAAACCACCTGAATAAAATCAATATTCACGCCAAGGTTTTTCAATCTGCAACATATAAAACAATCTTAATGTAATTTTAAAGGAATAAAATAGTAATATTTAAAAATATGTCTGCCTCATTAAAAGTCTGATAGCCAAAAAACCTATTTTTCGACTATCAGATTTTTATGAAAATATTTGATTTTATTGGCAATTATTGATTTAAAATCTTGATTTTCAACCAAATACTTTTATTTCTGTCATTTTTTTTTAAACTTTAATAAACTTCCTAATCTGAGAAGATGTGCATGCACCCCCATCTTCAAGAACCAAATTATTCATCCATTTAAATTAAAAAACCATGAAACCAATCATTTCAATGAACAATCCATTTATTCAGATGAAACAAATCAGTTTTATTTTTTTGCTTTTGGTTTTTGGTTGTCAGTCCAGACAAGGCAGCCAAGATGAAAGCCATTCGGAAACTACTCCAAAAGAAAGCAATGAAATGGTCACTATAGTGACTGAGGTAATGGATTTTGCTGGACCGGACAGTATTCCTTCAGGTTGGACTACTTTCCAATTTATCAATAATTCTGAGGATACCCATTTTATGGTTTTGGAGAAATTACCGGAGGGCAAAACCTTGGAAGATTCTAAAAATGAAATTGTTCCTTTGTTTACCGAAGCAATGGATTTGATCAATGCGGGGAATGCCGAAGAAGGCTTCAAAGTTTTTGAAAAACTTCCTGAATGGTTTTTTGAAGTGGTTTTTTCAGGAGGGCCGGGTTTGATTGCTCCTTTTTCTGTCAGTGAGACTACTTTGTTCATGGAACCGGGATATTATGTAATGGAATGTTACCTTAAAATGCCCCAAGGACAATTCCATTCCGCTATGGGAATGATTGATTCCATTGTGGTAACAGATTCACCAAATGAGAATGAAAAACCTGAAGCGACCCATAGTATAACTTTATCCTCAGAAAAAGGAATCGTTAGGGAGGATAGTCTCACAGCAGGAAAACACACTATTGCTGTTTATTTTGAAGACCAAATTGGCCATGAAAATTTTGTAGGTCATGACCTTCACCTAGTGAAAATTGAAGATAATGCAGATATTGCTGTATTGGAAAAATGGATGGATTGGACAGATCCGGATGCCTTCAAATCCCCTATTCCCGAGGGATTTCGGTTTATGGGAGGAACTCAGGAAATGCCTGCAAACCAGACTGCATATTTCAATGTAACCCTCATACCGGGAACTTATGCCTTTATTGCTGAAGTACCCAGGGCTTCCGAGAAAAACATGCTCTCGGTCTTCACAATTGAATAATAGGAATTCAGCTTAATGCAGGTTCTTTGGTATCAAATTTCTTATTTGCTATTGTTTCCAATTCCAATATAGCCAAATCTCCGGCTGCATCCTTATTGATTTCTGATTGCAATATTTTGGCATTTTCCCTAAACTTCTTATCAGTAAATATTTTTTCAATGGCTTTTTTGATTTTATTTGAATCTACTTTTTGGGATAATTTAATTCCGCAGCCATGGTATGCAACTTTTGCAGCGTTGTCATTTTGGTCACGGCCCATTGGCATACAGATCAAGGGCAAGCCAAAGGATAAAGCCCGCATAATGGTTCCATGTCCGGCATGGGTAATTACCATATCTGCATGGGGAAAAACCAAAGAATGGGGAGCCGATTTGATGACTTTTACATTTTTCGGCAGATCAAATACTTCATTTTCCATAGCCAATCCTAAAGTCACCAAACCCCTGACATCAAGTTGTCCAATGGCATCAATGCACCGCTGTATGGTACCGGCTTGGTTTTGAAAAGTAGATGAAAGGCTCACAACTACCAAAGGCCGAAGATCATGATCAGGCCAAGGGTTGTTCCACTCCCCTACCCAATCGGGATCATCGAGAACCGCTCCGGTGTAGCGGACATTTTCCGGGGCAGGTATTAACGGAAAATCAAAAGCTTGGGAAGTCTGAATGAATCTTCTGTCAGCCTCATGCAGCATATCAATCAGGTTTTTTAAAGGTTCCAATTGATAAGAAAGTCTTATTTCATTGATCTTAGGCAAATATTTGTTCAGAGCCTTGTTGAATAATTTCACCAACAACTTATCCCGGAATTTACCCATTATTCCTTTCCCAGGTAACAAACCCATTACTCCCGGAGGCCTGTTCGGTCCAGGTAAATATTCCGGCATATGAAATAACAGTACCCGGGGAATGTTCATATATTCCCCTGCTATCAATACAGGCGGTAACAAACAATCTACCACAAGCACATCTGTAGGATTTGCCTTAAGGGAAGTAATGGTTTCTTCTACCACAACCTTAGCAGGACCAAAAATAATGTTTTCAAAGGCAGGTTTTTCGAAGGGCTTGGCATTCCAGTCTTTACAGATGTCCTCTTTTCTGTCTGTTCTGGTAAAATGTCTTTTGAATGAAATAAAACCCAAACCCATTGATTCTACAGGATCCTTCATGCAGGGTTCTGTTAATACATTTACCTTATGGCCATTGTCAGCTAATCTTTTGGCCAGTCCTATTACCGGGGGAATATTACCTCCTCCATCAATGGTGACAAATAAATAATTTTTAGGGTTATCCATAGTGTTGTGGTTTTATGATATTTTTCTTTGAATCAATCCTTCAAGAAGAGACCGGTAAATTTTATAAGTCTCTTCATAACTCCTTTTCAAATCCCTTCTCAAAAGCTTCCATAGGTAAAATTCTGTAGCAGTGATGAAAGTCATGAGGCGATGCTCATATTCCGGAGAGTTTGCATCCGGTAAATCGGGAGCAAATACCTTCTTGCACCATTCCCTGTGATTGGCCCTGCCTTTATCAAGCATTTTTCCGGCAATTGGCAGTTCTTCTTCTACGGCCAGCGTTCTAATGGAGGCATCACCCAATTTTTCATAATCTTCCAGCAAAATCTCCAATGCCCGCTTATAATCACCGGGCACTGCCAAGTCCCTGTTCTTTCTCCTACCGGCAGCATCATTTTCGACACATGCTTCTATCAGACCTTCTTTGGACCCGAATTTCCTTAAAATGGTACGCACGGTAACTCCTGATTTTATAGCTACTTTTTCTAAGGTGATTTCATTGATCGGTAACTCTTCCCAGAGCTGCACTATGGCCTTCATGATTTTTTGGTCATTTTGGGAGACCTTCTCCGCCCGGGAGGTCATACGGTACTTTCTCTTCTCTAATTCCGAATTCATGTCACCAATATAGACATTAAATTAATTCATGTCAATACAAGTGACATTAAAATTTATTGGATAAGAATAAATAGATGATACTGATCAGGAAAAAAAGATAGAGACTTACCAGTAGTTTCAGCAAAAATCTTGACATCAAATTCAATGAAATAAAAAAGATATCCTTTGACAAAAGAGATGATTCGGAGGATTTTCAGATCAATGTCCCGCAGGGCAATTACCAAAACCTCAACTTTGGCATAGAACTGACGGATTTTCTTGGACTGCCTGCCGTCATGATCAATGCGGCTTATTACAGTCAAAAAAAGGAATTGCTTCATTTGCAAATCGAACTCTTTGATATCAACCCAAGATTTGAACAGGCATTGGATACCAAAAACCAAAATCCCACAAATGATAATCACAATCCTTCGTTTATCTTTGAAATCAACGCTTCCAAATGGCTGGAAAAATTGACCTTCGAAGACCTCGAAAATGCCAGGCTGACAAGTGGGACCATCCTGGTCAATCCATCAAATAATCTCAGCCTCTATCAAAAAATAGCCAACCAGATCATGCACGGCCAAAACGTCAGACTTGAACCAAAGTGAATTTCAAGGCTCATATTTCGGTCATTTCTGTTGTCCGAAGCCTCTGGCTTTGTGACTTCTGAGTAATGAGTTTGTAGCGCCCTTGATTTACTTCGACCATGTGAAAGTCTGACCGCCCATGTGAGTGTCCTCACTCACATCCTACCCAAAGGTGTAGAGTCACTTATGTCTCATCCTCTTACCTTCGTTGTCCATTCGCAGCCAATCCCCCAATTCAACATCGTCCGTGCCTATGGCACTTTAAGGCAACTTTCTTCCTTATAATCCTGGCAATAAATTACCGGGCTATAATTTCGGTCATGCCTACGGCATTTTAAAGCCCAGTTTCCTCCGCCCATGTGAGTTTCTCACATAAACCTTGGATCCATCCTCAACTTTCATAAAGAATGTCTCGATTCTCGCATCTTGGTTCTTGGCTCTTGTTTCTCGCCTCTCTCTTCTAAAATCTAAACTCTAAAATCCTCCCCACAAACCCCTTCCCCCCAAGACTCTCTTTCCATTTGATCAGACCAGGGATTGGTTTTCCTGTTCTGGCATCCAAGGATGTTCCCAAACTCAAATACGATTTGTCCCCGTTGAATTTGTCCAGTATCATGCCAAATAACAGGTCTAATGCTCTGCAATCCCTTCCAATGGACGTACTCGCTATATATTGGCAATGGACCACCTGGTTTTGAAGGAAAAGTACCGTACCAGCCAACATTTCAGCTTCCTGATAGACGGCAAGCAGTTTGATGTTATCCGGAAAACAGGATTGTAAATACAGGATCTTTTCCAAACTATGAACAGGCTTATTTTGGAATTTTTCCAAAAGGTGAGGTTCCAGAACATCTTGCCAAAAACCTTCAAAATCAACTGACTCCTTTACGCTTAACTTTAAGGATTCCGACTTCTTTCTACCCCATTTCCTTCCCCTATCCGAAATCTGAAATGGTAAGGCCGTAGCATGAAAAATAGATTTCCTGACCAATTCGGGCTTGAACTTTTCAACAGTTGTTTTCAATGTTGATGCACTTCCCAAATAAAAAAAATCAGGAACCATCCTGACTTCCAAAGAATGATAGCCATTGGCACAGAAATACTCTAATGTATCTTTTATTACATTTCCGAGCTGTCCTTCTTCCAAAGCCTCACTGATTATCCAACCTGCATAGGTAAGTCCTCTGTAGGAAAAAACCCTGTTTTCTGATTTTTCCGCCGGAAACACCGCAACAGGTTTTCCATTGAAAAAGAAAATCAAAGAACATTCCTCAAATCTATCTCCATGGTATGCTATAAAATCCCTTTGATGGATAAAAGTACCATTGATGCTTGAAGCTATCACTTCATCCCAGTCAGCTCTCAATTCAGGTTGATACGGCTTTAAAATCAAAGATGCTGACATGTAAATAGGTTTATCTAATTTAAAAGACCTTGTTTTATTCAGTGTTCAGTTTGCAGTGTTCATTCAGTGTTCGGCGACTGAAATATACTGACCGTTAAAAATACAGAAATTTTAACCAACCCAGTAGAAAGATGGCGATTAGAAACCAGTTTAAAATGAGCATAGGCCAGCGTCGTGTCCGTAATTTCAGTGAATCATTCAAGGCTGAAAAAGTCATTGAGCTTGAATCGGGTGTAACCAGAATACGCGAACTTGTGGAGGAATATGAAATTTCAGGCACCACCGTCAGAAGGTGGAAGGTAAAATTTGGCAAGGTGAAAAAAAACCCTAAAGACTTATCGTTGAAACAGACAGTGATACCAAAAAGCTTCTTGAACTCAAAAAGCGTGTTGCCTTGAGGAGCAGATTAAGAATCTGGTTTTCCTGATCCGTGAAGACCATCCGGACCTGGGTTTGGGTGAGATATACTTTATGATCACTCCCATAGGTCTGGGCAGGGATGCATTCGAAAGTTTTTGCAAAAGAAAGGCACTAAATGTGAGGGTTTACAGGAACAGTTATAAGACTACGGACAGTAGTGGGGCTAAGTACTTTGCCAACCTCATCAAGGGCTTTGTCCTGACACATCCAAACCAGGTATGGCAGAGTGATATTACCTACAGTGCAACTATACAACTCTTCGAAACCGCATTCGGCGTTGGGAAGAATGACTCCTGAAATGTCTAAAAAAAAATGGATACATTCACAGGGCCAAACAGAAGCGAAGATGACAGAGTCAATCGACGCAATTTAAACTAAAAAACTGCCTACTGCAAACTGCGACTGTCTCACGTCTCAAATCTCACGTCTTAAAATGTCAACACTCATAAACATCCAAAACGCCACTGTCAAGCAACTCGGGAAAACTGTTTTTGAGGGGCTGGACTTTCAGTGGGAGGACGGGCAGCATTGGGCGGTGGTAGGTCAATCCGGGACTTTGTTGACAGCATTTTTGGAAACTTTATTGGGCAGGACGATGGTCACACAGGGGTTGGTTGAAAGGCCATATTCCGAAACTTATCAAAAACAAAAAAACCTCGATGGAGAGATCAATTCTTTTAGGGATCTTATTTCCACGGTTTCCCAGCAATATACTTTCCGGAACAAATCCAATATCCAGAATTTCTATTATCAGCAGCGCTTCAATGCCATGGAATCTGAAGAGGCAGCAACTGTCTTTGATTATCTGAATGAAATTGAAGTCAAAGTACCCGGTCCTTGGGATATCCAAAGGGTATTGGATTTTATGCGCCTGAAAGACCTGAAGGAAAAGTCTTTGATCAAACTTTCTAATGGTGAAACAAGGAGACTTGCCATTGCCACTGCCCTGATAAAGAATCCCAAACTACTCCTGATGGACCAACCTCTTACTGGATTGGATGTCCAAAGCAGGATGGATTTTGGGAATATTTTGAATGATATTGTGAGTGCAGGGATTCATGTGATGATGACCACCCATAGCAATGAAATCCCAGAATGTATTAGCCATGTGGCAGTAATAGGGGATAAAAAGATAAAAAAGGCAATTGAGTCAAATGAATTCCTTGATATTGAGCGTATTGATCAAGAGGAAAATGGCTTTGACTATCAGTTGCTAAGAAAGCTCCTAGATGGGCGGAAAAATCAGGAATTTAAGGTCATAGTTGAACTCAACAATGTAACTGTAAAATATGGTGATCAAAGGATATTGGATCAAGTCAACTGGACTATTTTACCAGGTGAAAAATGGGCTTTGAAAGGAGAGAACGGGGCAGGGAAATCCACTTTATTGAGTTTGGTTCTTGGTGAAAACCCACAGGCCTATGCCAATGATATCTGGCTGTTTGATAAAAAGAGGGGTTCAGGAGAAAGTATCTGGGATATCAAAAAACAAATCGGATTTGTGGCACCAGAATTATCCAGGTTTTTTCCGCAAAACCAAACCTGTTTGAAAGTGGTCTTATCGGGACTATTTGATACGATGGGACTTTTCAAAAAAGTGAGTCATGATCAGGAGAATCTAGCAAGGTATTGGTTGAAATTATTCGATCTTGAAAACACCTCCGACCTGCTATTGCGACAGGTTTCTCTCGAAAATCAACGCTTTGTCCTTTTGGCAAGAGCTATGATAAAAAGTCCCTGCTTGTTGGTTCTTGATGAAGCGGCACAGGGCATGGATGAAATCCAAAGAAAACTTTTCAGAAAAACCATTGATCAGGTATGCAGTATCATTCCGGTTACGATGGTATATGTCAGTCATTATGAAGAAGATATTCCGGTATGTGTGGATAAGGTGATGAGGTTATCAAAAGGGAAAGTGATGTGAGATTATGTTTATTAAAGTTATTTTGGGGCTATTCCTAAGTAATAGATGATAGTTTCTCAAGTTGGATAATCTCCCTTTTTGACATCCCGGATATCAGTTGGGATTGAAATTATTTCCAGAAAATCACCGTTTTCTTTCAGTTTGATTCCAGTCAGACAGACACTTCCATAAGCTCCGGTATCGATATTCCAGGAATTGGATTCAGGGTCGAATTTTGGCTGACCGTCCCATTGGGGGGTATGTCCGATAACTTGAAGTTTTTGAATATTTATCAGAGGTTTTCTGTTCCATAAAAGTCCATTGGCATTGTTAGGGTCAGCGGGGTTGCCCAAGCCACTTATCCCGGCATGTGAAACTTTTATATATTCATTTTCCCAAAACAGCGGTAATTCAGACAGCCAACTGGAATAATTATCGGGGTCAATATTGAGGGACTCAAATTGATGCAGGGTTTGTTGGCCTCCATTGAAAAGCCAATTCTTTTGTTTGTCTTCTCCTCTCATATATTTGATCATCATGTGTTCATGGTTTCCCATTAGGAATTGGACTTCTTTACCAAAATTCATTTTCAGCTCAAATGCCAGTTCCAAAACCAAAGGTGAAAAGTTTCCCCTGTCCACCAAGTCCCCAAGTTGGATCAGTATATCCGATTTGGGATTCCAGTGGTCTAAAAGTTTGAGGTAGGTATGAAGACAGCCGTGAACGTCTCCGATTATAAATACAGCCATTTCCTATTAAATTAAGAAAGAATAATGTTAACTATTTGACATTTATAAAAAAAAAATAGCAGGACAACAAAAAAATCTTGAACTTACAGTGAAATATATTTATAATGGATTGATGTTCAAATTAATATATGTCAAACAAAAACCGCTTACTCATGTTTATTCGTAGATGACCCATAATAAGGGTGGTTATTCTTTGAAACAAACCTATTTTACCTTTGCAATCTCTCAAATTTATTCTGTTATGAAACAATTAAAATTTCTCATCCCAGCCATCGTTTTGGTAATTGCGAGCTGTGTTAGCCAAAAGGACTATATAGCCGATTCTGATTTCAACTACTCAGGAAATTTCAAGAGGTACAAGACGTTTGGGTTTGTCAATAATCCATTTCCTGATTCAACCGCTTATTTCACTGCAATTGAAAGGACTATCAGTTCCAGATTAGGTTCTCAGGGATTTAGACTTCAGGATGAAAAGCCTGACCTCTTGATCAACTACAAGATTTTTACTGATGAAGTCAAATATAGAGGTTATGATCAGCCAAATTTTGACTTTTGGTTACAAAGAAAACCTGAAATTGTAGAACTGACCGAAGAACAGGAGAAAGAAAACAGGGAAAAAGATGAACACTACAATAGGGTCAAATACACTGAAAATAATGGGCTCTTAGTGATTTTTGTAATAGATAACAAAAAAGGAAATACTATTTGGCAGGGATATACCGCCGCATATTTTGATCTTTTTTCCCCTGATGTCAGCACCGAACTTACCAAGGCCACTTATAGGGTGATGGATCAATTCAGGGTTTTGACGAGAAACTGAGAAATCATTTAGCAATAATCTGCCCGCTATTTTCAATTATCCTAGAAAATAGCGGGCAGTTTCTTTTTGGGTATCTTCGAAACCCTGATATGCACAGACTACTTTCTGCATCCTGTCTAAATTTGGGATTTCGCTTAAACTAAGGGGAGAACCAAAATGATATAATTCAACTTTTTTATTTTCGGCTAGTTCAGCGATTTTTTTCATCAAATCAGTTTCCAATCCAAAATGATTGATGGGTTTGGCGGAGGGCACAAACAAGGCAATCAGGATATTCTCAAAATCAACAAGTTTATGAAAATCGAAATCAACTCCTAAGGAAATCTCAAATTTCGGGATAAGGTTATTGGGGTCAATACCTTGAAAAAAGTGATTGTTTTTTCCTATGTAAACCGAAATCAAGGCGGTTTTTCGGTTATGAAGGTCAATTTCTATTGACGATTCTTTTTCAGAAATCACCGAAATATATTGCTTGGCTAATTGTTGGTTGAATGCATGATGACTGTTCCAATCGAAGCCTTGAAAATGGATGGGTTGCTGATCAAAAAGTCCCAGGTTTTCCTTTAACTTCATTATCTTATGAAAACTCTCATTGATCTTTACGTCTCTGGCTTTTTCAGCAATTAATGCTATTCCTTCTTTTACATTTTCCGAAAAACATAAAATATCATTTCCTGCACTGAAAGCTTCCCACTCCAACATACCCGGTTCCGCAAACATAATGCTGACACTTTTCATATTTAATGCATCTGATACCACTAAGCCTTTGAATCCAAGCTCTCCTTTGAGAAAACCGGTGATGATTTCCTGTGAGATGGATGCAGGGGTATTTTTCCCTTGGCAAAGCGCAGGAACAGCAAGATGTCCCACCATAATCATATCCACTCCTTCTTTAATCCCTTCAATAAAAGGATAAAGCTCTTCCTTCATCAATTGTTCCTTCACCTTATTGATGACAGGCAAGCCAAGATGGGAATCCACATCTGTATCCCCATGTCCGGGAAAATGCTTGTAACAGGCTCCAATTCCCGCTTTTACCATCCCTTTGTACATCGCCAATGCAAAACGGCTGACTTTGTTTCTGTCTTTTCCAAAGGACCTGTAACCTATAACCGGATTGTTTGGATTGGTATTGATATCGGCAACAGGTGCAAAATTCAAATGAATACCCAATTTATTTAAATCATTGCCAATTCTGAACCCCGTTTCATAAACCAGATCAATCTCTTTTTCTGACATTGCACCTAATGTAATGGCATAAGGGTATTGCGGGGCATTTTCAATCCTCATAGCAAGACCAAATTCCGCATCTATACTGATAAGGAGGGGAGTTTCGGAAATTTTTTGAAAGCGTTGGATAAGACTTTGCAGTTTTTCCAAGGTGTTTTCGTAAGCAAGTTTCTCCTGTCTCTTCTCAAAATTCGCAGCGGCACTGTATCGGCTATGAAAAAATGTGATCCCACCAATATGATGGTTCCGGATCAAAGACTCCATTTGCAATATATTCTCCTCCGTATCGTGAATAAATGCCGCTGGGGAGAATAACTGGGCTACTTTTTTTAGTTTGTCCATATTTTAGATGTGAGACGACTTGTCCGCCGTGGTGGATGAGAATTGAGATGCAGGGTAGTGTTAAGAAGGCAGTGGTCAGTGGTAAGTTGGCAGTCGCAGTTTTTACAGTTGGCAGTCGCAGTATGCAGTAGACAGTCGCAGTATTCAGTAGGCAGTCGCAGTATTCAGTAGGCAGTGGGCACTACCAGTTTACATTAGGCAGTCGCAGTCTCATGGGGTGCTGAACACTGTGATTTGAACTGAACACTGGACACTGGCCACTGACCACTGTAAACTGAACACCGAACACTAAACACTAAACCTTATTCCTACTATCAATAATGATCGTCACCGGGCCGTCATTGACCAAGGTGACTTTCATGTCTGCGCCGAATTCACCGGTTTGGATGGGTTTTCCAAGATCTGATTCAAGGGTTTGGATGAAACGCTCATAAAGCGGTATGGCGATTTCGGGCTTGGCAGCTTTGATATAGGAGGGCCTGTTTCCTTTTTTTGTACTTGCATGGAGTGTAAACTGTGAGATTAATAATATATCCCCATTTGTTTCCAAAAGACTCTTATTCATCACGCCATTTTCATCAGGGAATATCCTTAGGTTGACGGTTTTTTTGCTTAACCATTCTATGTCCTCCGTTCCATCTGCCTCTTCAATACCTAACAGCACCATCAGTCCATTTCCGATTTGACCGCTGATGATGCCATCTATCCTAACGGAAGACTCTGAAACTCTCTGAATGACTGCAATCATGGTCAAAAGTTTTGCATTTCTTTGGAAGATATCACTTCTACTTTTACTGATTTATTTTTGTTGGCATGTCCGATCATGGCTTTGGCGACCTGATAGTCATAGATCGGGCTGTATTTCTTTGCCAATTTCAGCCAGACCAATGGTTTGGTCACAATCTTGGCTACTTCCTCTCCAAACCTGAACTCATTTCGGTTTCCCAACAAAAGAGACGGTTCAAAAAGTCCCAGATAATCAAAAGGAATCACCTTCAAATCCTCCTCCGTTTCACCCTTGACCTTATTGTAAAACACAGATGATTGAGGATCTGCACCCATGGCACTGACATATAGAAAACGGCTGACACCCAAATCCTTCACCCAAAGTGCAAAGTTCATTACATAATCATGGTCTATTTCATAAAATTTCTCCTTTGAACCAGCAGCCTTGATGGTACTGCCCAAAGAACAAAAAGCATACATTTCCACAGATTTGGTCTTGATCGCATCGATCAAAGAAAAATGTTCTCCCCCAAGGTCTTCTTCCCTCAGTTTTTCTTCCAGGTTCCATTTTCGGATATTTTTAAAATCACCTTCGACCTGTACCAATTTCTGATGCTTCAGGGCCAACTTACGGCGACCAACAGAAATAATGTTATCGTAGGATGTATCCTGTAAAAGTTGGTGCAGCAGCTGCATGCCTACCAATCCTGATGTTCCTGCAAGAAATGCTATTTTTTTCATATAGATAAAGAAAGGCTAAATCATCCAGACCAAAAAATTATTACATACCCCCTCTTGTTTTTTCCCAATCCAAAAAGGCATCTACTTCATGTTTTACCGAGTTGAAAATTGCGATCAGGACCGAGATATCATCTGCGTATCCTATCACAGGGAGAAAATCAGGTATAATATCCATGGGCATTACAAAATACACCAAACCCAGTACAATCAGACCCAAAGTTTTGGAAGAAACTTTGAACAGACCGCTACGATGTGCCTGAATCATTCTTTTGAAGACTTTAATAGGTTCCAAAGCCGCTTGTACGGTAGGATTATGCGAAACGGTATTTAAACGGTCACCAACACTTTTTAAAAGTTTTTTGAGTTTTCCGTCCTCTCCTGCTATCTTTTCTGCTTTGGACAGGTACAGGATTTTTGCTTTTCCAAAGAAATCCACTGTTTTTTCCCTTAATGAGGCCATGGCTTGCTAATAATAAATTCTGATTTCTGATTTCACTTCTTTCAATGCCATTTGAATGGCATCGTTTTTTTGCTCCAGGGTAATTTGAAAAATTCTCTTGGCGAGATCCAAACCTCTTGAATTTTCATTCATGTCCTGCATGGCTGTATTCACAATGGTGACGACACTTTCCATGGCCCTTCTCACACCTTCCCAAGTTTCGTCTGAGAAATAAACCTGTTGTGAAAGGTTATGATTGAATTCTTCCCTTATCTCCATTAGCAATTGACTGTACAGTTCCCTAGCTGAAAATTCCGGATTATTGACCCTTCGGATCAGGTTGTTAGGGGTAATTCTTTCCAAAAGCAAGCAAAGCCTCTCTCCCGCCTGAAGTCTGATGGGCAGGACTGTTAGTGTATTTTGTGTTTTGAGGTCAACGATCATTTTCTCTCTTTCCTTTTTGAGAAAGGACATGATGGTCAGGTACATCCCATAAATGACCAATCCCGCAGGCAAAACAATCTTTAGTAAATCAGCTAAATACTCCATAGTCTGTGATTAATTTGCTTCGAATATCCGAAATTTGAACTTCATAACGAAAAATAGAATTAAAAAGGCATGTTGGTTCCCATAAAAATTACGCTAAAAGCCCAGAAGGAAATCAAAAACATCATTGCCCACAAAAACATCCCCAAAGATTATTCATTGAGGGTGGGTGTAAAAGGAGGTGGATGTGGGGGTATGTCCTATTTGTTGGGCTTTGACAAACCCAAGGAAGGAGACCAACATTTCGTTATTGAAGATATCCCTGTCCTGATCGAAAAAAAACACTATATGTTTCTGATGGGCATGCAGGTGGATTTTTATGAAGGAGCAGACACCCAGGGCTTCACCTTTGTCAACCCCGACTTACCCAAGAGACATGATGGGTAGATTTTTTTCCTAAACATATTTTTGTTAACAGATTGATAAAACGATTATCAACATTCAAATAATTATATTGAATCAATAGTGTCAAAAACTTCCACTTTGTCATTTCGATCCCGATGACTATCGGGAGAGAAATCTAAACCAGGGAGGGATAGACCTCTCCTATCGTCGAGGTGACAAGGCAAAGTCCTCATTAATAGCTGTCCTTGATTTGTTGGATCGCTACAGGCATTAAACCTCTCCTTGTCCTTTCGATCCCGATGGCTATCGGGAGAGAAATCTAAAACCCTTGAAAAGTTGCGAAAGCTCATCCAGAATGACGCATTCTTCATCCTTCATCCCCAAAGAGATTGCCACGTCGCACGAGGGACTATTCAAAAAATCAAAGTTTCCCAAGTGCTCCTCGCAATGACGCACCACCTTCATCCTTCCTCAAGCCAAATCTAAAATCTACCCTCTAAAATCTACCTTCCTTCATCCTTCATCCCTTTTCTACCTTCCCCCCTCTTCCTTCAAAATCTCCAAAGCATTGACCAAATAGGCAAAAGGAGCATTCCAGTTAATGGCGATTTCATTGGAGGCGTAGGAACAGGCTTCATCTACAAATGACTCATCAGGGATTTTGCTGGTATAATTGCATCCATCCTGTTGGCCGGGGTTTGGGCCTCCTACCATAAAGCCCGGTAAAGGTTCCTTTTCAGGTTCTGCCTCTGCCAATCTGTGATGCGGGCTTTTTGGAGTTTTATAGCCAAAACCGGTCACAAAACTGTAACCCGTTGCATTTTTACCAAGAATATAATCCAGATTACCCAGTGCATATTGCAGGTATTTACTCTCTTTAGTAAGGAAATAAGCCTGAATCAATGCGATGCCCTGATTAGATGCGACGGCATTGCTGCCCCAGACAAAATCCTTGACCGACTGACCCATCACTGCATAATAATAGGAAGCATTGGCGGATTCCATGTAGCTATTGGCTGTTTCTGTCAAAATACTTTTGATGGTGGGAATCAGGTTTTCAGGCAGATTATGCAATTCAGACCTGAACCGCAATAAGGAATAATAACCTAACCAATCCACCCTGTTCCACGAAGGAAGATTAAAAGACTCAGGATTAGAGATATATTGTAGGTAATCCAGGTTATGGGTGCTGATATAGAGTTCAGATGCTGCCCAGACTTTTTCGTCCGCGACGGAATTGTCCCCGTAGGCCCCGGTATGGATTTCCGGTTGGAACGATTTGTTCATGTCATTTTGCCTGTAGTACACTTCAGGGTTGGCATGGGCCCAGTTCCAGGCCAATTCAGCAGATTTGAGGTATTCGATGGAAAGATCCGGATGATGGTTTTTCAAAATCCGGGAGGCCTGCGCCATCACCGCAGCAAAATCAAGGGTCGCAGCAGTACTTTTTGCTACAACATACCTTTGATTGGTCGCCAAGTGGGGAAGAACCATCCCTTCAAATTTGGCAGTGGTCAATTTGTGGTAAACGCCACCATCATGAGGATCCTGCATGGTTGCCATCCATTTGAGATTCCAAAGTATTTCATCCAACAAATCAGGCATTGCATTTCCTGATTCCGGAATTCCCAAGATAAAATCTGCAAAATGAGTATCAAAATCCTCATAAAGAGACAACAATGTGCCCATGGTAATGCCGCTGTTGACGATATACTTGTTGTAGTCTCCAGCGTCATACCATCCCATAGGAGAAGAGACGGTAGTGCCTTCGGGTCTTTCTTTACTGGCAGCAGAAGCGTGAATTTTGACACGGTCATCAGGATGAC
>NZ_JBGTCA010000356.1:0-5587 GCF_041749095.1 Aquiflexum sp. | reverse complement strand
CCGATTGTCAGGATTAATCCAAAAATTTCGTTCTTCTTCATAGGAATTTTTCATTTTTTTTAAGTGGGTTTTTTTCTTGAGTTTCATTGAGTTTTTAAGGTTTGACTGAAATTTTGTTTGTGATTTTAAGAGAATAAAAATGATAAAAATCGCTACTGGGTAAGGATAATGTCAATAATTATAAGGGTATTTAAATTCTAAGAAATGTAGGAAAAAATTATGAAATAATGTACTAATAACCTGATAGTTATGAAAATATATTTTTGATTTTTAAGGGTCTCAATTTACTTGAAACCTTAAATGATTTTTTAATACATCATCCTACCTAATATCTTTGATTTAAGTTGAATAGACGGAAACAATTCCAAGCTTTGGTTTATTACCAAATCTCTGTGACATAATTTATTCTATGGTAAAAATCAATTGGACCTCACTTCCAATAGAAGTAGATTCCCCGAAATTCTACAGAGGAGGCTTTCATTCGCATTTGATTTTGAGTTATATCAAAAAAGTTGAGAAGCTTCTTTCAGAAGACGCCACCAATCTAAAATCTACCTTCTAAAACCTGCATATCGGCAGGCAGGTCTAAAATCAATCCTCTCACTTCACCACCAAAAGCGGGACATGCGTATGATAGGCCATTTCCAGACTGGTGCTTTTGTTGAAAAGATATTCAAAGAAAGTTTTGTTCTTATAAAACATGACCAACATTGCACCTGGATTTTGGTTCAGGTATTGCTCGATTCCTTTATTGACATCTTTGGAATTTAGAACCGTGAAGCTGATCTCCTGATCAGGATATTGTTCTTTGATCAAAACTTCCAATCCTTTAAATTCTATATCCTTTCCGAAGGTTCCATTTGTATTTACATGGAAAAACTCATATGGCAATTTTAAACCCTTTGTTAGAAAAAAAAGCTTTTTAAAATACTTCTCGTCTTCATTTTCCAATTCAATTGCAACTGAGATTTTATTTTCTTTACCCCAATCCGAGTCTGATGGAATAGCCAGGACCGGGACATTGGACTCTTTGATGACATGTCCTGTGTTGGAACCGATCAATGCTTTTTTGATGCCACTTGCGCCTTGGGTTCCCATGACTATCAGGTCATAATCTTCCCGGAGGGCAATTGAAGTTGCTGCTGTTGCAACTGTGCCCTGCACGATCTTGTAATCAAAATGAAGACCTTCTGCCTGGCCTTTATCGACAGCTTTTTTAAGTTCTTTTTTCGCATCCTGTTCTATTTGGCCGATGATCTCTGTGGCTGAGAAGCAAAATCATAGACGGCATAAAACGCATACAGTAAGGTGATCGAAGCATTTTTATGTTTGGCTATTTTTTTGGAAAATTCCAATGCGTTGTCGGCGTTTTCGGAGAAATCTGTAGGGACGAGGATTTTCATGGAAAGGGTGTTTTAGTTTTTTAGACTTTTTCAGAATGATTTGATAATATTTTGGGACATTGTTCTTTCATATTTTGAAATCACAATTCATTAATTGTGTTCTCTAAAGATACCCCAAGCTACAAGAATTTTTGGTTCTAAATCCTGATTTTTATCAGTTTCCCACTGGATTTTTACTCTTTTTAGTCTGATTACATATCTTATAAATTTGGAGGCAAAAAGAACTTTAAATCCCGGAAATCCTTTATTCAAGTAAAATTTCCAAAATAAGTGAAAAGAGATATTGATTATTTGATCTTTACACAGATTAAAGATAAACATCATCTCATAATGTAACATCCGTCACATTATTAGGGTTTTAATTTTAGTAGTTTTGATTTATTGAATATAAACAGAAAATGAAAATATTATTTCTTAGTTTATTGGCCTTTGGAATTTTTCCGCTTACAAATGGATTTCAGTTTAACCAATTACTAAAGCATGCCGAAATGAAAGAAGTTTCTATAATACAGTTCGAAGATGATGGTTTAGCCCATTTCAGTTACGCAATACAAGTGGGAAATGAAATGATCTTGGTAGATCCGGGAAGAAATCCCCAGCAATATTATGACCATGCATCATCAAAAGGAGCGAAAATAGTAGGTGTGATTGAAACCCATCCCCATGCGGATTTTGTAAGTTCACACTTGGAAATACATCAAACTACCGGCGCAACTATTTACATCAGCATGCTTGCAGGGGTTGATTATCCTCACAAAACTTTCGATGAAGGGGATGTCATCAAACTGTCCAATAATATAAGGTTAAAAGCGATCAACACACCGGGACATTCGCCTGATGGCATATCCATCATAGTGGAAGAAAACGGGAAAGATGTAGCAGTATTTACAGGCGATACGCTATTTATCGGTGATGTGGGAAGACCGGATCTAAGAGAATCAGATGGGGATTTGATGGCTACTAGAATTGAACTTGCAAAAAAAATGTATGACAGTACAAGAGAAAAACTGATGGTCTTGGACGATGAGGTAATTGTTTATCCTGCCCACGGCGCAGGTTCTCTTTGTGGAAAGGCAATCAGTGATAAAACAAGCAGTACAATAGGTGCGGAGAAATTGACAAACTATGCTTTGCAGGAGATGACAAAGGAAGCGTTTGTGGAATTATTGTTGGAAGACCAACCATTTATTCCAAAGTACTTTCCATATAATGTTGAGTTGAATATTAATGGAGCACCTGCATATCAAACATCAAAAGATAAAGTATCCAGACTTGAAAAGAATGAGAAAATTGATAGCGGAATTGTGGTGGTTGATAGTAGAAATCAAGAGCAATTTAAAAAGTCACATATTCAAGGGGCGGTCAATATCATGAACGGGGCCAAATTTGAAACATGGTTAGGGAGTATTGTACCTCCCAGATCAAATTATTATTTAGTTGCAGAGAGCGAGGAGAGTTTGGATAAACTGATTTCAAAAACAGCAAAAATAGGATATGAACCCTTTATTAAAGGGGCATTTGTGTATGATGAAAAGGGAGGGGAGAAAATGGAAATTTTTGACCAACAAGCTTTTGATTCCAATAGAGAAGCTTTTACTGTCATAGATATCAGAACTACAGGTGAAGTATCCAAAGAAAAAGTTTTTAAAAATGCCATCAATATCCCCTTGTCGGAGTTAATGGAACGTACAGATGAAATTCCAACTGATAAGCCTGTTGTGGTGCATTGCGGAACAGGGTACCGTTCTGCCATTGGTAGCAGTATTATTCAAAATGAATTAAAAAATGTAAAAGTCCTTGATATGGGTTCGGATGTTAAGGATTATATCAAATGATAATTAGTTGTGGTTTATGGGAATACCGAAAAAGGCATCCAAGTGGATTGTCTTTTTCTTTTAATTCGATAAATTGTAGAGATGGATTTAGATAAATATATCAAAATAATTGGGGATTCTTACTATGGATACTGGGATTACCTGGTCAGCGAGATGTTTTATCCTTCTTGGCAAAATTATTTTTGGTGGTTGCTCGGGCTCTCAATAGGCGTATGGTTACTGGAAATTTTTCTCCCTTGGAGAGAAAAACAGCCTATATTCCGAAAGGACTTCTGGTTGGATGGTTTTTACATGTTCTTCAATTACTTTTTGTTTTCACTCATTGCCTACAATGCCATTTCCAATGTCGCTGTTGAGGTTTTCAATGATTTTCTGGGTTGGTTTGGGATAGAAAATTTGGTGGCGCTTCATATTGAAATCTGGCCAAGATGGACCCAGTTTTTGCTGATGTTTATTTTAGCGGATTTTATACAATCGAATGTTCACAGAATGTTGCATAGGGTACCCGTGTTATGGGAATTTCACAAAGTACACCACTCAGTGGAACAAATGGGATTTGCGGCACATTTGAGATTCCATTGGATGGAAACCATCATCTATAAAACTGCTCAGTATATCCCTTTGGCCATGATCGGTTTTGGTTTGAAGGATTTCTTTATCATGCATATTTTTACCACGGCGATTGGGCATTTCAATCATGCCAATTTGAAAATCACTTATGGCCCGCTTAAGTACGTTCTCAACAATCCTATGATGCACCTTTGGCATCATGCCAAGTACCTTCCAAAAGACAGAAAGTATGGGGTTAATTATGGTATCACGCTAAGTCTTTGGGATTATATCTTCAAAACAGATTATATTCCCCATGAAGGAAAGGATGAACCTTTGGGCTTTGAGGGTATGGAGGATTTTCCCAAGACTTTCTTGACCCAGATTTCTTATCCATTCGCAAAAAATAAAAAAGCAAAGCCAAAATTGCATCCGCTTTCAGAATTGACAGATTCACCTAATGAAAAATTCCATGAAAGAGTTAATTAATAATTGGATATATGTTGTCATTCTGTGTTTGACTTTGGGCCTTGCACCATTTGTACCGGAACCACATATCTGGGGCAAAATCAAATGGATAGCAGGTGGCGCTAAAGGAATGGAATGGACCGATTGGTTAGATTTTGTCTTCCATGGTATCCCATGGGCATTATTGATCAGGTTGGCATTTCTAAAGGGCAAGGAACGATTATTCTCTTGATCGGTATTGGAATTAGAAAGATATTTTTCAGTGTGATTTTAGTTACGAATTATAACTTGGGCAAGGGTTAAATTTGTATTCGATAAAACAATCACAACATGTTTAATTTCTTTAGAATCAAGCCAAAAAATTATACAGACCTTTATTGTGAAGAGTTCAATAAGGGGAAGAATGCAAAAGATGCTGTCATCATTGATGTAAGGTCAGCAGGTGAATTCCGATCAGGAAAATTAAAAGGAGCAAGAAATATTGATATCATGAGTTCTAATTTTAAGGCTCAAATTCAAAATTTGCCAAAAGATAAAAAGTATTATATCTATTGCAGAAGCGGCAACAGAAGTGGTCAAGCTTGTGAAATAATGAGTGAAATGGGTTTTGAACATACCTATAATATGGCTGGTGGGATCATGAGTTGGCCATATGATGTGGTTTAATTGGGTTGAATATTGAAAAGTCCATCGGAAGAATTCTTCAGGTGGATTTTTTTTTAATTGATATCGGATTTATCTAATTGTTCATTTTGGCTTTAGTATCGTCCTTTCAAATGTTTTCTTTTTAATATTATCATAGTTGTATGGAACCACGAAATACTTATCGTTTGCCCATTTTGGAAAAAGATTTTTGTAAAATGGACTTTCCGGATCACCCGATTGTCCTGGAGTATTGATCCCTAAAGTGCCTTCCCAATCTCCTGTATCAACAATTATCCTAAAAGAAGCTCCTGCAGTAGTATTGTCACCATACGAATTGGCAGAAGGGGTAAAGCTATACCCGCCACGGGGTACAGGCCCAATATCCAGTTTATTTCTCCATTCTGCTGATAGGGCCAGACTTAGTGGATGTCTTATCATTGCATGTTTGTAATCTGATTGACCATATTGCCATTTGGATTGATCGGGGCCGAGTTTATTTTCAAGTTCAGTCAAAGCCAATTCAAAACATTGCTTTAGGAACTTATCCCTTTCTTGGATCGGGTTATTGTTGAATATCTTAGATGGATCTTCAAGCCATGAAATGATCTTGGTCAATTGGATAGATCCCACCCAAAGGAGAGCCTCTTTGGGAACAACCACGTTTTTGATCTCAAACCTTATTTTCCT
>NZ_JBGTCA010000355.1:0-1862 GCF_041749095.1 Aquiflexum sp. | reverse complement strand
CGCCACTAAAGGAATAAATATAATTCCGAAAAAGTATACAAAAATCAGGGTGATGGTCGTTTTGATCATGTTGTGTTTTACTTATTGTTCGCAAATTAACTTTATATTTTAAACGCAACAAACCTAATTTAGTGTCGTACCGATAAGTGTTGTTGTTTAATCTTTAACCAATAAATTCTTTGAAACATGCTCGAATACGTAAAGACCATCTTAACGAAAGTTAGTTTTGACAGAAGACTCTTCGAGAAAGAGTTGCGAAAGGCCCTGAATCTGTTGATGCCAGCAGAAATTCAGGAATTCAAGGACTGGTGTTACAAGAAGTTTTCCAACAATTACGAACCTGTTCTGGATAAATATTTTATTAATCTGGCAGGTTAATGAAAAAGCCCCGATATCGGGGCTTAATTTTTTTATCAAAGTAAAACGATATTCTAAGCAAGATGATGGCTTTTTCCAACTACCCCAAAATTGGATGCCTTTCAAATGGCATATTTCTATCAAACAAATACCTGTAAGTAATTAGATTTCGGCTTTTTTTGCTTCCCAGATTTTTTGAAATATTTAGGATTTTAGGATTGAAATCACCTTGCCAGTAAAGTTCGAGATTTTTGTAGGAGCGTGTTGATTTGATGACTTTTTCTGCTTCTACAATCATATAGTAATCCAATCCGGAACCTTGGAATTCAGGGACAATTCCGAACGCTAGACCTACAAAGCTGCGGTTTTTACCTAAAGTTTTTATGAGGTAGAACTTAAGTTTTGCCCATAATCCAAATTGCCCGCCGAGGTGCTTGATAATTTGGTTGATATCCGGAAGATTTAGCCACATCACCACGGGTTCATTTTTGTGATAAACAAACCATATCAGTTTTTCATCCAAAACAGGCTTCACGGAATTCAACAGCTTTAACGCTTGTTGGGGAGAAAGCTCCTTGTTCCCTTCATGTTTTGCCCATGCTTTATTGTACACAATGCTCAGGGCGTCGGCAAATTTTGATAGTTGATTTTTTTTAATATGGACTGCCTTGAAGTCAGGGTTCCCATGGAACTTTTTATGTGCTTCATAAAATTTTGGATCAAGTTGGTGGGAGTTCGAAGCAACGGAAAGGCTCCAGCATATTTGGTTATAAAAAGTCTTGAAACCATATTCCTCAAAAAGCATTTGGTAATAAGGAGGATTGAAATTCATATTATATTTCGGTGGATGGAAACCTTCCGTAAGGACTCCCCACCACTTATCCCGATCACCAAAGTTGATAGGCCCATCCATTGCCTGCATACCTCTCTGAATTAACCAGGCTTTCGCAGTATCAAACAATAGATTAGCGGATTCCTGATCCTCAATACAATCAAAAAAGCCAAAACCTCCGACAGGAAATTGATCACCTTTGTTTTTATATCTTTTGTTTACAAAAGCGGCAATGCGACCAATAAGCCTACCACTATCATCTCTGAGGATCCATCTGATGGCCTCCCCGTTTTGAAGATATTTATTTTGTTTTGGATCAAAAACCATCTGTACATCTTTGTCCAGAGGCCTTATCCAATTGGGATCTTTTTCATTGATCAAAATATGTACTTTGATGAAAGCCTTTTCATCACTGTTTGAGGATACTTCTGTTAAATTCATAGCTTGGGTGCTGATGCCACAAAATTACCCAATATTGTAAAAACCATTGTCAAAGATTAAACTTAATATTTCTTAAAAAACCATTATAGCCTGTCCTTTTAACAGCAGATTTTGCAAAAACCTTTTGGAATGTTTCCTCTGTAATTTCCATCCAATCTCTTTTATCCATTTCTTTTAGATCGGGATGAGGGTTAAATTGACTCACTTCATGTGGTCTGGAAAAACTGTTCCA
>NZ_JBGTCA010000354.1:0-1595 GCF_041749095.1 Aquiflexum sp. | reverse complement strand
GAATGCCACTTTTAGCGGACATGCCTCCCAATAATAGCAGGTAGGCATCCATCACTTTTAAAATTTCATCCAATTGTTTCTGAATACGTTCAACTCCGCCGGCGGTTCCATTTTCAAGGATGCCATAAAGCTCACCTGTTTGGCGATTGATACTCCAAAATGCCCTGGATTCAATGTTTTGATCAAATATTTTAAATTCTGTTGAGACCATGTAGAGTTTTTCGCTCCAGTAGTTTATTTGATCTGGTTGTAAATCTTGTGCAAACCTGCTAATGTCTCTGGCGGCATACACCTCAATGAGCGGTTTGTTCTTTAACTGGCTCAAGGTGGCTTCTTCAAAAAGGGTGTTTTCCATTAAGGCCATTTGAGCCGTTTTTTGCATATTGATTTTGTAAGCTTCCAGAGGGTCTTCGGCCAAGGTTACAAAGGTTGAAGTTTGTATATAGTCAAAATTTACTGATGACTGCTGAGTACCCAGGCTGATTTTGTTCTTCATAATTCCCATTCTGGGGCCCGAGGCAAAGGTCAATGATCGGTCTGTGACTTGATTGTTAAGTGGCTGAAGTAGTGAAGCTAAACGGTCGTCATACAAAAATACTCCGTTTTCATAGTGTTTTTTTGCTTCTTCAACTTGATTGTTCAATAAAGCTTCTCCCCATTTTCTGCTGCTTAATTTGTACTGTAGCAGGTCTGCCATTTGGTTTGCAAAGGTGGGACCTTGCCCTTCGACACCAATGATGGCACCTCCCAACAATAAACTTTGCACATCTAAATAGTCGGTATGATTGGGTTTTCTGTATTTGTGAAGAAGTGGGTCGTAGCCTGCCAGTGTCTTTTTGACCGAAAATTTATCGTAATTTATTTGAAGGTAAACCCCAGAAAGTTCTGTGCTCAATGAAGTGGTTTCATTAGGGAAAATCTTAAATTCAAATTTGGTACTTGCTTCAATCCTACCCGAGTCGATTGAAATGGACACGGTATTTTCTTTTTGCTTATTCAGCGTGTTGCAAGTGAACACATAGGGCGCAATTTTAAAATCTTTTAAATAGTCAACAATTTTTCCTATTGTTTCTTCCTGGTCCTTTGCGTTGATAACGATTCCATTTGTTAATTTTGCCATAGTTTCAAACGTAGTCAAGTGATGAGCAGTTGAGGTGTTTTTTACGTTCAAAATTATAGCCGGGGCTCCATTTTCATAGGTTTGTATCCATTCTTCTTTTAAGCTGTCACCATTATCTCCATCTGTGGCATAAATGATAAGGTCTGCGCTTGTTGATGACGCCTTGTGCAGCCAGGTATAAAGTTCTGAGGGTGTTTTCCATTTTTGTATGTTTGCCGCCGGATATTGGTCAAGTATTTGCGTTTCCATTTGAGACACAAACTCTTCTATTTTAGCACCGCTATAATTACCGGGCATACTTCCTGAAACATCATACATCAATATGATTTTAGGTGTTTTTACATTATTGTGCATCAAGGCCGAAATGGGCTGGTCGTTTAGTTTTATTTTAAAATCTGATGCCGATAGTTGCGCTACTTGATTTGCGTTGGCATCTAAAGGTTCCACTTCCAATCTTAAAAAGGGGTATTTTCCG
>NZ_JBGTCA010000353.1:0-15391 GCF_041749095.1 Aquiflexum sp. | reverse complement strand
GAGTCCATTGATTGGGATTGGGTTGTACTGTACTGGGTGCGCGGGTATAATCAATCAGATTTTCGGTAAACCGATAGAAATATACAATTTCAGCTCTCATTCTTGATTTGTTAAGCTTCCAACCTATCTCGAAGTTTCTTGCTTCTTCCGGAAGTAGATTGGGATTACTCGTAATACTTGCATCCTGATAATATAATTCTGTGTAGGAAGGAATTCTGAAACTGTTGCCAATATTGCTGTATAGCCTTGAAGTTTCACTGACCTGATAACCTATCTCCGCACCAGGGAAATGTCTCCATCCATGCTCACTGTAATAATTGGAATAAATACCTGCTCTCAGGTCAAATTTGTCCAGAAATTCAACTCGATGCTCAGCAAAAATACCCAAGAAACTTCTGCTATGGTTTCCAAGGTTTGTGCTTTCGATGATTTCTTCCCTGCCTTCAAGCCCAAAACCTGTAACGCCATATTTGGAAGTATAAGTACTGTTAAACTCCAGTGCCAATACATCGGAAGTGTGGAAGTTTGTAAAAAAATTAGGTTCATGTCTTCTCAATCTAAATTCATCCACATTTCTCCGCCAATAGCCTCTTGTCTGAAAATACAGATTATTGTTTCGGTAGGTATGACTAAGGGCAGAAAGATATGTTTGCAATGCTTCCCATTGGTCAGGGAATCTATCTGTATAAAATCCATTGGCACCGAATTCCCGGTCCGTAAACCCGAACATGGCATTCAGTTCATTTCTCTCATTGATTTCATAGCCTGATTCATAAAAAACATTGGTGACTTCGAAATCCGAGTTGTACCAATGGCCATCAGAGGCATCATTTGAAACCGATAGTGTCTGCTTGTAATTGCCAATGGGCAGGGATGAAATGATATTGCCTCCTCTCATTCCAAAATCGCCGCCGAATCCCTGGATTTGAAGGCTTTTTGTTTCCGGAAGCGTGGTGATGATATTGATGGCTCCTGCAAAAGCATTTTGCCCAAAAATCCTCGATCCGGGTCCCTTGAGGACCTCAATTCGCTGAATGCTCTGCAATGGAACTGGGATATTCATCATATGATTCCCGGTCTGGGGATCTGTGAGTTTGATGCCATTAATCAGCATCAATGTTTGCTCAAAGCTTCCTCCTCTGATTCCGATGTTGGCCTGCACGCCGCTGACTCCTCTTTGCCGTACATCCACCCCGGGCGTAAATGCCAATACTTCCTGAATACTTCTGGCCGGAACAGTTTCGATATCCCGCCTTTGTATAACACTCATATTTCTTGAAATCTTATTAAAGGGAATTCCTATCCTGTTTTCCATTATCGTGATTTCCCCTAATTCCATGGCTGTGCTGTCCTGATGAGCACAAACCAAATTCAGTGAAATGAAAACAGAAAATATAGTAAAGAGGACTTTCATAATAAATAGCTGTGGTTTTTAACTTCGCAAATTACATATGTTTAAAATCTAAAAGCAAACCCTGTACATTTGAGATGTGCTTATTTAAAACCAATTTGAAGACAATACTGAATTTTTTCTTTTGGGAGCATTCTGTATTTTAGCGGCTTAGTTTATCAAATAGCTTATCCCTCATGAGAAATAGATTATATAAAATTTCCGCTTTCGTTCTTGTTGTTTTCTTTGGTTTTGAGTCTTATGCCCAACAGGTGAAGGACAATAAAGATGCTGCATTTACAGAATTTGGTTACAGACAAGGTTCGGTTTACAGGACTGCTTCAGGAAAACCAGGCCCATCCTATTGGCAAAATATGGCAGATTATGTCATAGATGTTACCTTGAATGACTCAACACATATCATCAAAGGAAAAGTCAGCATTACATACAAAAACAACAGCCCCGAGAACCTGGATTTTGTTTGGCTTTATCTGGAGCAGAACAGGTTTACGGAAGATTCCAGAGGTTCCCTGACTACACCTATTCAAGGGAACCGGTACAGTGGTGACCTGGATGGTGGATACAAAATCGAAAATGTAAAAGCCCAGGTTTCAGGTAGAAACAAACCTGTTTCCAATGATTTTTTGATCAATGATACCAGGATGCAGGTCACATTTGCTGAACCGCTTCCGGCCAATGGTGGTCAGGCTGTCATCTCAATGGACTTTGAATTTAAGATTCCTGAAAAAGGTATGGACAGAATGGGTCGGCTTAAAGTAAAGGATGGGACTATTTATGCTTTGGCGCAATGGTATCCCAGATTGGCAGTCTTTGATGATGTGACCGGATGGAATACCGATCCTTATCTAGGTGCTGGAGAGTTTTATTTGGGCTACGGTGATTTTGAATATAGGGTGACTGTACCTTTTGACCACATTGTAGTCGGTTCCGGGGAATTGGTAAATCCGGGGCAGGTGCTTACCAAAGAGCAGCAAAACCGGATGAAAAAAGCTTCTGAAAGTGATGAGCGTGTTTATATTATCAGTCCTGAAGAAATAAATGATTATGCCAATCACCGATCAAAACAAAACGGAACCCAAACCTGGCATTTCAAAATCCAAAATTCCAGGGATATTGCATTTGCTTCTTCAAAGGCTTTTATCTGGGATGCCGCCAGGATCAATCTCCCAAGTGGCAAAAAAGCCATGGCACAATCTGTCTATCCACAGGAAAGTGATGGGGAAGATGCTTGGGGAAGATCCACTGAATATAGCAAAGCATCCATGGAACACTATTCCGAAATGTGGTATGAATATCCTTATCCTGTAGCGGTCAATGTCGCGGCGGATATAAGTGGTATGGAATATCCGGGTCTCAACTTTTGCAGCTATATGTCAAAAGGTGCAAGCCTTTGGAATGTGACAGACCATGAATTTGGCCACAATTGGTTCCCCATGATTGTCGGAAGCAATGAAAGAAGGCATGCCTGGATGGATGAAGGATTCAACACTTTTATCAACTATTATAGTAACCTCGCTTTCAATGATGGAGAATACTCCAATACCCTGATTCAGACCAGAAGGTATGTTGGATGGCTGACCAATAAGGATCGGGAACCCATAGTCACCCATGCAGACCGAACCCAGACCAACAATCTCGGAATGGTCGCTTACATGAAACCTGCGCTTGGATTGATGATGCTGAGAGAATATGTTTTGGGACATGAAAGGTTTGACAAAGCATTTAGATCTTATATCAAAACATGGGCTTACAAGCATCCCCAGCCCACAGATTTTTTCAACCTTATGGAAAATGTATCAGGGGAAAACCTGGATTGGTTTTGGAAAGGCTGGTTTTACAGCAATGCCAATATTGATCTGGCCATCAATGGCGTCTATCCCTATGGAGCCAATTATATCGTATCACTTTCCAATCTCGGGGAAATGCCCATGCCGGTTTTATTGGAAATTACCTATGAGGATGGGGAAAAAGAAAGAAGGATGCTTCCTGTAGAGATCTGGTTCAAAGGCAGCCAATGGAACCACCTGCTCAAGGTGGATAAAAAAGTGATCGCAGTGGAGATAGACCCTGACAAAGTCATTACCGATATCAATGCCGGAAATGACAAATGGCCGAGTGGAGTGTATAGGGATTAGAAATCAAAAGGCTGAATCACGATTCAGCCTTTTTCTTATTTTCGTTGAAAATGGATGTCCTTAAGCCAAATTCTGATAATTTTGTTTTAAATACAGAGACTTCCTAGGTCAAGCAATTAGTCGAGAGGACTTTTTGAGTTTGTCCCCTATATCATTCAAAGCCCTTGAAATCACCTTAATCTCTTGTTCAGAAAATCTTGCCTGTTTACCGTTGACAATATTACCGTTAAGTCTTTGGTAAAACCACTGTGGTGTTTTACCAAAATAAGTTTTGGCCAAATAAGATACAGATACAATCGGAAGTATTTTATCCAATTTTTCTTTTATTCGAAGTTCCTCAGCATAAATGACAGTTTCCCGTACTGCCTCCAACATAGCCTTTGAAAACGCTTCGGGATTTTCTAAAGCCAACGCCTCCATTTCTCTATCGATATCACCAAGTTCTTCCTTGGATGCGGTTCGGAATCGCATTTTGAGGTCTTTTATTTTTTCTTCCATGGATTTCATGTTTCAACTAATTTTGGATATCATGTTTCTTTCAATAATTCAACCAAATCTTCAATGATCTTGTCGAAAATTTTTCTTGAATCTGGAACAATTTTCTTGTAATGCCTCAGATAAAAAAGAAGGTCTTTTTCAAGTTCACGACGCTTCTTAGTTATCTTCATAATAATTTGTTTATTGAAAAGTAAAAATAATAACAATTATGTTATTTTAAAATATTTTCTTGGTTTTCTAGTATTGAACAGTTATTGATTTGAAAAAAAAAATTTTGTCGATTTCTAGAAACTTTCCTTTTAGAACCCACTAATGGAATGCTTAATTTAAACTGTTGATCCAATCCTTGATCAGTTCCAATCCTTCTTCATGGACACTGACCCTGCCGATTTCAGGCATGGCGGCTCCGACCTTGTTGGTGGACATCCGGAAAGTCATGATGGATTCGTCTGCTTTACCGGGATAAATGGCATATTTAAATGAACCTGCTCCAAAACCGGCAGCAACAGGAGTTTTGAAAACCCCTAGTTTCATCAGATCGGTTTCCTCATAATCCAAAAAAAGCTCTGAAGTACTTGCAGGTCCTTCCGCCCTATGGCAATGGGCACAGTTGATGTCGAGATAGGCTTTGGCCCGCAATTCCAATGGTTGGGAAGCATCGTTGTAATCAACCATAGCAGGGTAATGATTTAAATCCTGAATATCTCTTAGAAATCCCGTTTCTGACCATTTGACCAATTGGTTTTTGCTTTCCTCTCCGAATTTGATCGAGTGGTTGAGGTATTTTGCCTTTACCCCAATGGGTACCATGACTTCATTTTCGTTGTGACAATTTTTGCATTGGTTTTTGTTGGGCACGATATAGTTGATGACATGTTCATTGCCGTTAAGGTCTTTCCAACTCACTTCTTTTTCCGCACCGACTACTTTATACTCCGCCTCTGTCTGATCGTCTTTCCAGATATAGGGGAATGCTTCCCATATTCCCTGCCGCTTGACCATCAGCCTGGTTTCGATGATTCTTTTTTCCCCTTCCGGATTTCTGAAATCAAGCGGGTAATAAAAATTCTTGATAAGAATGGTCTGATCAGGAAATTCAAAAGAGCCTCCTACATCCTTTTTAATGGAGACGGAAGTTCCTTTTGGCATCCATATATACCGGGATTTAAAAGCATAATCAGTAAAAAGGGAAGATGAGGGTTCATAAATGACAAGCTCCTCACTTGGATTCAGTGCCCTCAACTGATCTTTAAAAAATCCATACTCTGAAAGGTTTTTGAAGGGAATCTGGCTGAAATCAATTTCTGCAATATTGATATCAGGGGCATCTGTATATTCGATCTGCACCTGTTCTTCCTCAGTATTTTCCTGCTCTTTTTCCCCTGTGCAACCAAAACCCAATATCAAATAAATGAAAAAGACTCTTACCGGAAAATATGGATGATGCAACTTCATACTTTTATAACTTGGCTACCGCACTTACATCGGTTTTGATTACCGTTTCGCATTGGAAGGGGGTATAATCTTTGGATGCTTTGATGTTTTCTTCACCTTCCCAAAGATCAAAAAGTGTGAAGTGCAGTTTTTCCATACCAGATTCTTTAATGCACACTTTCATCGGATTAGATGAAATATCGTCGCTGATGCTTTTATCCCAAAACCCATCATAGATAATGTCCTGGGTTTTTCCTTTGCCATGGGCATTATAAACTGAGATCAACTGGCCAAACTCTTTGGTGAGGTCAGGTATTTTCCAGGTCCGCTTGTAATCATTGTCATGCAAATAAATATTTGAAGTGAATGGCGACCAATTTGGTGCTTCGGTAGGAAAACCTGTGATGTGATAATTGGCAATAGCGATTCCAGCGGTTTTGTTTTTGTGAATTCTGTTGTTGTATACCTCCACATCCTTTGCCGCCAAAAGTATGATTCCCGATCCGGGTGGAATCATGGTTACGGTGTTTCCGTTTGGTTCATCACTGAGTGGCATGGCAAAATTGACATGGTTATTGGAAATGACATCATTGTCATAAATCTTGGTGCCTCGGCCTTCTGTTTTAGGAAGTCCGGGCAGGTTGAATACCAAAATACCTCCTGAATTGTCCCTCGCCGTATTTCCATAAACTTCTGCATTGTCGGAATTTTCTATTTCTATCCCTGCTACATTCCCAAAGGCAAGCGAATTCCTGACAATGATATTTTCTGACTGGCCTACGTAAATCCCCGCATCTTTGGAATGTGAAGCAATACATTCATCGATCATGACATTCCTGCACTGCACAGGGTAAATGGCATAGGTGCCGTTTTCTGATTTGTCTCCGTTGGTCCAGGTCACATTGATGCGTCTGAAAGTGATGCCAACGCTATGCTGACTTTTGATCCCGTCACCGGGAGCATCTTCTATGCTGAGGTCTTCGATTTTGACATTGTTGCCAACCAGCTTGACCCCTTCACCTCCTGCTCTGAGTTCGCGGAAAGAAAGGACTGTTTCTCCCATTCCGGCACCTTTGATCCTGATGTTGTTTTTGGAATCGAGTATCAACTGGGTTTTGAAGCTGTAGAATCCTGATGGGATTTGGATGATATCACCGTCTTCTGCCAAGATAAAATCCTCGATGACTTTTTCAACATCATCCTGAGAAGCTTTCCTCAATTTGGAGGAATCAAAAGTCTGTTCGTTGGAGGAATCCGAACAACTCCAGAGGATAGATAAGGAAACTGAGAGCAGTCCTGCAAATCGGGAAATAGTTTTGAATGTCATGGTTATTGGGTTTGGAACAGATAATATTCTGCTGGTTTCAAACAGTTTGAAACCAAGTAGATCAAATTTAACGGTTTTTACCCAGATTGACTGTTGACAAGAATCGAAAAATTATACGCTTTATTTTTTCCTGCTTAAAGTTTTTAAACCCATATTCAGATATGAGGTAATGGGATTTTTTGCTACATATTTAAAGATTAATTGGCGGATTTGAAGAAAGTCAAATATCATACATTAAAGCCCTTTGACCCGTCCAGGATTTTCTTCCAAAAATGACTTCCAGCCCGCTGTCCTTCCTCTTGTCTGCAATCGGCCATCGTGAAAATGATGGCACAATGCCACAGCCAATGCATCTGTGGCATCCAAAAGCTTCGGTATTTCCTCGATTTTCAGGAGTGTTTTGAGCATTTCAGCTACCTGTATTTTGGAGGCATTGCCATTGCCTGTGACGGACTGCTTAACCTTTTTAGGGGAATACTCGGCAATGGGGATTTCCCGTGCCAAAGCAGCAGCCATTGCGACACCCTGTGAACGGCCCAATTTGAGCATGGACTGTACATTTTCCCCATAAAAAGGAGCTTCCAAAGCCACCGAATCCGGATGGAATTCATCAATGAGTCCTGTAATCCTTTCGAAGATTTTTTTGAGCTTCAGTTCATGGGTGCTGTACTTTTTGAGGTGGATCACTCCATACTGCAACAGACTGTGGTTTTTTCCTGTGATAAGAATCAGTCCATAACCCATGATATTGGTTCCGGGATCAATTCCCAGGATTATTTTTTCTTTTGCTTCTTTTTTTTCTTCTTTACCCATTACCGCAATTTAGGGGAATTCATGGCAATATTTTATCTTTTGATTGGGATACTTTATGTGATTGTACTTTTACAACTGTTGTTTCTGTGGAACAAAGAAAAGGCTTTGAAACCAAAAGTAAATCCGGATCGAAAGGTAAGCATTCTTATCCCCTTTAGAAATGAACTGGAAAACATCCCAATTATTTTGAGAAGTATTCTTTCGCTCAGTTATAGACCAATTGAAGTACTGTTTATTGATGACCACAGTCAGGATGGAGGTGGCCGTTTTCTTAAAGATTTTCTGAAAAAAAACAATCCCCGAATCCCCATTAAAGTGATACCTAATAGGGGTATTGGAAAAAAAGATGCCATTGAAACAGGGATAGGGGAAGCTGGTGGTGAGATTATTTTCACAACTGATGCAGATTGCATTTTACCGGAAAATTGGATTGAGGAGAAACTGTGGTGCTTTGAGGATCCGGAAATCCAAATGGTGGCAGGGCCTGTGATGACTGAAGACAAAAAAGGTTTTTTTTACAGTTTCCAACAAATAGAATGGGCAAGTATCCTGTTGGTGACGAAAGCGGGATTTGAGCTAGGATCTCCAATCATGTGCAGTGCGGCAAATATGGCTTATAGAAAATCCGCCTTTTTAGAGGTGAAAGGATATCAGGGGAATGAGCATGTTTTGTCAGGAGATGATGAGTTTTTGCTCAAAAAAATCACCAAAAAGTTTGGCGCAAAAGCAGCGGTTTATTTGAATGATCACAAAGGCCTTGTATTTACCCGGCCACAGGATACCTGGAAGGGTTTATTGGTGCAAAGAAGCCGATGGGCCGCTAAGTGGAAAATGCATGGTAATTTATCCCATCTATTCAGTGCTGTGATCCCGGTTTTAATACAGTCTCTTTTTCTGTCAAGTTGGATCCTGCTTTTCCAAGAGGATTTTTCAAAGCTTGTTTTTATATTTCTTTGGTTTGCGAAAATCGGGTCAGAAAGGATTGTCTTAGGTAAAGTTCTTGCCGATTTAAGGATTCATCATGGTTTGATTAATTTTATTCTCACTTCGGTCATTCATCCTGTCTTTGTAATCGGAACCGTAGTGGCTACGTTTTTTGGCGGGGGGAAATGGAAGGGCAGGTATCCGAAATTACCATCTTGAATTCTACATTGGGTTGGGTTTGAGCCCAGTCAGGTGGCACGTCCTGAATTTACTTGACACTTTTTTTATTGTTTTTCTTTTGTTTCACCCCCTCATCTTTCACCTAAAGAGATTGCCACGTCGCACGAAGGACTGTTCAAAATATCAAAGTTTCCCATGTGCTCCTACCATTGACAGATTTAGAAATTGATGGTTTAGAACTATGAATAGCATTCAGATTTTGTAAATGGCTTTGCCTTGTCACCTCGACGTTAGGAGAGGTCTATGGCCTGATGTCATTACCAATTCTGAACATTTTAATAATGTGGGGGACTCGCAATGACGCACCACCTTTATCCTTCATCCCTTCTCCTTCATCCTTTCTCAAGTCTCCCGTCTTCCGTCTTTTTTGAAGTTATGCAGATATCCAATTATCATTTTCTTAGTAAATCCATAACTTTACAGACTTTAACCAATTGGAAATTATGACTGATGAGGAGTTTGACTTACTGGATGAGCTATACTTTGTACAGCCTTTCAGCTATTTAAAAGAAACGTTGGTTTGGGAAGATGAATTGCTTTTGGCTACCTTGCAATCGCTGTACGAAATGTCCTACATCAAATGTCTGATCGAACCCGATACTGAGGTTTTCGAAAAAGTTGATATTAAAGAAACAGGTAAAAATCTGTTTTATCTGGCAACCAAAAAAGGCCTGATGGAGCATAATGCCTTGTAATGGGGATAAACGCTTATTTGAAAGTTGTTTCAAAATTAAAGACTGAAGACGCCTGCATGCCGGTAGCAGGGAAGACCGAAGAAAGAAGACGCCTGTCTGTCCTGTCGGCAGGGAAGACGGTTTTAATGCCAATATATTGGTTATGACAATTATTTAGGCAACTGAATAAAAGCAATTTTAAAAGAAGAAATAGTGACCACGCAAACTGTAAAATATCAAAAAAAAGAACTGGAGTTAAAAGCCTTACTCGAGATCACACAGGCTATCAATGAAAATAAATCCGCTTCCGTACTTTTGAACATTTTCAAATTTACCTGCCTGGTCCACCTTAATATCAAATCGATACTTTTATACATGGTTGATCAGGAGCAATTTGATCTTAAGATCAGCCATGGGATAAAAAATAAAATCCCTGATCATATCCCTGAGAACAAAGTCAAATACTCGAAAGAATCAGGGGAATTGAATATTGAATTGGATCATGGCTATTCCTTTTCTGAATTGGAGAGTTATTTACCGGTCTATCATAAAGAAAGGATGCTTGCAATTCTTTTTCTCAGGAAAAAATATGAGGAAGAATACCTTGACCTGAATTTCACACAGGCCTTGACCAATATCATGGTAGTGGCGCTTGAAAACAAGAGGTTTGCCAAAAGACAGTTGGAGCAGGAAAGGTTGAAGAGGGAGGTGGAGATTGCATCCAATGTCCAAAGGATGCTTTTCCCTGCTGAACTCCCTCAAACTGATAGGCTAAAAGCCAAAGTCACGTATATACCACATTCCACAGTCGGCGGGGATTATTATGACCTGATAAAGAAGTCAGAGGATGAAGTCTTTTTCTGTATTGCAGATGTCTCAGGTAAAGGAATGCCTGCCGCACTGCTGATGTCCAATTTTCAGGCAGCATTGAGGACATTGCTGAGAAGCTCCTCAGATATGAAAATGATAGTGGAACAATTGAACTACACTATTTTTGACAATACCAATGGAGAACGCTTCATTACTTTTTTCCTTGGTTATTACAATTATAAAAAAAGAGAATTGACCTACGTAAATGCCGGTCATAACCCACCTGTATTATGTTGGGAAGGTGAAAAAAGAACGGAGAATTTGGGTGCAGGGACCACGATTTTGGGGGCATTTGAGCAATTGCCTTTTCTGGATGTAGGTAAAAGGTCACACTTGAAAGGGTTTACGATTCATTTATATACCGACGGACTTACTGAAAGCTTCAATGACAGCGAGGAAGAATATGGGGATGAAAAATTTCATCAGTTTGTCAAAAACCAACTTTGCTTAGATCCAAATACTTTCCATGAATTGTTTTTCGAGGAATTGAAAGGTTTTACTGTCGGAGGGGAACAGCGGGATGATATCACCTTATTGAGTATAAGATTTAAATAATCATGGTGTGGATGCATCATGTTCCGGCTTTGATACCCAGATTGTTTTCACAATTTGTTTGGAACAAAGACAGGAATGAAAAAAAGATTTACCTGACTTTTGATGATGGCCCGGTTCCGGGAGTGACTGATTTTGTTTTGGATGAGTTGGCGAAAAGGGACATTTGCGCCACATTTTTTATGGTAGGTGATAATATCCAAAAGAATCAACATTTGGCGCAAGAAGTCCTTCAATCCGGCAATGGAGTAGGGAACCACACCATGCACCATGTCAATGGTTTCAAGACATCTTATGACAACTATCTTATGGAAGTCCGTGCCTGCCAAAACCAGATTCAGAAAACCTTATCGTTCTCGAGTCGGCTTTTTAGGCCACCTTATGGAAAAATCACCAAAAAACAGTTCAAATCGGTTGTAGTGGATTATGATGTGATCATGTGGGATGTCCTTACAGGAGATTTTGACAGCTCCCAAAGTGCAGAACATTGCCTCAAAAAGTCCATGAAGTATTCCAGAAATGGATCAATTGTGGTTTTCCATGACCAGCAAAAAACCAAAGACATCATCAAAAGAGTCCTGCCGGATTATTTGGAATTTTTAAAGGACTCAGGTTTAGAAACTGCCTTATTATGATGTTTTTTGCGGAAATATTGGTTGTTTTTCTTTTGGTCCAAGATGCCATACTCTGGCTCTTTCTGAAGTTAAACTTTAAAGATTATGTAAAAAATGAGGTTTATGAATTCTCCTTTGTCAGTATTTTGATTCCCAGTAGAAATGAGGAGGAGAATTTGCCTGCGTGTTTGGAGTCTATTGTAAAGTTGGATTATCCAAAAGACAAGCTTCAGATAATATTTGGGGATGACAGGAGTACCGATGAAACCGGAGCAATATTAAAAGCATTTGAAGATAAAAATGATCATGTCAAATTGGTCCAAATCATTGAGGGTGATAGTGCCAAAATGAACGGCAAAGCCAATGCACTCTCCCAAATGGCCAAATATGCTGATGGTGAGGTTTTTCTTTTCACAGATGCAGACTGTCAAGTGCCTCAGGATTGGGTTAGATCCATGGTTCTTGCCCAGACGAACACTGGAGCTGGCATCATTACAGGAATTACCCATATTAAGGCCGATAAGATCTATGGGAAAATGCAGGGTATGGATTGGTGGTTAACTTTGGGCATGGTCAAAGTGATGTCGGATCTAGGTTTTTCGGTTACTTCTATGGGCAACAACATGTTGATTACCAAAGATGCTTACCAAGCGGTAGGAGGGTTTGAAGGTATCCCTTTTTCCCTGACAGAAGATTTTGAAATCGCCAGAAATATCCAAACCAAAGGATTCAAAGTCTTTCAACAGGTATCTTCTGACAACCTGATTGCTACCAAACCTCAAAATGGCTTCCTGCAATTACTCCAACAAAGGAAACGTTGGATGTCGGGTGCCATGTCGCTTCCACTTTATTGGAGATTGATTTTGGCTGTTCAGGTACTTTTTTTTCCAAGTATTTTATTGCTGGTTTTTTTACATCCATTGTTGGCTCTCTGCTTATGGATTGCCAAAGTGTTAATACAAGGACTTTTTATTTACAGTTTTGCTTTAAAGTCCGGTTCGAGATTGGCTGTTTTGGACCTTTTGCTTTTTGAAATTTATTATATGATTACCTCTTGGTCCACGATACTTTATTATTTTTGGCCTTCTAAGACAGATTGGAAGGGGAGGAAGTATTGAGGGATGAAGGAAAAGGGATGAAGGATGAAGGGTAGGGACTAGAACCAAGAGTCAAGAATCAAAGCCTGTCCCGATGGCTATCGGGGAGCCAAGATGGGAGAGCCGAGAAACGAGAGCTGAGAAACGATGGATTGCCGTCATTGCGAGGAGCACTTCTATTTTCTTTGTTTATTAGTAAACGCTTTCGTGCGACGTGGCAATCTCGTAAGGATTGATTGGGAGGTTGGAGGTTAGAAGAACCAAGAACCAAGAGGAGTGAAGTGGTTTGATATAATCATGAATTAACTATTAAGAAAGACTTAACCTTGTCATGTCGACGGTAGGAGACATCTAAGAGACGTATGAGCCGAAAGGAGAGAGCCGAGAGCTTAGAAAATGGGGGAGGATATGTTTCCGTCATTGCGCCTGCCTGCCTTTGGCAGGAGGAGCACCAGAACCTTCTTATTTTGAATAAGCTTTCGTGCGACGTGGCAATCTCAAAAGTGTGATAGGGAAGTTGAGGGACAGAGGAGCCAAGAACCAAGAACCAAGAAACAAGAACCAAGAGTGGAAATGTTCTATCCATAATGGGGAATCAAGGGAAAAGAAGCGAGAACCGAGAAACGAGAACCGAGAATCATGAGGCTCAGATAAATGCCATAGGCATGACCGATGTCATAGCCCGGTAATTTATTGCCGGGTTCAAGATGAAAAAAAACCCAAAGTGCCGTAGGCACGAACGATATAGATTAGGCAAAAGCGTGGAAGAAATGGGAGAATCGAGAACCAAGAATTGATAGCCAAGAATAAACCGTTACCCAAATAACCAAAAACCACTAACCAACTACAAAGTGAAATACACCGACACCCACGCCCATATTTATTCCAAAAAGTACGATGATGACAGGTCAGATGTGATCAGGGTTGCTGCCGAAAATGGCGTGGAAAAGATATACATGCCCAATATTGATGTGGAATCCATCGATTCAATGTTGGACGCAGAACTGAAATATCCTGATGTTTGTATTCCCATGATGGGACTTCATCCCTGTGATGTGAAAAAGGATTTTGAAAAGCAGCTTTATGTAATGGAGGAGTGGATTGAAAAGAGAGAGTTTGCCGCCGTTGGTGAAACAGGCCTGGACCTGTATTGGGACAAAACCTTTTTTGAGCAGCAAAAAGAAGCTTTGAGAATCCACATCGCATGGGCAAAGAAAAAGAAATGGCCCATTGTCCTTCATTGCCGGGAATCGATGGACGAAACCATCGCCATTATCAAAGAAGAGAAATCAGATGACCTGAAAGGGATTTTCCATTGCTTCTCCGGAAGTATTGAGCAGGCCAAACAAATCATTGAATTGGGATTTCTCTTGGGAATAGGAGGGGTTTCCACCTATAAAAACGGGGGATTGGATAAGGTACTTCCCGAATTGGGTTTGGAGCATGTCGTCTTGGAAACTGATGGTCCCTATTTGGCACCCATACCGCATAGGGGCAAAAGAAATTCCCCTGAATACATTCCATTAATTGCCCAAAGGGTCGGTGACCTCACTGAAAGCTCATTGGATAAAGTTTCCGCAATCACCCAGCAAAATGCTAACGGCATATTTCATTATTTCAAGTCATGAACTATAAAATAGTAAGACTCAATACCACTGCCAAAAGTGATATCACAGCCTCTGTCTTGATCATCTATACCGGAGGGACACTCGGTATGGCTTATGATGAATCAGGGGCTTTGGTTCCGTTTAACTTTGGTCAGATTATGGAGAAAATCCCCAATCTGACCAGTATGAATGTTGCTATCACAGTTATTTCATTCCCGGAACCCATCGATTCATCCAATGTGAACATGCAGCATTGGGTGGACATGGCCTATATCATCTATGAGAATTATGACAGTTATGATGGCTTTGTGATATTGCATGGAACAGATACGATGGCTTATTCCGCTTCTATGTTGAGTTATATGTTGAGGGGGCTGAGCAAACCTGTGGTTTTCACAGGAGCACAGTTACCGATTTCAGCGATGCGGTCCGATGCTCGGGAAAACCTGATGACAGCACTTGAAATTGCCACAGCCAAGGCCAATGGAAATCCGGTAGTGCCAGAGGTATGTATTTTTTTCAACCATATACTTTTGAGAGGAAATAGGTCTAAAAAAGTACAGAGTATCCATTTTGATGCTTTTGAATCAGAGAATTACCCTGCCTTGGCAGAGGCAGGGATTATTATTGATTATAATTATGCTGCTATCAAGCCATTTGAAGAAGGCAAAAAACTTAAATTTTATAACCGGCTGGATAATAGGGTAATGGTAATAAAGCTTTTTCCTGGAATAACTTCAAAGATTCTTGACTCCTGTTTTGATATTGATGGAATGCGGGGAGTTGTACTGGAAACTTATGGTTCAGGTAACAGTCCCAGTGAATCATGGTTTATCGATTCCTTGGATAGGGCTGTAAAAAAAGGGTTGATTATCCTTAATGTTTCACAGTGTAATGGTGGTAGGGTCATTCAAGGCAGGTACCAAACGAGCAAGGATCTGAAAAAAATCGGCGTTCTCAGTGGAGGAGACATTACCACTGAGGCAGCTGTGACCAAGATGATGTTTTTGTTGGCCAATGAGAAGGAGGATTCCGAAATCAGGAGGAAATTGATTACCCCGATGATAGGAGAGATGTCATTGATGGGGAATTGAAATTTTCTGGGTCGGCTATAATTAATTATTTGGTCTTTAAAGTATTAGAAATTGATTGATAGTAGATATTTGTTGATATTAAGATTAGGGGTGAAATCTGC
>NZ_JBGTCA010000352.1:0-31519 GCF_041749095.1 Aquiflexum sp. | reverse complement strand
AAATGGAAAAGATGTAAGTGACATGTCAGAGAATGAACTGGCTGAAATCAGGAACAAAGAGATCGGCTTCGTTTTCCAGACATTCAATTTATTGCCAAGAGCAACATGCCTTGACAATGTGGCTTTACCATTAATTTATGCAGGTTTCAACAAATCCGACCGTGAAGAAAAGGCATTTCATACTTTGGAAAGTGTGGGATTGGGAGATCGGGTACTCCACAAACCCAATGAACTTTCAGGTGGACAAAGACAAAGAGTGGCCATTGCCAGGGCTTTGGTCAACAACCCAAGTATCATTTTGGCTGATGAACCTACCGGTAATCTTGATTCCAAGACCTCCTATAGTATTATGGAACTTTTTCATGAATTGCATCAAAAAGGCAATACCATTATTATGGTCACGCATGAAGACGATATCGCACATTATGCCCATAGGATTGTAAGGTTAAGGGATGGTCTTGTTGAAACAGATTCCTTAAACACGAATCCTACCAGAGGTCAATCCATGTTGGTGGCAGAATAGAAATCATTATATTTTTGCAAATAGATTACTATTTTTGCTGAAACAATTCAGCAATTGTATTTTAAAGTTGGGGGGAAATTCATGAAAATTTATACAAAGACCGGTGATACCGGTACCACCTCTTTGTTGGGCGGAAGGCGTGTTCTCAAATCCAATTTACGGATTGATGCCTATGGCACAGTGGATGAGCTCAATAGTTTTATAGGTTTACTCAAAGACCAAGAGATCAACCATAAAAGAAGTGAAGTACTCAAGGAAGTGCAGGACCGGCTTTTTACAATTGGGGCAACACTGGCCACTGAACCCGGGAATAAAAGTGTGAAAAGACCCGATCTGCATGAGGAGGACCTGGAACTTTTGGAAAATGAAATTGACCTTATGGAAAAAGAACTTCCTCTACTGAAAAATTTTATTTTACCCGGGGGACATCAAGTGGTTTCTTTTTGCCATTTGGCACGTACAGTTTGCAGAAGAACCGAAAGGTGTGTAATCGCCCTGATGGAAACAGAACAGGTTGATGACATCATTATAAAATATTTAAACAGGCTTTCTGATTATCTTTTTGTTTTGGGAAGATTGATCGCCAAAGAACTGGAAGTAGAAGAAGTAACCTGGAAGCCAAGATTATAATAGTATGAAAGCTACACTACAAATCGACATCACCAAAATCCAAGAGTCGAAAATTGAGAAAACAGATTTTGAAAATCTGACATTTGGAAAAACCATCAGTGACCACATGTTTGTGGCGGATTTTATCAATGGTGAATGGACTGATTTCAGAATTGAGCCCTATGCACCCTTGGCACTTAACCCGGCCAATGCTACTTTACATTACGGTCAGTCTGTATTTGAAGGCCTGAAGGCTTACAAAAACGAAGATGGTGAAATACTCCTGTTCCGTGCCGATGCCAACCAAAAAAGATTGAACGAATCTGCCAAAAGGTTGTGTATTCCGGAAGTTCCGGAAGAATTGTTCATGGAGGGGTTGATGCAGTTGTTGGATCTTGACAGGAACTGGATTCCCAATAAGCCCGGCTTTTCTTTATATATCCGCCCATTTATTTTTGCCACTGATGATTACCTCGGAATCAGACCTTCTGAGAAATATAAATTTATGATTTTCACTTGCCCGGTAGGCCATTATTATGCAAAACCAGTCACTGTCAAAGTAGAACAAAAATACACCCGTGCTGCTGAAGGTGGAACCGGGGCTGCTAAAGCTGCCGGTAATTATGCAGGTTCGTTGTATCCAGCACTCCTGGCACAAAAAGAAGGATACGATCAGCTTATCTGGACTGACAGTAAGAGCCATCAATACATTGAGGAAAGTGGCACTATGAACCTGATGTTCATGATCAACAATACATTGATTACTGCACCAACCCATACGGGTACTATTCTGAAAGGTATCACAAGGGATTCTGTGCTTACCTTGGCCAAGGAAATGGGATATGAGGTGGAAGAAAGGTTCTTGACTGTTGCTGAATTGCAGGAAGCATTAGAGACCGGAAGTATTCAAGAAGCATTTGGTACAGGCACTGCGGCTACGATCGCCCATATCTCCAAAATCCATGTCAATGAGGTTGATTATGAAATGCCTCAAAAACCTGTAGATTCATTCTCTTTACAGGTGTTGAAGATTTTGGATGACATAAAATACGGCAAAGTAAAAGACAACCATAATTGGATTATCAAGTTATAACCCTATACGCTCTTTGGAGTTATCCAATCTGAAATGATGCAAAAGACCAACCCCCATGGTTGGTCTTTTGCTTTGTAAAATTCCTTATATTCAAAAATTAAAACCTTTAGTCTGATTAAGATGCGAAAGTCCATTTTGAATTTAAAAACATTTGGTGTTTGCTTTTTATTTTTGATTTTAATCAGCACAGATGGCTTTGGACAAAAGTTTATTTTACTGCAAAAGGGATCCAACCAAAAAACACGGTTAAAATTTGAAATCGGGGAAGAATTCACCTATAAGTCGACTACCTATGACTTTTATATAACGGACATCATTGTGGATATCAAAAATGATATCATTGTATTATCCGAAAATATTTTACAGCCAAAAGATATTACCTCAGTATATGTCAGACACAAAGACCCTAGAAACAGCACCTTAAAGAATCTTTCTTATTTGGGCATGGGTGCAGGTTTGATATTTTTTACCGGTGGAATCATCAATAGCCTCTATCATTATGGGGATCTTTCGCAGACAAGTAATAGCCTTGGATTATCTGTAGGTTTATTCGGGGCAGGCTATCTGATTTCAAAGCTTCAATATAAGGAATTTAAACATCAGGGGAATAACAAAATACAATTGGTAATACTTTACGGAGATTGAAAAGAAAATAGGTTTAAAGTATATTTTTCACGACTTTTGCACCTCAAAAAAACTAAAGAAATTATGACATCAGACCAGTTGAAAGACTTGAGAGCCCGCGTTTCGGCTTTGAGGAGGTATCTTTGACTACGATAAGAATATAGCTGAAATAGAAGATTTGGAGGCAGTTTCTGCACAGCCTGACTTTTGGAATGATCCCGAAGAGGCTGAAAAGAGCCTGAAGCATATCCAATTGAAAAAAAGCTGGACCAACGCTTACGAAAAAGTTGAAACTCTTGTCCAGGACCTTGAGGTTCTTTTTGATTTTTATTCTGAAGATGAAGTTTCTGAGGAAGAAATGACATCCGATTTTAAAAAGACCCTGAAAGCAGTAGAAGAGCTTGAACTCAAAAAAATGCTCAGCAATGATGAAGATCAACTCAGCGCCATGCTGGAAATCAATCCCGGGGCAGGTGGTACAGAAAGCAATGATTGGGCTTCCATTCTGATGCGTATGTACATCATGTGGGGTGAGAAGAATGGTTACAAAGTCCGTGAAGTTGATCTGCAGGAAGGTGATGTGGCCGGTATCAGATCCGTGACCTTGGAATTTGACGGGCCTTTGGCTTATGGCTTTTTGAAGTCAGAAATAGGGGTACATCGATTGGTCAGGATTTCTCCTTTTGACAGTAACGGCAGAAGGCATACTTCATTTGCTTCAGTCTATGCCTATCCTGTGGTAGACGATACCATTGAAATTGACATCAATCCCGGAGATGTTGAACTGCATACTTCAAGGTCGGGAGGAGCCGGTGGTCAGAATGTGAACAAGGTGGAGACCAAGGTACAACTGACCCATAAACCTACCGGAATCGTGGTGGTATGTCAGATTGAAAGATCCCAATTGGCCAACCGTGAAAAGGCCATGCAGATGTTGAAATCAAGACTGTATCAATTGGAAATGGAAAAGAGAAATGCCGAAAGGGCAAAAATCGAATCCGGCAAGATGAAAATAGATTTTGGTTCCCAGATCAGGAATTACGTCCTCCATCCATATAAATTGGTGAAAGATGCAAGAACCGGATACGAAACTTCAGATACACAAGGTGTTTTGGACGGCGAACTAAATGAATTCATCAAAGCTTTCCTTCTTGCCCAAAGTGAAGAAGAAGCTAAGAAAGATGAATAATTCCAAAAGAAACCTTTTAAAGCAAGTCAGCTTAAAAAGGTTTCTTTTATAAAAATCACAGTATGCGAATTCTACCACCTTTTTTCACACTTGATTTTTTCTTCTTGTGTGCAAGCTCATTTTTGTTTTTTGCAAGTTTCAACATGATCATTCCTGAACTCCCCTCCTACATCAGTTCACTTGGTGGCGAAGATTTCAAAGGTTTGATCATCTCCCTTTTTACTTTATCTGCGGGATTGTCAAGACCCTTTAGCGGAAAACTGGCTGATAAAATAGGCAGAATTCCGGTCATGATTTTTGGGGCTTTGGTCTGTTTGGTGGTAAGTCTCATGTATCCTGTGATTACCGGTGTAGCCGGGTTCCTGTTGCTGAGGTTTGTTCATGGATTTTCTACAGGATTTACACCCACCGGTATCTCAGCCTATGTTGCTGACATTGTTCCCTTCAACAGAAGAGGAGAAGCCATGGGACTACAATCATTGTTCGGATCATTGGGAATGGCGGCAGGACCTGCATTGGGTGGATATATCAGTATCATTTGGGGAATTCAGCCCTTGTTTTATGTTTCATCCTTTACAGCATTTTTATCCATTCTTATATTGATCAGACTTAAAGAAACAGTCGAGGACAAAGTAAAATTTCATCCAAGATTATTAAAACTGCACCGCTACGAAATCATTGAGAAAAGGGTACTTAAACCTTCTTTTGTACTATTTCTAACAGTATTTTCTTTTGGAGTAATCCTGACCATTATTCCTGATTATTCTACTCATTTGGGAATAGAAAACAAAGGATTATTTTTTGCAGTCTTTACCCTTTCTTCATTGGGCATCAGAATCATTGCAGGACGGGCCTCGGATAAATATGGCAGAGTACCTGTCATGAAGGTCGCCACATTGTCTATGGCCCTATCCATGTTAATTATTGGTTTTGCTGAAAGTAAGGGTGTATTCCTTCTTGGAGGAGTGGTCTTCGGTTGTTCGGTGGGAATGAACTCCCCTACCATCTCAGCTTGGACCATAGACCTTTCATTGGATGCTTTCAGGGGCAGGGCGTTGGCGACGATGTATATTGCATTGGAGGCAGGAATAGGAATAGGGGCCTTGGTGTCCGGATTTGTCTTTGCCAATAATGTTGAAAATTTTGCTTTGGTTTTTTCACTCGGGGCGGCAACTTCAATTTTGGCTTTTTTCTTTCTTTTGACAATTCCAAAAAATAAAGAAATACCGGTATTAAAACCTTAATAAATTAAAATTCAATTTTTTAAAGCAATTTTATAAATAATACTTAACCATAGCAATTAAGTATAAAAGTTTGTAATTCAAGTCATTTATAATTTTTACACTTAAATTTTTATATAAAAAGTATATTTTATTCTGAGTTATTCATTTACATTTAAATTTATTTAAATATAGACTCTAATGTTAGCTTGGAATAGTAGATTGACTTTGATCTATTTTTTGATCGTGTCGCTTGCGGTGGCTTCCATTTTATTGGGCTTTTCAGGCGCTTATTACATTCTCAATTTATTTATTGTTCCTGTTCTGATTTTCGGACTAATCGGGAAATTCAAAAGCAGCTTTCATCCATTAATACCCCTCATGTTGATTGCCACTTTTTTTGCTTTTTTAGGGGATATTTTATTCTCTGTTCCGATAGAAAAATCACTGTTCAATACCATTGGTATTTGCACATTTATAGCGGCACAAACTTGCTACGGACTATTATTTTACTATTCTGCTACCATCAACAAAAACACCTCGCACCCTCCTTTATATAAAAGATGGCCGGAGGCATTGGCTTTTATTTCGGTTTTGTTCAGTTCTATAATTGTTCTTCCAAAAACGGGAGAATTTATGATTCCAAGTTTGATATATGCTATTATTGGGACAGCAGCATTGATTATGGCGCTCAATAGAAGATTTTATGTTTCGAAAGAAAGCTATTTCAAAGTGATATCCGGGGTATTATGTTTTTACATCAGCGATGTGGTCACCGGTTTTGATATGTATGCTGAAAATAAGATGAATATTGCGGTTATAACCCTCCTCTATTCCTTAGGACATTTTTTGATCATAAAGGGGATATTGATCCAAGTAGATGAGGTACCGGAGGAAAAGGATTTTGAGAAATTTTATTCTTCTATAACCAATAAATAATTTAGTTTCCCAAATGACTGCTTTTCCTTGGGATAGTCATAAAATCCAGCAGCCTGCCATTTAGATAAGTTACTTTTTGACCATCGTAAAAAGCACCTTCTTCCAGCATAATCCTCACATCATTATTCCACTCATTGACAAACACAACAGCATTCAGCTCAATGGCATATACAGTATTTGGGTATATAGGATAATCTCCCGCTCCTTTTGTATCACCTTGGTTGTCCCACATACCAATAGTCGGCCCTGAAGCATGGCCATGCGTACCGAGCGGATGGGAATAAATACTTCCATTAATGCCTTCGGATTCCATGATTTTCCTTGTTTCTCTCAGGATCTGATTCCCGGTTCTTCCTGTCACAAATTGGGAAGTAAGTATATCCTGAAGCCTGTTGCCTACTTTGAGGGCATCTTTTAGATATTGGGGCACATCATCCTCACCGGGTTTGAGTACATAAGCCAGTTGTTGGGTATCTGTATTCAATCTCAGATAGGTGATTCCAAAATCCATGTGAAGGATATCACCCGGCATAATGACCTCCGAATCCGCCTTCACAGCAAATGACCTTAAATGTTCCTGAGAATCCGGGTCAGGTCTTTGAATGTCGACAGAAGGGTGAAACCAAGTGTCAAGCTTTAATTCTTTGATTCTTTCCCTATACCACCATACCACGTCATCAGTCGTGGTCACTCCGGGAGTAATCACGTTTTCTGACAGACCTTCCGCTATGATTTGGTTTGCGATAGCCTGTATATGCCTGTATGTTGCCATTTCAGCGGGTATTCTTGTTTCCAGCCATCCTACGGCCAAGCTTTGTGCGGAGGTTATCCTTGAATGATAATTTTTGGGAAGATATTCCAAAAGGGTATTGTATTCTGTAACATTCAGACCATCGGCATGGCCATAATCTTTTGCGATATTCAGACCTATTTTCTTTGGATTTTTTTCGGTTATCAGGTCAGCCAATCTTTTCCATTGGTCCGGTTGGGATTCGGGATCCCAGGCTTTTTTGAATGATTTACCGACATCATACCTGGCTACGGCCAAAGTTTCCACCTCCTGACTGTTTGGTGCTTTATAAAGAACCAAGATGGTTCTTCGCCTTGCAGCATGCCAGGTAGCAGGCAAAAATGTCCTGATAACAGGATCTTCATTGTACTCCCTTGAAATAATGACCCACATATCAATATCAGCCCTATCCATCAGGGATGGCAAAAGCGTTTTTATCCTTTCTTCAAGCCATTGATCAATCACTTCAGCTTGCTCCCTTTGAGATAAAACATGGAGACCTTGGGAAAAAGAAACTTGGGCAAATAAAATTAGAATGGCAGCTAGGGTAAAGGTTTTTTTCATGATCAGTTTAATTTATTTATCGGAAAATAGAAAGAATCAACATAAATAAAAAACCAAACTATACTGATGGGATTTTTGAATTCTTTTCCCGTAATAGACGGGCACTTAACCGATGAAACCTGAATAAAAGCAGGATACCTGTAACAGTCAACCCTATCAGTAAACCATACCAAATGCCGACTTCCTGCATTCCAAATACAAATGCAAAAACATATCCCAATGGCAATCCTATGACCCAATAAGCCACTAAGGTGACTATAGTAGGAACTCTAACATCTGCCATACCCCTCAATGCGCCCAACCCGACCACCTGAATCCCATCTGATAATTGGAATAAACCGGCAATGATCAGAAGGGTTGCACTCATTTGGATTACCGCCGCATCGTCGATATAAAGAGTCGGCAGGAACTCCCTGAAAACAATAAAAATAAAGGCCGATATGCTCATAAACATTGTCACCATTACAAATACTGTGAAACCGGCCTCGCGTAGGGACTTGATGTCATTTCTTCCCAACTGATTGCCCACCCTGACCATTGCAGCTATGGATAGGCCGGATGCCATCATGTAACTTACCGAAGCCAGATTGATGGCTATCTGATGGGCAGCAAGCGCATTGACACTGATCCACCCCATCATAATGGCCGCTGAACTGAAAGCTCCGACTTCAAAAATAAACTGAAAGCCGGTAGGCACACCTATTTTCAACATTCTTGCTATCATAGGAAAACTCATTTTTTTTATCCCCAGGCCCAAAGAATATGGTTTGTACCTTTTCGATTTCCGGACATAATATACGATGATGACTCCCATCAAAATCCTGGAAATTAAAGTGGCCCAACCGGCGCCGATCAATCCCATTGCGGGAAATCCCAAATTACCATAGATCAAAACCCAATTTAGAAAAACGTTTATTCCGTTGCAGAACAGCGTGATATACATGGCCTGTTTGGTTTGGGAAAGTCCTTCTGCCAACTGCTTGAATGTTTGAAAAAACATGAATGGCAACAATGAAAAAGTTATAATAGCCAAGTATGGAACAGCTTGGACCACCACCTCTTCAGGTTGATTCAAATGTTTTAATAATGGAGAGGCCAGGATTATCAACAAAAACAACATGGTGCCTGTAGCCATATTGATCACAAATCCATGGTTGAAAAGTCTGGAAATTTTTCCTGCATTTCTCTTTCCATCCTCCATGGCCACCAAAGGAGTAATTGCCATAGATACTCCAATACCAAACATCAGGGCTACAAAAAAAATACTATTTGCCAAAGACGCTGCTGCCAAAGGTTCTGCCCCCAACCTACCGACCATCATACTATCCGCGACACCTACCAATACCTGCCCCAATTGACTGAGCATTACAGGTACCGCCAATGAAGTGGTTTTCGAAAAATTTTCTTTAAAATCAGCAATTTTCATTACCTACCTTATCCGAATTGATCAAATATTTTTCAGTTTGGCTACCTTTAGTAGGCCTGCAATTGATATTGCATCTGTAATCTCACCATCAAGGACTTTCTGGACTGCTTCATGGAGGGGTAGTCTGAGGACATGCAATTGTTCTGTTTCTTCAAATTCCGTTTCCCCCTCGGTCAGTCCCTCAGCAAGAAAAACAAAACCTTCCTCATCTGTAACCGAATTGGATGTATGGATCCTTAGAATATTGGTCCATTTTTGGGCAAGAAGTCCGGTTTCTTCTTTCAACTCGCGCTTTGCGGATTCCAATATGTCAATTTCCAATGGTCCGCCACCCATGGGTATTTCCCAGGAAAACTCATCCAGGGTATAGCGATACTGGCCTACAAGCCAGGTATTTCCTTCATGATCAACAGGGATAATCCCCAAAGCTTTATTTTTAAAAATAACCTTGCCATAAATCCCGTCTTTTCCGGAAGGATTCACGACCTGATGCTCCTCAAGCTTCATCCAGGGGTTTTCATAAATATTTTTAATCGATTTGGTTTTCCAGGGGTTTTCCATAATAGGGCAAAAAAAAGGGTGACTTTTGGCCACCCTTATATTTGTACATTTTTAATTTATGCAGGGATTGGCAAAACTTTGCTGTCCTTAAATGTTGAAAGAATCACCATAGATTGCATTGAATCCACTTCTTTAATTTCACTCACTTTTTCAAGCATCAATTTTTGATAGGCTGTGATATCTTTAGCAATTATTTTAAGAATAAAATCGCCTGTACCTGTAATGTGGTGGCATTCAATCACTTCCTGAATTTGATTGATTTCCTTCATAAAAGCATCGATATTACCTTTATTATGGCCAATGAGGCTAACAAGTACAAAAGTACTCACTCCAAGTCCTATTTTTTCAGGATCTAATTTAGCATGGTAACTTTTTATGATACCTGATTGCTCCAATTTCTTAACCCTTTCCAAGGTTGGGGCAGGCGAAAGTCCTATATCTTTTGAAAGTTGGGCGTTGGTGATTTTGGCATTTCCTTGCAGGATCTCAAGGATCTTGCGGTCTATTTTGTCGAATTTCACTTTTATGTTATTATCCATGATTGAAGAATTTTCGAAATATTATGTCGTACAAAGTTAATATAATTTAATTTTGTTTTAAAACAATTACCCACAAAAAACGTGGCTGAATTCAAAATATTGTTATCTGATTAACTACTTTTCAGATTTTTTGCATTGAATTATTTTCAACTTATTGAAAATTTTCAAATTTTCTCCTGAATTTCCTTTGTTTGGTACGGCAAAGTTTAATTAAAGTTTATTCTTTTTGATATAAGCTCTAGCTTCGATATGAGCAGGGTGTTTTCTTTTAGCATATTTCTTTACTTTATTAAAATATTGCTTAGCCAGGGCTTTGTTGTTTTCCTCATTGGCCATTTTTCCAAGTGCAATCAAAGAATACAAATAATACCCACTCTCCTGGCTTTCAGATTCTTCACCATAGGTTAAGGTCTTGATGTAATATTTTTTTGCCTCCTGTTTTTCATTGATCCTGTCATAAAATTGGGCGATATAAAATGCCGCATATCGCCCTGAATTGGATTCATACCCTGTCCATTTCTCTTCAATTCTCCTCAATATTTCTTCTGACTGATCTTTGGACTCTGTAATTCTTCCTACTGTATATAAATGTCTTGCATAAGACCGGTGGAAATAGGGATTGTTGGGGAATTTAGAATGGAGGTAATCTGTAATGGCCAAAGCTTTATATGGTTGCTTTTCGTCCGAAGAATATAATCTAAATAAAAAATATTGTGCTTCCACTCTTGCATAGAAGGAATTTTGGGCAACATCCTCTAATTGTTTCAACCCTAAAGCTTTGTCGCCTTTTGGAAAAAGGGCCACGACCGGTTTTAATATAGGATAGTTTTCCGGAATCCAAACCGAGAAATAATTGAAAAGTGCATCACCCAATAGAAGCTCCGGGTTAAGTTCTTCTTCACCTTTGCTCAAATTGAGATATTTCAGGGCATTCTTTCCGGCAAATGTAGCTTTCGTCCAACTCTTTCTTTCACTTAGCAGCCTCCCTTGAAAGCCATAAGCACCTGCCAAAAAAAACGCAGCTTCTTTATTTTCAGAATCATCATTCAGGATTTTTTTTGCCTTGTCGATCACCTCGTCCATCTGCCTAATGAATAAATCGTCCATTTTCTTGTTTTCAATATCCGGAGCGATTTTCCACCAAGTACTAAGACCCATTAAAAAATAGGGCAAAGGATGGTCCGGATATTGGTACCTCATCACCCTGAAACCGCGCTCCGCAGTTTCGAAATCAAAATTATATAAGGCATTTACATTTTCAGTAATCCTGAACTGAAGCCCCTTATCCAACAAAAGATAAGGAGGTTCATCAAAGCCGATTTTGTCCAATGGCTTTTCCTGAGCCTCAGCCACAGTAGTCATGCTTATGAATAAAAAACCAATTAATATCAGTAATGTCCGCATTCTTATTCTAAATTTTCCCTAAAATTATATGGTAATCCAAACAATCATTTAGATTTGGCAATAATTATTTTATAATATGACGATTCCGCAAAGTTCAATTTCTCAACGTATTCAGGAGGCAATAGATTTCGACAAGAGGTTGTTTTTTTTGATTCTGGTTATATTATTTTTGTTGATACGCTATGTGACCAATGACCTGATCCTGCAAAGTATAACTGGCTATGAGCAGTTGGAGGCTGATGGAAGCTTCACCATCTTTCATATTTTTAATGCTTTAAATTACTTTTGGACACCTTTTGCTTTGTTGTGGAAATTCACGGTGACTGCTTCTGTGATTTGGACGGGCGGGTTTGCTTTTGGGTACAAAACATCTTTTGTCAAACTCTGGCAATTTATCCTTGTAGCGGAAGTGATATTTATTTTTCCCGAGCTGATAAAATTGTTGTATTTTATCCAACCATCAGATTCTGTCTCTTATGAGAACGTAAAAAACTTTTATCCATTATCCTTATATAATTTGGCCGATCAGGACTCGATTTCCCCACAATATATCTATCCGCTCCAAGCGATCAACCTTTTTGAAGTCCTTTATATTGTTGCTTTAATGTTGGGATTCCACACCATAAGCAGGAGAAGTATATCGGAATCAACAATAGTTGTAATATTCAGCTATGTCATTTGCCTTTTAATCTGGCTGGGATTCTATATCGTTGTCTACAAATCCTGATTCTCCCGGTTCACTCCATTAGCTTTTATTAACCTACTGCTTTTCCATATAACCTCAAAAGTTGGTTAACTTTGCCCAAACTGAACCGTTTTTCAGAATTAATAAAAAAAATATAGTTATGAATCCATTATTGGAAAAATTCAATACCCCATTTGACACACCTCCTTTTCACCTGATCAAAACCGAACATTTTCTACCGGCTATCCATGATGCCATAAATTCAGCAAAAAACGACATCGCTGCAGTCAAAAGTGAGGCATTGCCGGACTTTGAAAACACAGTAGCGGCTTTGGATCGGGCCGGAGAAAGACTTAGTGTAGTTTCCTCCATTTTTTTTAGCCTAAACTCAGCAGAAACCAATGACGAAATACAGGCATTGGCAAGGGAGATTGCTCCTTTACTGACTGCACATAGCAATGATGTCCTTCTTGATGAAGTGTTATTTGACCGTATCAGGCAGGTTTTTTCCCAAAAAGATCAATTAAAATTAAATGAAGAGCAGGAAACCCTTTTGGACAAAACTTATAAGGCGTTTGTAAGAAATGGTGCCCAGTTAGATGAAAAACAAAAAAGCAGGCTCAGGGAAATAGATAAAGAACTCTCTCAACTTGGGCTCAAATTCGGGGAAAATGTACTGGCAGAAATCAATAAATATGAATTGGTTGTGGAGGATGAAGCTGACCTTTCCGGACTGCCTGATGCTGTCATAGAAGCTGCTGCCCAAACAGCCGAAGAAAAAGGGAAATCAGGAAAATGGGTGTTTACATTGGCATATCCCAGCTACATACCATTCATGACCTATGCGGATAACAGATCTTTGAGAAGAGAGATTTTCATTGCGTATAATACCAAATGTTGTAAAAGCGACGAACTTGACAATCAGCAATTTATCAAGGATATGCTCAGGTTGAAAACAGAGCGGGCCGCTTTATTGGGATACAAGAGTTTTTCCGATTTTGTACTGGAAGAAAGAATGGCCAAAAGTGGACCTGAGGTAATGGATTTTCTTTCCAATTTATTGCAAAAAGCAAAACCAAAAGCCCAAAAAGAAGTAGAGGAACTTGCCAAATTCGCCAAAGAGTTGGATAACCTCGATCACCTTGAAAAATGGGACTTTGGCTATTATTCCGAAAAACTCAAAAAACAAAAATATGAAGTGGATGACGAATTGCTCCGTCCGTACTTCAAACTTGAAAATGCCATAGATGGTGTTTTTACCACAGCAGAAAAACTTTACGGATTGAAATTTGAAATCAATAATGAAATTCCTGGTTACCATCCGGATGTATCTGCCTATGAAGTCAGGGATGAAAATGGAAATCATGTTTCGGTCTTCTATGCGGACTTTTTTCCACGTACAGGGAAAAGAAACGGGGCTTGGATGACAAGTTTCCGTGGACAGAAGGTTGTTGATGGTAAAGAAAACAGGCCTCACGTGTCTATTGTCTTTAACTTTACAAAACCTACCAAAACCAAACCATCACTTTTGACATTTAATGAAGTGACCACACTCTTTCATGAATTTGGACACGCACTCCATGGGATGTTGGCAAAAGGTACCTATGAATCCCTTTCCGGGACGAGTGTTTATTGGGATTTTGTAGAACTTCCATCCCAGATATTTGAAAACTGGTGTTATGAAAAGGACTGTCTGGATCTTTTTGCCAAACACTATGAATCCGGTGAACCGATCGCTGAGGATCTGATCAGGAAAATAAAAAATGCCTCCAATTTCCATCAAGGATATCAGACCTTAAGGCAGATAAGTTTTGGGCTCTTGGATATGGCATACCATAGCACCGACCCATCTGAGATAAAGGATATTCCCGAATTTGAAAAGAAAGTGATGGGGGCAACCAATCTTTTGCCTGATGTTGAAGGTACTTTGATGAGCACATCTTTCTCACATATATTTCAAGGGGGATATGCTGCAGGATATTACAGCTACAAATGGGCCGAGGTCTTGGATGCAGATGCATTTGAACTCTTTTTGGAAAAAGGGATCTTTGATAAGGAAACTGCTACTTCGTTTAGGGAAAATATCCTTTCTGCCGGAGGAAGGGTACATCCGTCTATTCTTTACCGAAGATTTAGAGGAAGGGAACCTAAACCGGAAGCGCTGTTGAAAAGAGCAGGATTAATTTAAGCGTTTAGAAAAAAATTCTTTGCAGTTAGTCTTGGATAAGTTGATCAGTATCAAATAGTCAGCGTTCTGTTACGCTATTATTTCTGATTCACAGGACAGAAGATAATTGTATAAAAATAGGATGGGGTTTCGCCTATCCTCTCTTTGATAATTATCCAATAATTCATTTTTTCACATTGAAATCAAGTGGCACTTGTTTGTCACCAAGCTTTGGAAGGATAAAACAAAACTGCAAAACCCCTTCTTGACCCTAAAACATAAAAAAAGACCCGCTCAGACAGGTCTCTTTTTAAACTCATTAATCCATTTGAAAAGCAAGTGCTGTTTAAGGAACAGCTTTAATCCTTTGATTTCTTGTTAGATCACAATGAGGACCCCAACAAGAATCAACCATACTACGGATGTTACCGCTAGCAGTATCCGAAATTGTTTGTCCTCGTTCATGGCTTTTTTTTTTAACGAATATACTAAGTTTTTTGTATTTTGTCAAATATCGTAAAATTTTTTAGAAAAAATATTCTTTGGCAAAACATAATTATCCATGAAGATCATGAAAATGTTTTTGGTTCTTGGACATATTTGACGCTGTCCATTCTATTTTCTTTGCTGAAGGCACTTTTCTTACAGGACAATCAATAATTTGGCAATAATGGCAGCATTTTTCAGGAATACATGGATCCGAATGGACAAAAACTTCCATATCTCCCATCCAGTCATCCTCCAAAACTTTTTCGAGTTCGACCACCTCCTGATGCACCTGCTTTAAATCAAAATAATATGGCAATGTCAAATGAAGGTCAATATGCCTGTCTCCACCATATTGCTGCACCCGCATATTATGAATATCTATCCAAGTATTTTTTCTGTTTTGATTGATGACATTAACCGTGGCATCTACAGCCCTTGGGTCTGCCTCGTCCATAAGCCCACCTACAGATTTTCTTACCAATCCATACCCGGAGAACATGATATAGAAAGAAAACAACATAGCAATCACCGAATCCAGAAATACATATTCAGTCAGGTAAATGATCAAAACGCCAAAAACCAAAAGGAAACTGGTCAGGGTATCAGTAATCAAATGTTTACCGCTTGCCTCAAGGGTCAGGCTGTTAAGTGCCTTACCTTTCCTCTGTAAAAAAAATCCGAGAATACCATTCACCGAACCGGCGAATGTTACCAATATAACTCCCTCAACCAATTTTTCAAGTTCATTTGGGAAAAACAGATTATAAATTGACTGATATAAAATAAATACTCCTGCAAGAATGATCAAAGTACCTTCAACCCCTGCGCTGAAAAATTCAATCTTTCCATGTCCATACGGATGATTATCATCCCTAGGCCGGGAACTCAGGTAAATACTATAAGTTGCAAATCCTGCAGCAACGACATTGACAATACTTTCAAGCGCATCAGTCAGAATTGCCATAGAATTGGTGATATAAAAAGAATAGAATTTCACCACCAGTAACACTAGACTGACAATAAATGCTACCCTGATCCAATTCGACTTTTCTCTTTCCACTATTTAATTTTTAATCTGTCAAAAATAGAACTAATTTTAATAATCCCTTTGTCATTTGAGTATTGAACAAAATTTGTTGGCACTGAAATTTCTAAAGATCAAAAAATATAAAAATGGAAGTTCCCTAATATTTAAGGCTGAACTCGGATAAATGAAAATAATTTAAATTTAAGTTTTTAACAGGAATATGGATACCGATAGATTACAACTTCCAGCCTATCTCAAAGCGCTATTAGTACTTTCACTTATCATTGTAATCATTTTTATCCTGATTATAGGTCGAAGTATTCTTGTACCCTTATTTCTTGCAGGATTGATTTCAGTACTACTGACTCCAATAGGCAATTGGATGGAGAGTAAGAAAATCGGCAGAATCCTGAGTACTACCATAGCCCTTCTTTCCGGAGTTATCATCATCCTTGGCATATTTGCATTTGTGGTCTTACAGGTTGCGAGTTTTAGTAAAGATCTTGGAAATGTAGGAGAAAGGCTCAACAATTACCTGCAACAAATAGATGGTTTCATTATAGAAAAACTGAGTATTGAAACCGGTATTGGCCAGGGGTTTGATCAGGTTTATTTGATAAACCTCCTACAATCAAATAGCTCAAATTTGGCCGAATTCCTTCTTGGTACTTTGGGATCTCTTGCTAGTGTATTGCTTTTACCTGTTTTTATTTTCTTTTTTCTTCTATATAGAGATCATCTTACCATGTTCATAGCATCCCTCTTTAAAAATCATGAAAATGAAAAGATAAAACAGGAGATCAGAATTTTAAGGAAAGTGGTTCAGAATTACATTATCGGAATCATAAAAGTAATGGCCATACTAGCAGTTATGAATATCGCTGTCTTGTTTGGTCTGGGAATCAAACATGCCGTTTTCTTTGGCGTCTTTGCTGCTTTATTAAATGTTATTCCTTATTTGGGTCCATTTCTTGGCGCCGTCTTACCTACGATTTTTGCATTTCTTACCAAAGACAGTCTTTTTTACCCTTTGGGTGTCGTGATTGCTTTTTGGATTATCCAATTGATTGAAAGTAATTTCCTAACTCCAAAGATTGTTGGCAGTAATGTTAATCTCAATGCCTTTGTTACATTGGTGGGCTTATTGGTAGGCGCCTCCATTTGGGGAGTAATCGGAATGATCATGATTATTCCTACTATGGCTGTATTAAAAAAAATATTTGAACTCAGTGAGTCCACTATGCCGTATGCCTTGTTATTAGGTGAAGAAAAAAAGTATGTCAAAAAAGAGACTGATATCATATAATAGTATAATAATTTTTCTGATATGGAACATCTTTTTGATTTCCTGTGATAGTCCGGAGACCAAAAAAGAAAGGTATCTGCTTAAAGGCAATGAAAAATTAAAAGAAAATGATACCAAGTCTGCCGTTGACTTTTATGCAGAAGCCCTTAAAATTGACCCTGATTTCCGGGATGCCCTTTTCAACAGGGGCTTGGTGATGTATCAATTGAACAGGCTTGAAAATGCCATTTCAGATTATTCTTCCATTTTGGGAACCTACCCTAAGGATACCCTGGCCCTTTTTGAAAGAGGAGTGACTTATATGGACAATGGTGAGTTTTACAAGGCTTTGGAAGATAGTAAATCACTGTTATCAATTAACCCTGACAGTTGGAGAAGTTATTTTTTGGAAGGATTGGTGCTGGAAAAACTCAAAAATTATCAGGAGTCTTTGGATTCTTTCGAAAAAGCCCTGAAACTTTACCCTGAGAATCCCGAAGTATTGGTAAATCAGGCAACCATCTACTATTATCTAAAGGATTTTGAAAAAGCCGGAAACGCTTTGGACAAAGCCGAAAAATCAGCTCCCTCCGAAGCTAATATCTACAATTTGAGGTCAATGATCGCATTCGATTCAGGCGAACTTGATACTGCAATGATAATGATCAACAAAGCAATTTCACTGAATTCCAACCAAGCCTATTTTTATAATAACAGGGGACTTTATCAAATTTTTAAGAATGAATTGGAAAAAGGTATAGAGGATTTTAATTACAGTCTGAAACAAAACCCTAAAAATCTATTTGCATTCAGGAACAAAGGGATTTATCATTATTTCAAAAATGAAAAAGAGCAGGCTTTGAGGTATTTGACTGAGGTGTTTGAAAAAGATCCCGAAATGGACTTGGTGAAGGAGTATTTAGAAAAAGCAAATAATCTTTGATTGCTTAGCCAATGACTTCTTTGATTTTCTTTAAAAGTTCAGCAGCATCAATTGGTTTGGAAACATAACCTGTAAATCCGATTTCTTCAATTTTTTCCAAAAGATCCTGTTTGGCAGCCGCAGATAATGCGATGACCGGTACATTTGAAATAGTTTTAATAATTGAGGTAGCTTCGAAGCCATCCATTACCGGCATTTGAATATCCATCAAAACACAGTCATAACTGGTTTTGGACACAGCATCCACTGCTTCCTGACCATTGAACACCCTGTCATAATCCAAGCCCCATTTTTTGATTATCTTACCTAACACCAAGGCATTGACATCATTATCTTCTGCCATCAGTAATTTGACTTTTCTTAAAGATGTTTCGGCATGTATTACCGGTGTAGGAATTGTTGAAGTGACTTTATTGAATTTTTCAAACTCAACTTCAAAATAAAACACAGAACCTACTCCCAATTCAGACTCTATATTGATGTTGCTGCCCATTTGTTCCAGCAATTTTTTGGTAATGGAAAGACCCAAACCTGTACCTCCATATTTTTTGCTGAACGAATGTTGTATCTGATCAAATTGGTCAAAAATTCTGGCCTGATGTTCTTTGGCTATTCCGATACCTGTGTCTTTAACCTCAAAATACACCTTGGCTTTTCCATCTTTACTCTCCTTCAATTTCAAGGTAACATCTACTTTTCCATTATTTGTGAATTTGAGTGCATTTGTAATCAGGTTGTTCAACACCTGGGCCAATCTGACTTTATCACCTTTGACATCAATATTCAGCTCCTCAAGCATGTGAAGGGTGAGTTTATTTCTACTGTCTTTGGCATGAAATTCCAGTCCATTGATGACCTGGCCCACTACATTTTTGAGGTTCATGGGATTATAGTCCAATGTCAGTTTACCGGCTTCGATTTTTTGATAATCCAAGAGGTCATTGATCATGATGATCAGATTGTCAACAGCAAAATTGATAGTGTTCAAAGCAGAGGCCTGAATTGACGTATGGTCATCCTGCAACAGAGAATACACCGAACCCGAAATCGCATTCAGCGGTGTTCTCAGTTCATGGCTGATCATGGAAAGAAATTCGGATTTGATCTGACTTGCTCTTTCCGCCTGTTCTCTGGCACTCTTAAGGTTATTTTCAAAGCGTTTCTGTTCGGAGATGTCTGTGAGATATCCGTACCAAACCACATCACCGTTTTCCAAAAGCTCAGGCTTGGCAGCACCCAAGACCCATTTATAATTCCCATTGATCGGTTCAATTAGTCTAAATTGACAGGTCCAAGGCTTTAGGGTCCTCGCTGATGCCACTGTGGAAGTCAAAACCTGTGCGATATCTTCAGGATGGACCTTATTGATAGCCTGACCAATATTTTTCATGCTGTTGAATTCATCCTCCCTAACACCCAGCAAATCCTTGATACCCGGACTTAAATAGGAAAAATTCATTTCACCGTCTTTGTCCAATACAAATTGGTAAAGGGCACCGGGTACCTGTTCGGTCAAGTGCAGTAAAAAATCTGAGGATTCCTGTAATGACTTTTCAAGTACAATTCTATCAGATATATCCCTCACAAATGATATGATATACTTTTTCCCCTGAATTTCTGTAAGGTTGCAATTCACTTCTGCCTGATATTCAGTTCCGTTTGATTTTTTAAATGAACTCTGATAGATTCTGCTTTTTTCACTTGTCAAATGTGAAACATGGTCAACCCATGGGGACTCCTCCATAAAGCTGCAATCAAAATCTCTTATTGAATTTGTATGGATGTTTTCAGGCGAAAAATCCAGTTTCTGATTAGCTTCCTGATTGGTAAAAATGATTTTTCCGGATACATCTGTTACCAAAATGGCTTCGGGAGAAAGGTCAAACATCTCTTTGAAAAGACCCAACTCATTCAATAAATTATATTCATCAGAAATATCCTGGAAAGTACCATAGGCTTTATTGACTTCGTTGTCTTTGAAAAGTGCTTTGCCCAATATTCTTACCCATTTTTCATTTCCCTTTTGGGTCCTGATTTTAGCTTTGATGTCGAAACCGTTTCCTATGGCCATCAGTTCGGTCATTGCCTTTTGTATCTGTACCCTGAATTCAGGAAGAAAATAAAGAATGGTCTGATCTATTGTGAATGAGGCAGGTTGATCAATTTCGTGTATGGCATATAATTCTTCACTCCAATAAATTGTATTGTCAGGCAATGAAATTTCCCAAACACCGGATTTGGAAACTTTTTCTCCAAGATTAAACAACTCGTGCTTCCACTCTCTATCTGCAATTGCCAATTGCTCTGAACTGATATCCCGGCCAATGATGTGAAAATTACCTTCAATAAAATTAACCTGCCAGTTCATCCAAACATAATCTCCTTTTTTATGGAGCATTCGTGCTTTAAATTGACTTTGTTGCTTTTCTACTTTTACATCCTGAATTAGCTTTTGGGCTTTTGGAAGATCTTCGGGGTGAAAAAACTGACACAACTCCACATTAGTGATTTCATCCTGAGAATATCCCAACAATGTTTCAACAGATTCGCTGATCCATGAAAGAAAATTCTCCTGCCCTATTCCAATGATATCATTCCAGTTTTTGAGAAACTGATGGGTATCCTTTTTTGAAGGCATTCCCTTGCTTTTCATCTCCTTACCCTTATAGAAAAGGAAATAATTGGAGCCGTTTTCCTGAGGCAACTCCAAATTGAACACAAATTCTCTTTCCTGAAAATCAACGATTAATTCTTCATTGAAAATGTAGGAATTGATATCAAGCCCCAAACTGACCAACGTCTTTTCTTCAAGGAACTGACCAATCCCCTTATCAAAGGCGACATTGGTATAAAAAATATTATACGGATAGGTATCATCGGCTAAAAAGACCATCTCTGAAGATTCATAGATGATCTTTTTGAACGTATTATTGATACCTCTTTCTTTCATAAGAAACAGCAAAATGGGGTGATGATTAAACTATTTGAACTCGGGTGATAAGTAATTAAATAATATAGTGCTGTAAACATACATTAAATTGTTTTTTGTACCAAACTATTTGCAATTAAAAATATAAAAAATGTTTTTCGAATTAAATTCCAAATTCCACCTGAAACATTCCTGTCCAAGAATTTCCAGAATTATCCAAATTGGGAAGACCTTCGAGCCATTTATATCCAAAATTACCTTGTAATTTTATTCTATGTCCTCTTAAGTAATAAGTATACCCCATCATTGCCTCATCTATCCTTTGTTGAAAAGCAGTAATCTGATTCCCTGGTACTACGAAAGAATAACGAAGAGCCAATTCAGAATTCTGATAAATAACCTTACTCAATTGCATATTGACGCCATGTCCAATCTGTACAAATCTCATCTCTCCGGCCAAATTACTTGTAAACGGATCAGGTGAAGTCCTTTGCATGTATTCAGCAAGGATTGCGTTTCCCTTATACTTCAATACACCATCCAGGATAAAACTGTCCATAGTCCTTTTTTCAAATAATTCCTGACCCAATTGCCCTGAGGTTTTATTGGCTTTAAAATTTTTTGAATAGGTTATCCCGATGGAAATTTTAGGTCTGGGCTCAAATTCAAGATCTCCCTCGGAATAATCCCCATTATTCTTAAACAGACCAAAAGGCAAGTACTCCAACCTTCCCGTATAAGCAAGACCATCATTGATGGCGGAGGCATTTCTCCCATCTCCGGAAGAAACCACACCTTTGAGTTGTAAATAAGAATCCTGTTTCAGTTTTTTGGTATAGTAGGCAAAGAATCCAAAATCCCTGTCAATATTGAACAATCCATTGGCAATAGACCTGTCGGCAAATTGAAGATTACCTGAACTTGTCACCCTTTGTCTGTTACCCGGTAATTTGGACTGTCCAAAACCAAAATAAAGATCGTCCGAAACAATGTAATAAATAATTGCATCCCTGATGGGTTGGGCTATTACGGATGTCTCTAAATCAAGATCTGCTTTAGAAAAAGCCAATTGAATATAATACTGGAATTTGGGATTACCAACAAAACCGTCAAAACGCAAACGGAGTCTCCTGACCCTCATTTCAAAAGCATTGATGCTAAATTCATCTCCTCCTAAAGTATTCAATCCTGCCCTGTTCTGCATTCTGAACCTTAAATTCATCAAAAAGAGGGAATCCTTAGAGAATCTTATTCCCTCATCTACATTGAGCAATGCCCTTTCATCTGATTCGACAGTTTGTCCAAAGCTTGATCTGAATTGGAATAAAAAGATAGAAAAAATAAAGAAATGATAAAAGAATCTTCTCGTTATCCTGTAAGAAGTAAAACCGGTTTCCATGCGCTGCTACTTTGTCACAATTTAATACCATATTCTTATCTAAGACAAAAAAAAAGGCTGTGATTTAAAATCAACAGCCTTTTTTCTTTTCAAATGCCTATCAAATGCCTGCTTTGATCAGATTAAGCGCAGAACCTGCCTTAAACCATTCTATTTGTCCGGCATTATAAGTATGGTTGACTTTGATTTCATGCTTGCTTCCATCAGCATGATTCAACACAACAGTCAATTGTTTTCCGGGAGCGAAGGTATTTAAACCTACAATATCAATGGCATCATCTTCCTGAATAAGGACATAATCTGATGTATTTGCAAAAGTCAGTGCCAACATACCTTGTTTTTTAAGGTTTGTTTCATGGATTCTTGCAAAAGACTTTACCAGAATTGCCCTTACTCCAAGAAATCTTGGTTCCATGGCAGCATGTTCTCTTGAGGATCCTTCTCCGTAGTTTTCGTCACCGACTACTAAAGAACCCACACCATGAAGTTTGTATTGTCGCTGTACAGCCGGTACTTCACCATATTCACCGTTCAGTTGGTTTTTGACTTTATTGGTCGCTTCATTGAAATAATTGACGGCACCAATGAGCATGTTATTGGAAATATTGTCCAAATGTCCTCTGTATCTTAACCATGGACCCGCCATAGAAATATGGTCAGTAGTACACTTTCCTTTTGCTTTAATCAATAATTTCAAGTCGGTAAGATCTGTTCCTTCCCATGGTATAAAAGGTTCCAGTAATTGTAGTCTTTCGGATTTTGGATTAACAACCACCTCAACAGTAGAACCATCTTCAGCAGGTGCCTGATATCCCGCATCCTCCACGGCAAAACCCTTTGTTGGCAATTCAAGTCCTGTAGGCTCGTCCAATCTGACCTGATTTCCTTCTTCATTAGTAAGAGAATCAGTCATGGGATTGAAGGTCAGGTCGCCCGCTATTGCCAAAGCTGTAACTATTTCCGGGGAGGCCACAAATGAATGCGTGTTTGGATTACCATCTGCCCTTTTCGCAAAGTTCCTGTTGAATGAGGTAATGATGGAGTTTTTCTCCTGCTTTTCTGCACCATGCCTGGCCCACTGACCGATACATGGTCCACAGGCATTGGCCAAAACCACTCCGCCCATATTTTCAAAAATATTCAGGAACCCATCTCTCTCCACCGTGAACCTAACTTGCTCGGAACCAGGGGTAATTGTATATTCAGATTTGGCAACAAGCTTCTTGTCCACAGCCTGCTGTGCCAATGATGCTGCGCGGGAAATATCCTCATAAGATGAATTGGTACAAGAACCTATAAGCCCTACTTCAAGTTTTGCAGGCCACTCGTTTTCCTTAACTGCGGCAGCAAATTTTGATAAGGGCCATGCCAAATCCGGGGTAAATGGACCATTGACATGTGGTTCCAATTCGGAAAGATTGATTTCAATTACCTGATCAAAGTATTTTTCAGGGTTGGCATATACTTCCTCATCGCCGGTCAAATGTGACTTGATTCCATTGGCCATATCGGCAATATCCCCTCTTTCAGTACCCCTGAGGTAAGCTTCTGATTTTTCATCATAACCAAAAATAGAAGTGGTAGCGCCTATTTCAGCTCCCATGTTGCAGATGGTTCCTTTACCGGTTGCTGATAGTGATTTGGCACCTTCTCCAAAATACTCAACTACGGCACCTGTGCCGCCTTTGACGGTAAGAATACCGGCTACTTTTAGGATGACGTCTTTTGCAGATGTCCATCCGGAAAGTCTGCCAGTCAGCTTAATACCTATCAATTTCGGGAATTTGAGTTCCCAAGGAAATCCTGCCATGACATCACAGGCATCTGCCCCTCCCACGCCGATGGCAATCATTCCAAGCCCTCCTGCATTAGGGGTATGGGAGTCTGTCCCAATCATCATTCCACCAGGGAATGCATAATTTTCCAAAACCACTTGGTGGATGATACCTGCTCCAGGTTTCCAGAATCCTAAACCATATTTGTTTGAAACAGACGAAAGAAAATCATATACTTCTCTGTTTTTATCTTTTGCTTTGTCAAGGTCGGCAAGCGCGCCTACTTCAGCTTGTATCAAGTGGTCACAGTGAACAGTGGATGGCACGGCTACTTGATCTCTTCCTGCCTGCATAAATTGTAGCAAGGCCATTTGGGCAGTTGCATCCTGCATGGCAACCCTGTCCGGAATAAAGTCCACATAGGATACCCCCCTTTCATAGGCTTGGGAGGCCTCTCCTTCTGAAAGGTGAGCATACAATATTTTTTCCGTTAAAGTGAGTGATCTGCCCACGGCTTTTCTTGCTGCTTCTATACGGGATGGAAACTTTGCATACACCGATTTGATCATTTCTATATCAAATGCCATTTAAAATAAAGTTTATATAGTATAAAGGAATTCTTATTATCGATCGCAAAGATAAAAAAACGGGTCTAAAATAGAAGTAAAATCAATATAGCCTTGGTGATTTATTGTAGAGTATTACAAGAGTGGTTTAACATATCAAATTCCAGATACCCAAGCCAAATACCAACAGTCCGCACAAAAAGAAGTAAATGGTATATTTTAGTATGTCTTTGGCTGAAATCCCGGTGATGGAAAGAAGTGGCAAAGCCCAGAATGGCTGTAACATATTAGTCAATTGGTCACCATAGGCAAATGAAAGCACCATTCCGGAAGGATCAACTCCCATTTGCATTGCAGTTTCCATTAAAATCGGTCCTTGAATGGCCCATTGACCCCCACCGGAGGGTATAAACAGATTAACAACTGCCGCACTGAAAAAAGATAGCAATGGAATGGTTTCGGCAGTAGATATATTCACCAGCCATGAACCCATATCTTCCAAAAACCCTGAATACTTGATCATCCCCATGATTCCTGCATAAAATGGAAATTGTATCAATATGTCAGTTGCACTTTTTAAACCTGCTTCCAATGATTTTACATAATCTTTCAGATTTTTGAAAAGCAATAAACCAATTCCGAGCAAAAGGAAATTGACAAAGTTGAGGTCAAAAAACCCAAGATTGCCCTTTTCCGAGAAAATAAAATCTGAGAGACCTAATGAGAGAATCAAAATCCCAATGATTGCTCCCAGATAACCTTTGCCTGACCTTAATTCATTTTCATCCCTGACATTAATTACCGGGAAACTTGTCGTAGGTGTTTTTTTCTTACTCAATAAATACAAAATCAACAAAAGCACAATCACCAATATCGAATTGATCAGGAAATTATGTTGCGAAAAAATCGTTTCAGAAACTGGTAAAACGCCTATGGTACTCTCCAAAAAATGTCCCTTCTCTGCAACTTTCAGGGTAGAAGAACCTGATAGACCTGAATGCCAAACCATCATACCCAGATAACCAGCTGCACAGACCAAAGGATAATTGATCGGAATTCTTTTTTCAAAATTAACTTCACCCATTTTGCGGGCCAAAATAGCACCAATAACCAATCCAAATCCCCAATTGATATATCCTGCAATCAGCGTCACTGTTCCTGTTATTAATACAGCTTTCAAATTAGTGTCAGCCATATTGGACAATTTGGCTATCCATTTATTTACTTGGTCAGATATGGCCAATGAATAGCCAAAGACTAAAATCAAAATCATTTGAATGGTAAACTCAAGAAGTTCCCAGAAACCCTCTTGCCAATATTTGAGCACTTCAAAAGCATAAGATGAAACATTTTGCGGGCCTGGTTTAGTGAAAATCAAGATCAAGATGAAAACAATACCTGTCAACAGCAATGCTATTTCAAAGGTGGAAGGAAACCCTATATTAAATTTTCGGCTTTTAATTTTATCCATATCAAGAATATTTCATCCCTGTAAGTTAACCCTACTTTGTCAAATTGATATCAAAGGAAGAAACCTGCCCGGTTTATGTGTTGTAAATGCAATAGATTAACTGTTAAAAGAGCTAAAAACCTGTCAGGTTTTAGTTTATTCTCAATCCTGACAAAGTAATAAAGGAAATGACGACAATACAAGCTTAATCCAATTCATATAACTATGGTGTAAAAAGTCATTATTTCAACAAAAAAAATGTTTACATTGTTATGCCTAATCATAATCACTTATTTAGTTTGGAACTTAATATTTTTTCCATTATCCTTTTAGTTTCAGGAATGTTAGTTGCTGGAATTTCCGCTGTAATTATTTACAGAATGAAAGATGCTGTCCGATGGTTTGCTTTCACCATGCTTCTTGTTTCCATTTGGGCGCTTGGATATGGGTTAGAACTACTAAGTGAAACTCTTGAAGGCATGATGTTTTGGGTAAAAGTTGAATATATTGGCATTGCCATTGCACCCGGAACATGGATTTGGTTTTGTTTGAAATATGCGGGATTGGATAAATGGATTAATTACAGATCAGCAAGTATTGTTTATGCCATTCCACTTATCACATTTTTGCTGGTATTGACCAATGAATATCATCACTTACATTATAAAGAAGTCTCAGTTTACACCTCAGGACCGTTTCCATTATTGAATATTACAATCGGCCCATGGTACATGGTTCATACCATCTATTTCTATGTATCTCTTTTGTTTGGAAACATTCTTTTGCTTCTTAAATTTAAGGGGGCAGATAGCATTTTTAGAAAACAGACCAATTTATTGATCTTTGCCGGCATTATTCCCTGGTTTTTCAATATTATATATCTTTTGGGCTACCGGCCGTTTGACCACATTGACTTGACCCCTTATGCATTTTTGTTTACCTATATATTTATTGGATTAGCCCTGTTGCGGTTTGATCTCTTCAATATCAAGCCTATTGCAAGGGATAAAGTGTTCGAACTGATCACAAAAGGAATACTGGTATTTGATCCACGAGATAGGGTGATTGATTATAACGATGCTATTTTAAAGGCACTCAACAAGCCTAAAATCTCATTAATCGGCAAAACAATGGAGGAGTTGTTCGGAAACAAACCTGAACTGATGGAGCTCATCAAAAAAAGGGAAGTATGTGGGTTGGAACTCGAATTGGGTACTGGAGTTGATAACAGTGAATTTAGAATAGAATGCATTCCAATTCTGGACAAAAAAAGTGTATTTAGCGGGGTGGTGGTGTTGTTTGAAAATATTAGTGCTGAGAAAAAAATACAAAGGCAACTCCAATATCAAGCGGATGAACTGGTGAAAACCAATTCCCTAAAAGACAAATTGTTTACCATCATCTCACATGACCTAAAAGGCCCAATACTTGGTGTGAGGGAACTTATCCGACTGACCAATGAGGGTCTTATAGCAAAAGATGAGTTTTTCGATATGATTCCTGAGGTCAATAAGAACATGGATTCAGTATCCATTTTATTGGAAAACTTATTGGGGTGGACAAGCAGTCAGATGAAGGGGGAAGTAATAGAGAGGGAGGAGTTTAACTTAGAAGACATGATTCAGGAACAGTTTATGTTATTTGATAAAACAGTCAATGAAAAAGGTGTTTTTCTTAAAAAAGTCAAATATACCAAAGGCGATATTTTTGTTTTTGCTGACAAAAATATGATAGACCTTGCAATCAGAAATCTCATTAGTAATGCTATTAAATTTTCCGGTCCCGGTGATACTGTTTCAGTTATTCTGAAAGAAAAACCGGATTCAGTATATGTCAGGATTAAAGACACAGGTTCCGGTATACCCCCTGAAAATCTGGAAAAATTGAGAAACAAAGAATCCATTTCCACTTTGGGCAAAAACAAAGAATCTGGAACAGGATTGGGATTACTGTTGGTGCAGGATTATATTGAAAAAAACGGCAGCACCTTGTATATACAAAGTACCTTGAATGAGGGCAGTGACTTTAGCTTTTATCTGTCAAAGAAAACAGATTAAAGGATTCATGAAAGCTGTTTTAAAAATTGAAGTGTATCTACTCCATCAGCATAATCGCTTAAACCGGGGCATTGAGCGCTTCCAAATTCCAAACTACCAGGATACCATCCCTGCAGGGAAACGATACATTGGATTTTTTCTTTCTCTTCGGACAACCTGGTATTCAATTGCTCCATATCATCATAAAGCTCATAATATAATACCGCTATGGGGGAGACCAATGCGCTGCTTTCTCTCATCAAAAGAAATCCATTGTCCAAATGTTGTTCTTTATTGACCAGGTAAATGGATTTGTTGTATTCGTAGTTGTTGTGGTATTTATGATTTTGGGCTACTTCTTTGAATTCAGCAATGGCATCGAGGAATTCGATCAATGTATCCTTGTCTCTGACAAAAAGTTTGGATACGTTTCTGCATCCCAATCCGTAATATTGAAAAATATCTTTGCCAAAGATTCTAAGATCATCTGCTTGTTCAAAACCATCCAAAATCCCTACTGAGGTTCTGTTCTTACGGATAATATGCGGGTATTTCCCAAAATAATATTCAAAATACCTGGCGGAGTTATCGCTTCCTGTGGCAATGTAGGCGTCTTTGGCTTTTAACATATCCTCTACAGAAATCATCTCTTCAAACTTAGGTTCCAATGTGATCAGTTCCGTGATAAGCCAGTTCATCAGGACATGGTCAGAAGAACTCAACTTGATGCAGGCCCTGTGACCTGCCATCAACACGCACATAAAGTCATGAAATCCGACCGCAGGCACATTGCCGGCCATCAAAATCCCAATTGATTTTGTCTTTATGGCATCTTTTAAATCATAGGAGCTGAGCCAAGCTTCAAGATTTTCTTTTACCAAATTGATTGATAAAGCTTGAAGTGCATTTTTAGTCTGTTCGGGAGTAAACCAGGTGTTATTGTTCTGCACCCTGATTGACAGGATTTCAAACTCCTCCTCACCCATATCATTTATCCTCTCCCCAAGTTTAACAAATGCCTCTATTCTTTCTTCCAGCGTCATCATTCTATGATTTTGGGCAAAGATATTCAAAACAGATTTAAAAAAATTTTGAAAAAATGAATATAAATTAATTAGTATGACAACTTTTTTTTGCGTCTTTTGTTAAATGCTTATTAATTTTGGGCAACAAAAAGATACAACATGGCAATAATGATAACCGATGAATGCATCAATTGTGGTGCATGCGAACCCGAATGTCCCAATACAGCCATTTATGAAGGAGGTATCGAATGGACATGGGCAGGAGGTACAAAACTAAAAGAAGTTACACTTGAGGATGGTACCGTTATAGATGCCAATCAAAAACAGGAACCTGTATCAGACGAGTTTTACTATATCGTGACAGAAAAGTGTACAGAGTGTACCGGATTTCATGAGGAACCGCAATGCGCAGCAGTTTGTCCGGTGGATTGTTGTGTGGACGATCCGGAACATAGGGAATCAGAAGAGATTCTTATGGCAAAAAAAGAACATATGCACGGAGAATAAAGAGGGACTTCCCTCTTTTTTTTATACCCAAAAACTCTTTAATAGTGGTTATGGGGTAACCAAAAGGATTAGAAAAAATAAGTTTTTAAAAAAAACTGGACAATCCCTTGAATATATTTTTCGAATTCATTTATCTTGTCTCGCAAATAATTACGTAAACAATCATTTTAAAACCTTGCACAGTGGAAGATCATAGAGGAAATGACAGAGAAGAAATCTTCTCGAAAAGAGTAAAGGCCGGTAAGAGAACTTACTTTTTTGATGTGAAATCAACCAAATCCAACGATTATTATTTAACCATCACCGAAAGTAAAAGACGGATGAAAGACGATTCATTTGTATTTGAAAAACATAAAATCTTTTTGTACAAAGAAGATTTCGGTAAGTTTATTGAAGCATTGCAAGATTCAGTTGATCATGTCAAAAATGAACTCCTGCCGGATTTTGACTTTTCCCAGTTTGATAAGGAAGAATCTGAAACTGAGTTTGATGATGAGTTGAAGTGGGATTAATCCCCACTTTATGACCAAGCTGGAAAAAGAATCATCTAATAAGGATTTATTTCAAATTTTTTGATCTGAAATTCAGATTAACTATTGGATGTTTCTTTTTCTTTTTTAATTTTCCTTACTTATATGAAAAGGCCGGTCATTTATCTTCTAGTTGTCATTGTTATATTTTTATTGCTTGGCTGGTATTTTGCGAATATTACCCTATATCTGATATTTTCCCTTGTCATTGCAGCCATATTGAGGCCTTTGACCAATAGAATCAATTCTTTTCATTTGATGGGACAACATGTCCCGAGATGGTTGTCCATTATACTGTCCTTTGCTTTGGTCATTAATATATTTTTTCTGATCAGCCTGTTGTTTATCCCTCTAATTTCGGCTCAGATACAGGTTATATCCTCTTACGATCTGGACTATCTTTATGAACAAATCCAGAACCCAGTGGGAAAAATCGAAGATTTATTGTTCCGATACGAAATTGTAAAAAGTGAACCTGGATTTTTGATCATGCAGGTTAGAGAAAATATGATTACAAGTTTCGGTTCCATCAATTTTCAGGGTCTTATCAATACAATAGTGAATACAACAAGCTCTTTATTGATTGCAATCATGGCTGTCAGTTTCATTACTTTTTTCCTTTTATTGGAAAATGGCCTGCTGAGAAGAAACCTGATGAATCTGATTCCCAATGAATACTTTGAGTTGGCTGTATCCACTTTCAACAAGGTTGAGAGACTACTTTCAAACTATCTTGTTGGCTTGCTGATCCAGATTACGTGTATCTTTTCGATAGCCTCCATCGGACTTACTTTGATGGACATAGATTATGCGTTGACTATCGCCATGTTTGCAGCAGTGGCCAATCTGATTCCTTATGCAGGTCCGATTTTAGGCGCTGCCTTTGGGGTAATTGTTGGTTTATCCACGGGGGATTTTAGTGGATCCAATGAAATCGGTCTAATGGTTTTCAAAATCCTTTCTGTTTTTGCCGTGGTTCAGATTACGGACAATGTCATATTGCAACCCTTGATTTTTTCGAAATCTGTAAAAGCGCATCCGCTTGAAATTTTTGTTGTTATCTTTGCCGGTGCAAAAATCGCCGGTATCCTGGGGATGATCTTTGCTATCCCCGTTTATACCATTATCAGAGTGTCCGTGATGGAATTCTATATCGGGTACAAGGAATATAAAATCTTCAAAATCTAAAAAGAGAATTATTAATGGCTTTACAATGTGGTATCGT
>NZ_JBGTCA010000351.1:0-1678 GCF_041749095.1 Aquiflexum sp. | reverse complement strand
AAAAAGTCTTGTATCTTGGTTCTTGCCTCTTGATTCTAAAATCTTCAATATGAATTCTCTCTATCCCATCTTCCTCAAAGTCCATCAACTGAATACTCTTTTGGTAGGTGGAGGATTTGTGGGGACGGAGAAGCTGTCATTTTTGTTGAAAAGCAGTCCTGAGGCACAGGTCACTGCGGTTTCCAAAGAATTCAATGAGGAGTTTTTGAAATTGGCAAATGACGCGCCTAATGTGACCTTGATTGAGGATGCTTATCATGAAAAGTATCTTGGAGCCAAGCATATCGTGATCGCTGCTACTGATGATAAGGCAGTGAACAGGCAAATCCATGACGAGGCGAAAGAAAGATTTTTATTAGTCAATGTAGCAGATACTCCTGAATTATGTGATTTTTATCTTGGTGGTATCGTGACCAAAGGCAATGTAAAAATCGCCATTAGCACCAACGGCAAATCCCCAACCACTGCCAAAAGACTCCGGCAACTTTTGGAAGAAGTTATCCCCGAAGATATCAATGAATTGGTGGAAAACATCAACAAATACAGGGAAACTCTAAAAGGTGATTTTGAATACAAGGTCGAAGCCTTGAATAAACTGACCGAAGGGCTGGTGGAAAAAAGCAAGGCTGAGTGAAGGGATGGCTCCGTCATTCCGACGTCAGGAGGAATCTCCCATGGTTCGATACAAGTTCATAATTTCCGTTTATCCGTTCCTCTAGAAAATACTTCTCCCGAGCGCCTTCGGAATTAGCTTGTCCAATATTTTCACACAATTAGTTCCGATATTGTGATTTTTTTCACGTTTTCATACCCAATTGTGTGATTTTTATGATTCTGATTTAAATATCAAATCAATAGAAATAATATGCCCCCTCATTTCTCCTCCAAATTTTTTGCTCCCTTCCACCCCCTTTCATAACTTGAAGCTCAATCCATCCAACATTTAATTTATGAAAAATCACCTTTCTTTCCTTGTCGTCTTTTCCCTTCTTTTTTCACTCCAAACCAATGCACAGACCACCCCTGATTTCAAAAAACTCGATGCCTATTTTGAGCAGATGATCAAAGATTGGGATGTGCCTGGGGCCAGTATTGGAATCGTGAAAGATGGTGAACTTGTGTTTACCGGGAATTACGGAATTAAAGAAGTGGGCAAAAATGAGAAGCCCGAGTCCAATTCCCTTTATGCCATCGCTTCCAATTCCAAGGCTTTCACCACTGCGGTTATCGGTATGTTGGTTCAGGAAGGTAAATTGGGATGGAACGATAAAGTGAAAGATTATCTACCCTATTTCTCGCTATATGATGATCCATGGATCAGTGCCAATGTGACTATACGGGACCTGTTGAGCCATCGGGTGGGTTTGGGGACTTTCAGCGGTGATGTCATCTGGTACAAATCAGAAGCAGATGCAGAGGAATTTATCAGACGTGCAGGAAAAGTGCCACAGGCTTATGACTTCAGGTCCGGTTATGGCTATTCCAATCTGATGTACATTACAGCAGGAGAGGTAATCAGAAAAGTGACCGGGAAAAGTTGGGGGGAGAATGTTCAGGAAAGGATTTTGAAACCATTGGAAATGGACAATACAATGACTAATGCTAAAGGAATCCCAAATACGACAAATGTAACTACTCCCCATGGCAGAGAGGAGGGAAAGAATTTCCCAATTGCCTT
>NZ_JBGTCA010000350.1:0-6636 GCF_041749095.1 Aquiflexum sp. | reverse complement strand
TATGGAAATGATCATACATTCAATTTAGTTTCATATCAAGGTCAAGCTAAAGTTTTTATAGACCAATCAGAATCTGATTTTATTAAGCTGGCTGTTCAGGATATGGTAAACGATGTAAAGAAAATAACAGGAAAAGAATTGGAAGTAGTTTCAGATCTAAATAATTGTAGTGGATCCTGTGTGGTAATCGGAACTGTATCAAATCTATCTTCTATAAAAATTCTAAAAAAATTATCCTCACCATTATTTTCTGATCTTCAAGGAAAATGGGAAACTTATAAAGTAAAATCAATCACAATAGAGGTTGAACCAATAAAATCCGCATTGGTTATTGCAGGTTCTGACCCACGGGGTACCATGTTTGGAATCTATCATTTTCTTGAAAATTACCTTGAAGTGGATCCTCTTTACTTTTGGTCTGGAAGGGAGCCATTGGAAAAATCTGATTTGATGTGGGAAAAGATTGATTTTAATTCTGAAACTCCCACTTTCAAATACCGAGGCTGGTTTATCAATGACGAAGACTTGTTGACCGCTTTTATGCCATCAGGGGGTAAGCGTAATATTGATTATCCCTATTATGGAGAAGTGGTCAACCCTAGACTTATGGAGCATGTGGTTGAGGCATTGGTTAGGTCAAAAATGAACCTGATTATTCCGGCAAGCTTTATAGATATTATGAATCCTGCCGAAGAAGAACTGGTTAAAATTGCCGCAAAAAGAGGGGTTTTCATTTCCCAACACCATGTGGAACCTGTCGGGGTCAGCGCCTTTGCTTTTTTCAATTATTGGAAAGCCAAAGGGGAGGATAAACTGTTTTCTTATTATAGTAGCAAGGAGGAGTTGATAGAAGTATGGGAGGCATATGCCAAAAAATGGTCTACTTACCCCAATGTGATCTGGCAAATAGGTCTTAGGGGTATCGGTGATAGACCGATGTGGATGGCAGATCCTGGGATTCCCCAAACAGAGGAAGACTTTGGAAGAATTATTTCTGAGGCTATAAAAGAGCAGATTAGAATTATTAAAAAATATGACAAAAGAAGCGATATTCCCCTGACTACTACGCTATGGGCTGAAGGAGCTAGTTTGTTTGCTGAAGGCTATTTGGAAATACCTCAGAATTGTATGATCATCTTTTCTGACAACAGTCCAGGGTGGATTTTCACGCCTGATTTTTATCAGGTAGCACGTGAGGAAAATAGGAAATGCGGTATATACTATCATCAACAAGTTTGGGGTTCAGGGCCTCATTTGGCACCTGCAGTCCACCCATCGCGTACCCACCGTCTTATTGGAGAGGCTATAGAACGACAGAGCGGCGAATATGCCATCATCAATGTATCCAATATCAGGGAGTTTATTTTTGGAATAGATGCGACAAGCAAAATGCTGGTGGATTTTAAAAATTTCAGTTTGGAACAACATCTGGACCAATGGTTTGAAAACCGATACCCAAGTGCACCTAAATTGGCTCAAGAAGCTTATCAAAGCTATTACGATATTTTTGTTGAGCACGATGAAAAAGGAGTACCGATGCTTCTGGACGGTCAAACAAGGGGATCGGGAGGAAATCATCTGAGAAAAATCCAAGAGTATCTTAAGGATCCCGAAAAGTACAAGGCTGAAAACCAGCCCAAAGAATCCACAAAGCTAATTGCAGAAGCCGAATGGGGCAAAAAACACTTGTCCGCTCAATTCCTCCCCAGTGTCCAACCTGATGCTTACCAACAAAAAGTCATACAACAAAGGTTGGCATTGGCCAATGCTATGAAAAGGGCAGAAAGCCTACAACCACTATTTAATCCAATCGAATTCGATTTTTTCGAGACAGATCTTTTGTCAAATGTATTGTTGATGTCAGGGCTGACCAAGTGGTTGGACCATATCCTGAAAGCCCGGCAGTTCTTAGATGGAAGAGACGAAACGCGGGCACTCGAGCACTTGGAGATTGCCCATTCTTTTCTCTCCGAAATAGATTTAGCACGAAAACTTCGAACCCAAGGCAAATGGAAAAATTGGTACAATGGAGATACCAAAGTGAATTTGCCAAATACCGAGAAACTTTCAGAACAGACTCTGGAATTGCTCAGACAGAAAGTAATAACAGGAAAAAATTGATTTATTCTCTTTATTACGTTGGCTCCAAAAGCTTTCAATAAGATTTCTTATTAATGTTAAAATGCTTTTTCCACTCGGAATCGATGATTCATGAATATCAAACGATAACTGTTGATCAATGAAGTTGAAAATAAAGTCATTCATTTAAAGACAATTTTCAACACAGCAGTGAATGACGCTTTCGTTGGAACTATAGAACAAGGTTAAGGACAAATTACTGTAGATACAGACCTTCCTTGGAAAAATCCTTGAATTAAAAATGTCTCAATTATGGATATGGGGGAATCTTTCAGCAAGCATCATGAAGTTGACGTTTTTTTGGTTGGTGGCACAGGCTGACTTTTGATACTGTTGTGGGGTGACTCCCAAAACATATTTGAACACCCTGTTGAAATAGGAGATATTTTTAAATCCCGATTCAAAACCAACAGACGCCACGTTCAGGTCTTCATTGAGCAAAAGTTTACAAGCATAGCCAATACGTACTTCATTCAGAAATTGGGTGAAAGTTTTCAGGGTGGAGTTTTTGAAAAATCGGCAAAAGGCTGTCTCGTTCATGTTAGCGACTTCCGCGGCCTGAGACAGGGAAATATCTTCCATAAAATTGTTCATAATAAAATCGTGTACCTTTTTTATCCGTTGAGACCCTCGGGATTGATAGGCATTTGAAAAACCTGAAGTAGATAGTTTTCTGTACGATTTACTGCTGGCCAGGTCTGCAAGCAAAGATATAAATGCTATTAGTTTTCGGCTGCCTTGGAGGTTTAAAATTTCAAAAAGACGGGTTGATGCCATTTCCCTTGCAGGACCAATAATCTGAATACCCTGGTTGGCATCTTCCAGAAAAATTTTGAGTTCATGCATTTCAGAAAGATTCAAAAAATCCTTTCCCAAAAAATCGGGAAGAAATTGGGTCAATATCAATTCTATATTGAGGTTTGGATTCGATGCATAATAGCATTTATCGGATCTCCAGACATGTGGGAGGTTGGGGCCTACGAGCACCAGGTCTCCATCGGTAAATGATTCTATACTGTCACCAATAAATCTTGTTCCACTTCCTTTTACCATATGGAAAAACTCAAATTCTGTATGATGGTGCCAGATATCATAAGTGTGGGGAACTTGGAATTTTTCGATAAGGAAAGAATGGCCAAGTGACGTGGTGTTTTTCTTCAGAAACAAAGGCATCATAACGGCTGATATTTTGGGTTTAGGGGATCAATTCCAATCTAATTTGATTGATTTTTGCAATATATAAAAGAGTTTTAGGGAAATATGCGAAAATAATTCAACCATTTGCAAAAAATGGTTAAGGTAGATTTATAATTCTAAAATAATTTAGTGGAATTGTTCAATGAATTGATTTTCCTTAACTGGAAATGACCAAAAGAGAAAAATAACGATAAACACACATATGGAAAAACTCCAACAACTCGACTACATTGCCTTCCTGATTTACATGCTTTTGATGGCTGGGATCGGGGTGTTTTTTGGGTGGTTTATCAAAGACATCAAAGATTATTTCAAGGGTGGAAACACCATTCCGTGGATTATTGGGGGTATAAGTAATTACATGGGATTGTTCAGTTCTTTCGTTTTTGTCGCCCATGCAGGGATAGCTTATCAGTATGGATTGATCGGTGTATTGATTCTTTGGAGTACCGTGTTCCCATGTATCATTGCATCAAAATTCTTGGCAGCAAGGTGGAGAAGATCCGGTATCATTACTCCTGTCGAATACCTTGAAACAAGGTTCAACAGCAACGTCAGACAGACTTTCAGTTGGATTGGATTAGGGATGAGGTTTTTAGATAATCTGGTTCGGCTCTATGCCATCGGGATCTTTATCAGCACAGCCACCCACTTCAGTTTTATGGAATCTGTCCTGATTTCAGGTTTTGTGATCACCATGTTTACGATCATCGGAGGAGTCTGGGCGGTGGTGGTGATGGATGCAATTCAGTTTGTGATTTTAATTTTTGCTTCTCTGATTATGGTTCCGCTTTCTTTGGATGCTGTGGGAGGTTTGGGAAATTTGATGGAAAAGCAGCCTGAGCATTTTGGTTTTATGAATGGGCCCAATGGTAATTTCTTTTGGATTCTGGTTTATTTTCTTTTGATAAGTCTCAAGTATAATGGGAATTGGGCTTTTATACAGCGTTTTTACAGTGTCAAGGATGAGCCTTCTTCCAAGAAACTCGGATATTTTACAGCCATCCTCTTCTTTGTATTTCCTATTTTCTTTTTGTTGCCCGCGATAGCTGCTACAGAGATTTTTCCTGTTTTGGCCAATCCTGAAATGGCCTATGTGGCCACTGCTGTCAAACTGCTCCCATCCGGAATTATGGGTTTGATGCTAGCAGCAATTTTCTCGGCGACCATGTCATCATTGAATTCAGAATTCAACATCATGTCAGGAGTTTTGACCAATGACATTTACAAAAGACTCTGGAATGCTACCGGAACAGACAAACATTACTTGTGGGTAGCAAGGATCAATATCATTTTGGTTGGCTTGGTAGCCACTGTCGGCGCTTTGTATGTGGGGCAGCTAGGTGGAGCTTTTGAGGCTAATAAACTCCTGACAGGTTTGTTTGCGATACCACTTGCCATTCCATTGGTATTTGGGATTTTATTCAAAAAACCGAATTCCATCGGTGCATTGGCAACCGTGATTGTAGGGATTCTTGCGGGTTTACTCCTTAACAGCCATCCTGAAATTTCATGGGAATTGGCGACTTTCATCGAAATCCTGATCTGTTTTGCAATATTCTTCTCCTCAGGTTGGTGGGTTCCAAAAACCATCGAATACAAAGACCGGGTGGAGCAGTTTTTCAAATTGATCAATACGCCTTTGAGGCCTGACGAAATCCCTAACATATCTCCTAAATTCAAAAAAATGCTTTCCAATGTATTTGTGATAGCATTGGCATTAAGCGGTTTGCTGATCATTACAATGGTTTTGTTTTCATTAGGCACCAAAGGAAGCAACATCGCCATAATCGGAGCATTGTTTTATTTCTTATTCGCATTCGTGGTTTTTTTGGTTGGCAAAAGGACCTCTCAACACTGACAAACTCAAACCTATGGAATCATTTATAAACAAAAACTGGCTGATCAAAAACAAAACGGGAGAATACCTCTATCACGAGGTAGCGGCAGACCTTCCGATAATTGATTACCACAACCACCTCAATCCACATCATATTGCTGAAAACAAACAATTTGCAAATCTGACTGAACTTTGGATTGAACATGATCCCTACAAACACAGGGCGATGCGGATCAACGGTATCCCGGAAAACGGGATTACTGGATCAGTTTCTGATTTTGAAAAATACCAAAATTGGGTCAGCACGATTCCCAAAACATTGGGCAATCCACTTTTTCATTGGAGCTTTTTGGAGCTGAAAAGGATATTTGATATCGATGAAATGCTGAGCCTAAAAAACGCTGAGACTATTTGGGAAACATGTAATCACAAACTCCAACAGGAAGAATTCAGGACATGCAGTTTGATTCAGAAATGGAAGGCTGAAATGCTGATAACTTCCGATGATCTGTTGGATAATCTGGAATCCCATAAAAAGATCGCCTATTCCTCAAATGAAGTCAAGGTGCTGCCTTCTTTAAGGGCGGATTCCATCCTTGATTTTGGAAATCCAAATTATTTGGACTGGATCAAAAAGCTTGAATTTGAGGTGAATCTGACCATTTCGGGCCTTTCGGAGTTTAAGGAAGCCATCAAAATCCGATTGGATTACTTTGCGGAAAACGGTTGCCTTTTCGCCGATCATGCCTTGGATTCCGGATTTTCATTCCGGTCAATTGAGGAAAAAGAAGCTGAGCTACTTTTTAGGAGTATCATCCAAAGTCAACCAATGGAATCCAAAGACATTGTCAAGTTGAATTCATTTATGTTGAGTTATTTGGGTGAAGAGTATGGAAGGCGTGGCTGGATCATGCAGTTACATATGGGGGCCCAAAGAAATACAAGCAGCAGGTTAAGGAAACTGGTTGGTCCTGCAGGTGGATTTGCAAGTATCGGAAAGGCATGCGACATCAATTCCTTGACATTGTTTTTGGATAGCCTTGACAAAAATGGATTGTTGCCCGAGACCATCCTATACACACTTAACCCGGCTGATAATGCAGCTTTAGCGAGCTTGACTGGTTCATTTGCTGAAGATGGAGTAGTGGGCAAGATTCAATTTGGTCCCGCATGGTGGTACAATGACCATTATGCTGGAATCAGAAAGCACCTGAATGACATTTCGTCTTATGGACTTCTCAGCACTTTTATAGGGATGACCACAGATTCCAGAAGTATCCTTTCCCTTTCACGACATGAATATTTCAGAAGAATCCTATGTGACCAAATCGGTGGTTGGATGGAAGAAGGCAAACTTCCAAAAGACATGGTTTTACTGGAACAATTGATCAAGGATATTTCCTATATGAACATCAAAAACAAAATCCTCAAAAGAGAAAAAATATGGCAGGAATAAATCA
>NZ_JBGTCA010000349.1:0-18616 GCF_041749095.1 Aquiflexum sp. | reverse complement strand
CTGGTCCCACTGCCGTCCGACTTGCATGTATTAGGCCTGCCGCTAGCGTTCATCCTGAGCCAGGATCAAACTCTCCATTGTATAGTTTGTTTCGCCACCGTTTTTCAGGTGGCATGTTTCCTGCCCCGTTTATTTTCCATTTATTATCCTCCGAACTTTCTCTTTACAGATCAGAACAGATTCTCATTCGTTTTGTCTTCAACATTTCAATGAACTTTTGACCGGGAATGTCCCACGTCAGTGACGGCCGTTGCCGTTTGCTTAATCTGTCCCAACTGAACTTTTTCAGCTGATTTTAGGCGCCCGCTTTTTTAAACAGGACTGCAAAGGTAAACAATAATTTTTAAAAGAAGAGAAATTATTTTAAAAAATAATTAATATCCTATCATTTGTGTTGTGTTCCCCCTTTTGGGATTGCAAAGATGCCAAGCCTTTATTAAAAGACAAAGAACTATCAAAAATAAATTTCATAACATGATTTATGTTCCTGAACACCAATACTAAAAATAAAACATGCCAGCCATCTTAAGATCGGCCGACATATTTATTCTATAATTTTGAATCTGAGATTATAAGGGTATTAGTGCAATATTTCTCCAATACACCTTAATTCCTCCCCCATCGTGAATCTGAAGTAAAATCCCACCTTCACCTTTTCCTATTTTCTCATCTGAAAAATCTACCATTTCAATCCCATTGAGATAAGAAACAACTCTATCCCCTTGCACCACAATTTTCATATTATTCCAATCACCATATTTTAACACACTGTCTTTTTCTTTGTCAGGCTTAATCAACCAACCTCTGCCATAAGATTCATAAATACCACCTGTATCATGACCCGGAGGAGCGACCTCAACCTGCCATCCTGAAACTTTGGTACCATCAACGGTAGATCTTATAAATACACCACTGTTTCCATCTGCTTCCTGCTTGAATTCAAGATTTATTTCAAAATCTTTATAGGCTTCCTTGGTACCTAAGTAACCATATTCCTTATCAGGCCCACTTTCTGAAATTAATAGACCATCTTCAACATACCATTTTTCAGTTCCATATATATTCCATCCAGAAAGGTCTTTACCATTGAATAGAGATATTTCCTTATTTCCCTGACAGGCAAAAGCTAATAATACTACAATCACAGAACAGGCAATAATATTTAATTTTTTCATAACGGTCTTATTTTTATGTTTTTAAACCAGGCCTCACTTCCGTGGTCCTGTAAGGAGATTAATCCTCTTTTTGATTTGGCATAATCGGGGAAATCATCCCATTTACCACTGTTTCTCCTTTCCATCCAATCTTCAGAATAAGGGACGAATTCCAATGTCTTCTTCCCATTTAACCAATAACTGGCACTATTTTGAGAAAATACAATCCTGGACACATTCCATTCTCCTGCAGGCTTGACTACGCCTTCAATATCTCCCGGATACATCGCATAATCTGAAGCCAATGACTGCCAATCCTCCAAAGGATGCTCAAATCCCAGTTGATCTATAACTTGGTATTCCGGCCCTGTTTCATAAGGAGCTGCATACTTAGGGTCTTCTATTACATGATAAAATACCCCACTATTCCCGCCGGGACCAATCTTCCAAGTGAATTCCATCTCAAAATTTTCAAAATCCATTGGTGCAAAGACTATGTCGCCCCCAATATCTCCCCCTAATCCTAATGCTTTAAGGGATCCATCCTCCACAACCCATCCGTCAGGAAATTCTTCTCCATTGAATGCTCTCCAACCATCAGTATTTACTCCATCAAAAAGGAGCATCCATCCGGCAGATTTTTCATCATCAGTCAGGCTGTTATCAGGAACTATCACTTCTTCTTCTTCATCGGTAATTGTTTCCTTTTTGTCCGTGCTACATGCATTAAGAAACCATGCCAGGACCATCAATCCAATTATCTTATTTTTCATGTTCTAGGTTATATTAATTTCATATTTACTGGATCCCAATTGATGAATTTATTCTGAAAATAACTGTCATTACATAACAAAGCCGGGGCTGCGGCTCTAAAACCAAAAACAGGATCCTCAGCAACTTTACCTCCCGTTCTGATTGCATGAAACCAATTTCCAAAATGGTCATAGTGTGCACCTTTCCAAGATCTTTCAGCTGTATAAACCTGTTCTTTTGGAGGCAAGATTTTAGCCCTTGTTTCTGTTTCTCCTCTTAGCCTGGCTTGTTCCTGTAAAAAAGGATCATCACTCATGGCAGTGGAATTCATTTTCACAACCACCTCTTCCCATTTCACATCCATAGAACCTTTGGTGCCAACTATCCTCAGATAAGTGGTCCCACTTGTACCATCTACGAAATTACATCTGAGAGACAAATTAAAACCAGCATGCTGATCTGTTTGAGGATAATCAAACGTTCCCAACAAAACATCCGGAACTTCTCTGCCATCTTTCCAGTATCTTAAGCCTCCCATTGCAGATACTTTATTTGGGCCATAGGAATCTGTAATGAAATGTAAACTTGAAAAAAGATGTACAAAAAGGTCACCTGACATACCAGTCCCATAATCAAGGTAGTTTCTCCACCTGAAAAACCTCAATGGATCCCATTCCCTGCTTGTGGTATTGGAAATATATCTTTTCCAATCAACCGTTTGTTCATTGCCGTCTTTGGGTACGTTATATTGCCAAGCTCCTTCGGGAGACATTCTGGCCCAAAAACCTTCGGCATAAACCATGTCACCAATGACACCTGCTGCCAATAGCTCCTTGGCTTTTTCATTTCCTAATGAGGACACACCCTGACTGCCCACCACCATTACCTTATTGGATTTTTTCCAGGCATTGATCACATCCATACCTTCTTTAACCGAATGGACCATGGGCTTTTCGCAGTAAACGTGCTTTCCTGCATTCATTGCATCTATACTAATTTGCTTGTGCCAATGGTCTGAAGTAGCGATAATTACCGCATCCACATCTTTTCTTTTCAGAATTTCTTTATGGTCTTGGGTTACAAAAAGGTGGCTCCCCCATTTTTGTTTGGCAGATTCCAGTCTTCCCAAATACAAATCACAGACGGCAACCAATTCCACATTGGGATGCCTTAAGGCTGTATTTGTATCTTCAGTCCCCATAATTCCGGCACCGATAAGGGCAATGCGTAGTGTCGAAGTATTCTCACTATCAAAAATATTGGATCTATCTAAAAATTCTTTTGCAGTGGATTCATTGGTGAAAACTATAGGACTCAGAGCAGCAACTGCTCCTGTGGCTCCCAGTTTTTTAAGGAAGTTTCTTCTATGTTGCTTCATGATTTTGGGTATGTTATAAATATTAGGAGCAGAAAAGTTAATTAAAAAATTTAAGAAAGTCTTTTAGTATGTTTGATATTTTTATAAACGGAAGAATTGGTGAGGATATAGATCAAAGCTTAAAAAAACCCAAACATCATTTATTCCTCATATCCGGAAATATTTTTACTGTACCAACCACTCATCACTTTGTCATTTAAATCACCTCATTTTCCAAGTACGATTTAAAATACAATAATCTACTCCCATACCATGAAAACATCTCTCCATCCACCAAAAGGATTTTGGATTGCGGTAAAAGTGCAGCAAACTCATTCAGGTGCTTTTGCTTGAATGGGTAAGGTTCGGAACTCAACAATAAATATTCAGGTGCCAAAGCCTTGAGTTCCGTTATGGAGAGCTCGGGATAACGGTCTTTTTCAATCAGATTGACAAATCCCGCTCTAAAAAGCATTTCATCTATAAAAGTATTTTTACCAGCGGCCATCATAGGATTATTCCAAATCAGATACACCGCAAATCCTTTCATCTTGGGAACAAAATCCAAATCGCTCCTGATCTTTGCTACCAAAACTTCGGCCTTTCCAAGTGTACCGGTAACTTCCCCTATCCCGAGCATCATTTGAAAGGTGTTCTCCAAGGTATAAATATCACTCATCCATACGGGATATTTTTCTGACAAATTCTCTATCCCTTCTTTGTAGTTTTCTTCCTTATTTCCAATGATCAAATCAGGCTTTAAGGAATCAATTTTATCAAAATGAAAGTTTTTTGTGCCTCCGATTATTTTCTTTTCTTTTTTAAGACCCTTTGGATGTACACAAAACTTGGTCACACCGACCAAACTATCCCTCAAACCCAAGTCCACCAAAAGCTCCGTCTGCGATGGAACCAAGGAGATAATCCTTTTTGGTGGAAATGGAAGAGAAACTGTTCGGCCGAGCTGATCTTTAAAATTCATAGTCAATAGGCCATGGACAACAGTCTAGGCTGGTTGCCCAATGTGGACTGTGGTCTGTGGACTTATTTTATATACCTGAAATCATACTTAGGATCCAATTCACACAAAAACTGATACATCAACAAGATGACATTTTCGATATCTTCTTTACTTGCTGTTTCGACTGTGGTATGCATGTATTTCAACGGAAGGGAAATCAATGCTGAGGGAACTCCTTCATTGGAATAGGCAAAAGCATCCGTATCAGTTCCTGTACTTCTTGATGCCGCGGCCCTTTGGAATGGGATGTCATTTTTTTGGGCTGTGCCAATGATCAGATCAAGTAGCTTTTTGTGAACTGCTGCACCGTATGTCAAGACAGGCCCTTTGCCTGCTATCTGTTCACCACTTTTCATCTTATTATACATAGGCGCTGTGGTGTCATGACAAACATCTGTGATTATGGCGACATGAGGCTTTATATTTGCGGCAATCATTTCCGCTCCTCTTAGTCCAATCTCCTCCTGTACCGCATTGACAATGTAAAGACCGAAAGGCAGTTTAATCTTATATTCATGAATTTTTTTGGTCACTTGGGCAATCATGTAGCCGCCAATTCTATTGTCGAGTGCCCTACCGGAGTAGAATTTACCGTTCAATTCCTGTAACTCATCTTTAAAAGTGATTACGCAGCCGACATGGATTCCCATTTTCTTCACCTCTTCTTTTGTCCTTGCTCCGACATCTATAAAAATATTCTCCAAAGTAGGAGCTTCTTCCTTTCCTTCCTTTCGGGTATGGATGGCAGGCCAACCAAAAACACCGGGAATCACGGCATCATCAGTATGTATATTGACACGCATCGAAGGGGCGATCATGTGGTCTGAACCTCCATTGCGGCGTACATAGATGTATCCTTCATCATTAATGTAATTCACAAACCAACTGATTTCATCTGCATGTGCTTCAATGACAACTTTAAATTCAGCCTCGGGATTAATCACGCCTACCACTGTTCCGTAATTATCAGTGAAATAAGTGTCTACAAAAGGCTTGACATATTCCAACCAGATTTTTTGTCCTGATGCTTCAAATCCTGTTGGTGAGGCGTTGTTAAGGTATTTGTAGAGAAAGTTATTGGATGGAGTCATTGTAGTGATAGGTGAATATGTGAGTAGTTAAATAAGTGATCAGTTAATTGAGCGTAGTGAAAATTGTTATTACGGTTTTACATCTCCTGTTTTTGCCTTTTTAAGATAGCCTATATAACCGTTGAGTAACTTTAAAGAATCTTTATACAAAAACCTAAAATCATTAAGTTCATATTGAGTTATATAATCCTCATCATAGGCAACGATCATATGGTTATTTAGTAATGCCAGCTAAATATCTATTAACCTAATTAACTAATTTTAATTCCTAAATTACCCAATTACTAATCACTCAATTAACAATTTTACTACAAAGGAATATTTCCATGCTTCTTCCTCGGGAGTTTATCAACTTTATTCTCTAGCATTTTATAGCCTCTTATCAATTTTTCCCGGGTTTCAGAAGGAATGATGACTTCATCTATAAATCCTCTGTGGGCTGCACGGTATGGATTGGCAAATTTTGCAGTGTAGTCATCAATCTTTTCCTGCAATTTGGCTTCCGGATCCTCTGCCTCAGCTATTTCCCTTTTAAAAATAATTTCAGCAGCTCCTTTTGCACCCATAACGGCAATCTCAGCAGTCGGCCATGCAAAATTCAGATCAGCACCAATGTGCTTCGAATTCATCACATCGTATGCACCGCCATAAGCCTTTCTTGTAATTACAGTTATCCTTGGAACTGTTGCCTCCGAAAATGCATATAAGAGCTTGGCACCGTTGGTGATAATCCCATTCCATTCCTGATCCGTCCCGGGCAAAAACCCCGGAACATCCACCAAAACCAACAAGGGGACATTAAAGGAGTCACAAAATCTAACAAATCTTGCTGCTTTCATGGAGGCATGATTATCCAAAACACCAGCTAGAGATTGTGGTTGATTACCAACTATTCCTATACTACGTCCAGCTAACCTTGCAAAGCCAACCACTATATTTTCAGCATAGTTTTTATGGACCTCCAAAAAGGTCGACTCATCAACAATACCCTCTACCACTTCCCTAATATCATAAGGGTGATTGGTATTGTCTGGAATTAAAGTATCAAGCACTTCTCTTTTTTCATCGCCTTTTAGTTCATAAGGATAAATCGGGGCTTCATCTTCACAGTTTTGGGGAATATAACTGAGCAATTTTTTGATATGTTGGATGCAGGCAAGCTCATTGCTACAGGCAAAATGTGTCACGCCACTTTTGGTACTGTGAGCACTTGCACCGCCCAACTCCTCGGCTGTTACATTTTCTTGGGTTACGGTCTTGACCACATTTGGTCCTGTCACAAACATGTATGAGGTGTTTTCAACCATCAATACAAAATCCGTAATCGCAGGTGAATAGACGGCACCTCCAGCGCATGGCCCCATAATCGCAGATATCTGAGGAATAACACCAGAAGCTAAAGTATTTCTATAGAAGATATCTGCATAGCCCCCTAACGAAACCACCCCCTCTTGTATCCTTGCTCCACCTGAATCATTTAGGCCTATAACAGGCGCACCATTCTTCATCGCCATATCCATGATTTTGCAGATTTTCTCTGCATGGGTTTCGGAAAGGGAGCCGCCAAAAACAGTGAAATCCTGGGAATAAACATACACCAAACGACCATTGATTTCTCCATATCCGGTAACCACACCATCGCCAAGGTAATGTTCCTTATCCAATCCAAAGTCTTTGGCCCGGTGCATGACAAACTTATCTGTTTCCTGAAATGACCCTTCATCAAGAAGCAAATGGATTCTTTCCCTTGCGGTTAATTTTCCTTTTTTATGCTGCCCTTCAATCCTTTTTTCCCCTCCTCCAAGTAATGCTTCTTCATTTTTTTTCTTCAATAATTCAAACTTGTCTTTATTACTTGGAAGTGTATAAACACCTTTGATTTCACTGTCCTTATCCATTAGCTTTTAGGTTTATTTCTGTCAAATATAAGTAAGGGCAATAAAGTGAGAAAATAATTACTGACCAACCTAAGTGCGATCAATTTCAAAACATAATAATTTGTCCAAACAATGGATTTAAGATAAACTTTCTATATTCGCACAACCAAAATTAAGGCGGTATGTTTCCGACTAAGGCAGCGATAATAGACATGGGTACCAACACATTTCATTTGTTGTTGGTTGAATTGTATGAGGATAAATACAATACTATTTATAAGGAAAAAATCCCTGTAAAAATCGGACAGGGCGGTATCAGCCAAAACAATATCCACACCGATGCCATCAAAAGAGCATTTCATACACTGAAACACTTTAGAAGTATGATCGATGGGGAAGGAATCCAAAATATTTTTGCTTTTGCCACCAGTGCCGTCCGGAATGCCCAAAACGGAAGAGCGTTTGTAAATCAGATAAAAGAACTTTTTCAGATTGAAGTAAATGTCATTAACGGCATACAAGAAGCCCAGATGATCTATGAAGGCATCAGGTTTAGCGGCTCTTTGAATGGGGAAACCTACCTGATGATGGATATTGGTGGTGGGTCTGTTGAATTTATCATCGGCAATTCAAATGAAGCTTTCTGGAGGCAGAGTTTTGAAATCGGTGGACAGAGATTGCTGGATCTGTTCCATTATCACGACCCCATACTTCCCGAAGAAGTTGAAAAACTCACTTTTTACCTTAAAGAAAAATTATCTGAACTTGAACAGGCTATCCTGAAGTACAATCCTAAAGGATTGGTAGGGGCATCCGGAACTTTCGATACATTGACAGACATGTATTATGCTTCACTTCATCAGACGAAATCAAAAAATCAGCAAGTATTCCAACTTCCAAAAGAAGAGTTTGAGGTGATCGCACAAAAGCTTTTGACGCTCAATAAAGAAGAAAGATTGAACATTCAAGGCATGATTCCCATGCGGGTGGATATGATTGTGGTAGCTTCCTGCCTGATAACCTATATTTTGAAGTTAGTTCCGGTTTCTGTTTTGGTCTGTTCCAACTTCGCTTTAAAAGAAGGGGCAATTGCTCAGTTGATGGGTAAGCATTCTATGGCTACTGTTGTCAGTCAATAAGCCATCAAACATTTGATTTAATCAGTACATGAATTGCTATATGTATGGTATTCCAATATTCCGATCTGTATAATTTCACCAAAAACATATTTCTAAAAATTGGCTGTCCCGAAAAAGATGCCTCTTTGGCCACTGATGTGTTACTTTCTGCAGACCTCAGAGGAGTGGATTCACATGGTGTCGCAAGATTGTCAGGTTATGTCAGACTTTGGGAAAAAGGAAGGATCAATTCAAAACCTGATATTAATATTGTCCATGAAACTCCAAGTACAGCTGTAGTTGACGGTGATGGTGGACTAGGCTTGGTAGTCGCTCCTTTTGCTATGAAAGTGGCCATCGAAAAAGCAAAAAATGTAGGGACAGGATGGGTATCAGTCAAAAATTCCAACCATTATGGCATTGCAGGCTATCATGCGATGATGGCATTGGAACATGACATGATCGGAATTTCCCTGACCAACGCCAGCCCATTGGTAAGTCCGACTTTTTCGAAAGAAAGGATGTTGGGAACAAATCCTATTTCAGTGGCCATCCCTGCAAATGAACAGCCTCCTTTTGTTGCCGATATGGCAACTACCACAGCGGCCAATGGTAAATTGGAAATCTTACAAAGAAAAGAACTGAACGCTCCCTTAGGTTGGGTGCAGGACAAGGACGGCAATCAGACCACTGATGCCAATGGGGTAAAAAAAGGAGGTGCATTGTTGCCACTTGGCGGGGACAGAGAGCATGGATCCCATAAAGGCTATGCATTAGGTGCTATTGTAGATATTTTTTCAGCCGTTTTATCAGGAGCGAATTACGGCCCTTGGGTTCCACCTTTTGTTGCATTTTTGGAACCTCACCCCAATCCTGTTGGGGAAGGACTCGGACATTTTTTAGGTGCCATGCGGGTTGATGCTTTTAGACCTGCCGATGAGTTCAAGTCCAATATGGATAATTGGATAGGCCGATTCAGAAATGCCAAACCTGTAGATGGTCAGGAAAAGGTATTGATTCCGGGAGATCCGGAAAGAGAATTGGAGACCCATAGAAAAATAGAAGGCATTCCGATTATCAAACCGGTTGTTGATGATTTGAAGGCCATGGGAGAAAAATTCGGTGTGAAATTCATTTCATAACCTCAATACTGGTAAGCTCGGGGTTACCGCCACGGTTTCCACATCCGGCGGCAACATAATATTTCCCTCCAATGGGAACCACCTGCATACCATGCCTCCCCCTTTCCAGTCTGTTGAGCATGGACCAACCTTTGCCAGGCTCAAAATACTCAACCTCATTGTGGGCAGGTACCTGACCGGAACTTTCCCCTCCGACTACTATATAACCTTTTTTATAATTAACAGAAGAATTACCTGCCCTTTGGGTCGGGAGATCCTGGTTCCCTGAGAGTGTCTCCCATTTCTTTTTTTCAAAATCATAGACATCCACCTCCCCATAAGTCAACTCAAATCCATGGCCTTCCTTAGCAAAGGATTTTCTGCCGCCAACAGCATATAATTTACCTTCCACTACTACCGCCTGAAAGTGATCCCTGACCCTTGGTAAATCCGGTAAAGTTGTCCATTCTCCTGTTTTAGGATCATATTCATCCAGATAATCCCTATTATCAGCCCAATGACCATCCTCAATTCCACCTACAATATAGAACTTGTCCTGATGGACTACTACACCTGCTGAACCTCTTCGTCGATTTTCCGGTATTTCATGGCCTTTGATCCATTTATCGGAAGAAGGCTCATACATATAGACATGTGGAACCGGGGTTTCGTGGGGATACCCCCCTGTAAAAGCACCGATCACGTAAATTTTATCCCCATAAGGAACTGCTTGAAAATGGTGCATTTCCAAAGGTGCCATTGATTTTTTCTCCCATTTATCGGAATTGGGGTCATACACCTCCACAGGTTTCATTCCCCGTCCGCCCAACAGGTAAAGTTTATCACCAAATGATGCTGCGGCACATTCATGTCTTTCAGTACAGGAATTTGAAGGATTTAAAGTAGACCAAGTCTGGCCATGCAAGCTATAACTTATCAAAATTGTCGTTAAAATAGTCAATAGGTTTTTCATGAGATTGAAGTTTGATGTAGGATCAGGTAACAATTTATTTATTTTTTGATGCAATACCCTTTAATCAGACTATTCATTGGTTTATAAGTAAACATGATCATAAATCATACCACTGGTCAAATGAAATTTGTTCAGGTTTGACCTTTTTGTAAATTGAGGGATTAATTTCAGCAAATCTAACCTTTCCCTTTCTATGGAGACCCAAAATTTCAACCGCCGTCAGTTTCTAAAAGGCAGCAGTGCCGCATTGGCTTTGGCCAGTATGGGCATGATGAGTATGGATTTTATTCACAATGAAGAGCCATTAAAAGTTGCACTCATAGGATCAGGATGGTATGGAAAAAGCGACCTCTTCAGATTAATTCAGATTGCAAACGTGGATGTAGTTGCTTTGTGCGATGTGGACAGTAAGATGCTAAAAGAAGCTGGAGACCTTGTCGCCACAAGACAAAAATCCGGCAAAGTCCCGAAACTTTATAAAGATTATCGGGAACTGCTTAAAAATCACAAACTGGATATTACCATAATCGGAACTCCTGACCATTGGCATGCTCTACAGGCGATAGCAGCATTAAAAGCAGGATCGCATTTATACCTGCAAAAGCCGATTTCTGTTGATGTGATTGAGGGAGAAGCAATAGTTGCGGCAGCCAGAAAGTATAACAAAATGGTTCAGGTCGGGGTACAGCGAAGAAGTACCCCACACATTATAAAAGCAAAAAAAGAAATTATTGACAGTGGCAAATTAGGTAAAGTTTCCCATGCTGAAGTGTGCTGTTATTACCACATGCGTTTGAACGCCAATCCTCCGGCGGAACCTGTTCCACCACATATCGATTATGACATGTGGACAGGCCCTGCACCTTACCGGGAGTACGATGGCATTCTCCATGGCAAATGGAGATCCTTCATGCAATATGGGAATGGTATTCCAGGAGACATGTGCGTTCACATGCTGGATACAGTCCGATGGATATTGGGCTTGGGCTGGCCAAAAAAGATAACAGCAACGGGTGGGATTTATGTACAGAAAGAAAGTAAAGCCAACATTGCCGACACCCAAACAGCCATCTATGAGTTTGATGAACTGAATGTAGTTTGGCAGCATCGGACATGGGGAAATCCGGTTGACCCTGAATATCCTTGGGCATTTAAAATATTTGGAGAGTATGGTTATTTGGCCGGGAGTACCATGAAGGCTGAATATTTCCCTTATCCCAAAGGTGAAAAAATTGAATATGATGTCCTTTATGAAAAAGAAAAATACCCGGAGGATCTTACCGAGGCAAGAATAGAACTTCATGCCGCATCTGCCACTAGGGGACAATTCCAAAACCTCCTTGATTCAATGGAATCCGGGGAACTTCCGGTTGCAGATGTTCTTGAAGGACATATCTCTTCTGCCTCTTGTATTTTGGCAAATATGTCAATGGAATTGGGAAGGTCTTTGGTCTATGATCCTAAAAAAATGATTGTGGTCGATGACCCTGAAGCCACGCAAAAGCTAAGGAGGCCTTATCGAAGTCCATGGCAGCATCCTGAACCTGACAAAATATGATTTTATATCCCCGGAAAAATTTCGGGGATTTTTTTTTAAAATTTTGTAGCGTTTTTAAAAATAGTTGCGTCTAGAGAACTGAATAAACTAAACCAATTATAATTATGAACACCAAAAAAATTAACATGATTCGGGGAAAAGCATTTGGCATTATGCTTACTCTTTCTTCAGTTTTATTAATGACAGCTTGCTTTGACAATGATGAAGGACAGCCCATTCCTCCATCCGCATTTCTATCCATTTACCATGCTTCACCTGATGCCCCCCTTCTGGACATCCATACTGAAGCAACAAGAATCAACAACAATCCATTGGAATACAGTGCAACTTTCCCTTATAGTCCTTTTCATATAGGTAATAGGAAGTTAAGGTTCAAACCTCACAATGCTGCAAATGTCCTTTTGGAGACAGAATTCACCTTGGAACAGGACAAGGTCTATTCCATGTTTTTGGTAAACAAAGCATCGGAAATTGATGCTGTGAAAGTTGAAGATATCTGGGAGGAGCCTGACAGTGATAATGCCCAGGTAAGATTGGCCCATCTTTCTCCGGACACAGAAGAAATTGAAGTCTTGATCAATGAAACTTCATTGCCCTTCGGTGAAAAAAATGAGTATTTGGAAATCACTGATTTTGAATCTATAGCAAAAGGCACTATAAAAGTAACTCTGAAATCAAAAACATCAGGGGAAACGCTATTGACAGTCAACGATATCGAAATCAGGGGCAATAGGGTATATACCCTGGTGGTGAGAGGTTTCTCAGATCCGGCCAATGGAAACAACAACCTCAGCCTTCAACTGCTTACCAACTTTATTAAATAATAGAGATAATGTCTCGTTTTTTGTGGTTATCCCGGGGGAGCGATCCTTCGGGATTTTTTATGCAAAAAGGTCAGAACTCAAATACCGGTCTCCCCTGTCACAGGTAATACAAACAATAAGACCGGAATCAAGTTTTTCGGAAAGCTGCAAAGCAGCATACAAAGCTCCTCCGCTGCTCATTCCTGCCAGAATCCCTTCTTCTTTAGCCATCCTGCGGGTCATTTTGGTAGCTTCATCCTGACTGACATCCATTACTTGGTCCACTCTTTTGGGATCAAAAATTTTTGGCAGAAATTCCGGGGACCACCTTCTGATTCCAGGGATATTTGATCCGTCAGTTGGTTGAGTCCCGACAATCTGAACAGATTTATTCCTTTCTTTTAAATACCTGGAGACTCCCATAATGGTACCCGTGGTGCCCATAGCAGAAACAAAATGTGTTATTTCGCCACCTGTATCCCGCCAAATTTCAGGGCCTGTACCATAATAATGGGCCATATAGTTGTCTTCATTGGCAAACTGATCCAACATAAAATAACCCTGTTCATCTCTCATTTCCTCAGCAAGCACCCTTGAATACTCAATGGTTTTTTCGGCAGGAGTCAATATCACCTTTGCACCATAAGCTTCCATGGATAACACCCTTTCTTTGGTGGAATTGTCAGGCATCACCAAAGTCATCTTGAGACCAAGTACGTTGGCAACCATGGCGAGCGCAATTCCTGTATTGCCACTGGTAGCCTCTACTAATTTGTCGCCTGGCTTTATATCTCCTCTATCCAAGGCGCTTTTGATCATATTAAAAGCCGCCCTGTCTTTTACAGAACCTCCGGGATTTTGTCCTTCCAGTTTACAAAAAATCTTAACCTTAGGATTGATAGGGATATGCTTGAGTTCCACCTGAGGTGTATTACCTATTAAATCAACCAGTTTCATCCTTCACTTTTTATGATATAGGTATCCGTTTCATTGGAACTTGGATTGTACATCTTTGCCTGATAATAAATCTTGCTATGAGGAGGAACACTTTTGGTAATCCATACATTTCCTCCAATAATGGAATGGTGTCCGATTACAGTATCTCCTCCGAGAATAGTAGCCCCTGCATAGATGACCACATGATCTTCAATGGTAGGGTGCCGTTTTTTATCAGCATCCTCCTTATCCACACTCAAAGCTCCCAAAGTAACCCCCTGATAGATTTTCACACAATCTCCGATTATTGTAGTTTCTCCGATGACAATGCCCGTTGCGTGGTCGATACAGAATCTCTCGCCGATTTTGGCTCCGGGATGTATATCCACACCTGTTCTACTATGGGCAAATTCAGTGATCATTCTCGGTATAAGGTTAACGCCAAGAACGTGTAGAGAATGTGCCATCCTGTATGCAGCCACTGCATAGAAGCCGGGATAACATCTGATGACTTCAGTCTTTGACTTTGCAGCAGGATCACCATCAAAAATAGCCTGTACATCCTGATGCAATAAGTCATATATTTCTTCGAGACCATCAAAAAATGTATTTGAAATCTCAACTCCATCTCCCGAATAAAGGTGTTTATTCCGGATAAGAATTCTTGAAAGCATATGTTTGAGTTCTTCGATTTTTTCCACAATCTGATCTTCCTCTTTGAGAAGTTCCGGTGCAAAATCAGGAAAAAGCAAACCCAGAATATTTTCAAAAAAAGTATGGATCACTTTAGGTGAAGGACATTCGGGACATGCCTTATGGGATTTGCTGAGTTTCTGGGTGAAGGAGGACATTTTTTTTATATTAAAGCATAAATCCAAACCGGATAATCAGAGGCGAATTATATGGAGAACGAAAGTTGTCATGTAAAACATTGTATAAAAGAGTGATGTTAGTACCTCCCCTATCACCGAAAGGAATAAAATAACCTCCTCCAATCAACAAGCCCGGAACCCAGATTCGTTCAAATCTTTCTGTGATACGATTGTACGCATCCAGATTTAAACTTTCATATTCAGCATGGGCGAAGATATTTGGAAAAATATTGTACCTGGAGAAAATTCTCCCTCCATAAATACTGTTGTTGCCACCAATAAATCTTCTGTCGTTAAAATATTGATAAGTCATTCCAACTCCTGAGGAAAAACGGTTGGTGATCATCACACCCGCCAAAGGCGAAACATCAATAAAAGTAATTGTACCAAATTGCAGGGCAAAATTTCCTCCAAAAAACAACCTGTCTTTAAAAAGAGGTCGATTTCCTTCATCTATGTACCTTTGGGCTTCCGCCGGAACAATGACAAAAAAAAGAATCGATATCCAAAATGGCAATAATATTTTAGTCTTCAATGACAACATACAAATCCTCAGTTTTTCGCTTCATTAAATACCTTTCACGGGCAAACTTTTCCAAGAGTTCATTATTGCTCATCAATTCTTCTCTATCTGCTTGTATCTTTTCCTTTCTTTCCAGATAAAACTCCTTCTGCTTATCCAACTCCTTTAATTTTGACTTGAGCTTATATTGGGTCAGTATGTCATTGGAATCAATGAACACCATCCAAATGACAAAAAAGAGAGTGAAAACAAAATAGAAATTTTTAGTGTACTTCAGGTATTTTCCCATTTCATTAATGATTGGTATAAACAAAGATAGAAATTGGAGATAAAATATTCCATTTATTGTGGATTATAAAATGTGTCAAGGAAATCTGCCGCCTAATAAATTTATTATTTACTTAAAATAATTAGATATTCATTGATACCTGCCCTCCGGGAGGCGGGTTCTATATTGATAGATACTTGTACGCCGTGGTGTAGTAATTCAAACCACAAAGATCAATCTTTATTGAAAGCCCGAAGTGATGTTTTATGCCCACCAATCCTTATTTAAATCAACACGCATATTAGAGTAAAGTAAAATCCAGTCATCCGTTCAGATTTCTGCTTGTCCATATTTCTAATAAAGTAAACACACCTTTTTTTATATTGTTGAACCAATCAACTAAACACATGCAGAAAAATCTACATTTTATAAGCTTTTGGCTCGTAGCACTGGCTTTTGTTCTTCAAATCTCACAAACTGATGCCCAACAGATAAAGGCAAGTTCTTCCAAAGAGATGCAGGAAGCAGTCAAAAAGCATCAGGAAATGCTGGCCAATTCTCCCTATAAAAATTACCCGGCCAGATTGATCGGCCCAACCAACACCAGCGGTAGGGTCGTCGATATTGAGGTCACCAATGACTTTAAAACTTATTTTATTGCCGCGGCGTCAGGCGGTGTGTGGAAGACCCAGGACAACGGTCAGTCATTTTCACCGGTTTTTGACAATCAGGGTTCGCTGGGAATCGGTGATATGGCCATTGCCCCTTCAGACAACAATATCATTTGGGTGGGAACAGGAGAAAATAATTCAAGTCGGTCTACCTATGCCGGTTCAGGTATTTATAAGTCCCAAGATGGAGGGGATACCTGGAAATTTATGGGATTGCCACATTCACATCATATCGGACAGATTCAGATTCACCCTACCAATCCCAATGTTGTGTGGGTAGGTTCGATGGGCGCCCTCTATTCCAAAAATGAAGAACGGGGTCTTTACAAAACCTCAGATGGTGGAAAAACCTGGAAAAAAACCCTTTTTATCAATGACAACACAGGAATCATAGACATCAAATTAGATCCATCCAATCCTAATGTTTTGTTGGCAGCATCTTGGGAGAGATACAGACAATCCCATGATTTTATCGGAAATGGGAAAGGATCCGGAATTTGGAGATCAGAAGATGGTGGCGATACATGGAAGAAAGTCTCGGGAGGTTTTCCCCAAGATGAGTTTGTGGGAAGGATCGGGTTTGATTTCAGCTTAAGCAGTCCCAATGTGGTCTATGCACTTCATGATTACCAAAAGGCAGAAAGCAGAGAAGCCAGGCAACCGCAAAGACAGGCCGAAAGTGACCTGACGTTTGATAATTTCAAAACATTGTCCCCATCCGACATTCTAAATCTGGACGATGACAAATTGGACCGCTTCCTCAGAAGCAATAGATTTGCTGCTAAATATGATGCCAAGACTGTCAAAAGACTCATAAACTTAGGGAGAATTACACCCATCCAGATTGCACAATATCATGGAGATGGACAGGACGCTAATGCTTCGCTTTTCAACAGCGCTGTTACCGGTGCAGAAGTTTACAGGTCCGAGGACGCTGGCAAAAGCTGGAAAAAAGTCAGTGAAACGAATCTGGAAAGGGTCTATAACACTTATGGTTATTATTTTGGCGAAGTCAGGGTCGGAACATCCAATGAGGATGAGGTATATATTTTAGGTGTTCCTCTTTTGGTTTCCAGAGATGGGGGGAAAACGTTTGCCAGAACCGACACGGTTGGCAATGTACATTCTGACCATCAATCAATGTGGATAAATCCAAAAGATTCCAAACATATTCTATTGGGCACCGACGGCGGACTTTACAGTTCATTTGGAGGTGGTGAAAGGTGGACTCATTTGAATGACCAATTGACCATTAGCCAGTTTTATTCTGTCATGGTGGATAAAAAAACACCTTACAACGTATATGGTGGAATGCAGGACAATGGAGTCTGGTATGGTAGTTCTACCAATAAACCTTCCGACCAATGGTCGTCTCTAATGGGTGGTGACGGCATGGTAGTCGCCGTAGATACCCGAAACAATGACATCATCTATACAGGTTTTCAATTTGGGAATTACTTCAGAATCAATACCAAAACCGATGAAAGGAAATCCGTTACCCCTTCCCATGACATCGGAAGAGTTCCAAATAGATGGAACTGGAGAACACCTGCTGTATTGAGTAAACATAATCAGGATATCTTTTATATGGGCTCCCAGTATGTTTACAGAAGTCTGGATAGGGGTGACACTTGGGAAACCATTTCACTTGACCTGACCAAAAACCAGAAAAGCGGCAATGTGCCTTTTGCCACCTTATCTGTGATTGAGGAATCGCCTTTTGAATTTGGAACCTTGTATGCCGGTTCTGATGATGGAAACCTATGGATAACAAGAGACCATGGAAACAACTGGGTTGACATCAGCAAAGGACTTCCACAAAACAGATGGATCAGTAGTGTGACACCTTCACAGCATCGGGAAGGGTTGGTGTATGTAACCTTGACCGGCTACCGTTTTGACGAATTCACACCATTTGTTTACAAAAGCAATGACTACGGAAAAACGTGGAACTCAATAGCCTCCAATCTTCCAATGGAAGCTGTGAATATTATCAAAGAAGACCATACCAATCCCTCAATTCTTTTTTTGGGAACAGACCAAGGTCTGTACGTTTCTACAGATGCAGGAAAAAGCTATGAACTGATGCAGGGAAGCATTCCGAATGTGGCTATTTATGATATGGCCATTCAAAAAAGAGAAAACGAGTTAGTTGTAGCCACACATGGACGAAGTGTATTTATCGTAGACCTAAAACCTCTTTACAAGGTTTTTGAAGCTACAAAAGAAGTACAAATTCTCAGTGTATCAGAAATAAGGTACAACCCTTGGAGAGCTGCGATGTCCGAGGGGATGGTCAACAAACCTACACAGACCATACTTTTTCATATTAAAAGTGAAAGAGAAATCACTTTTGAAATCAAAAATGATAAAGATGAAACCATTAAAACATGGAGTCAAAATTTCCCAGCAGGTGTCCACAATACCGATTGGGAGTATGGCAGCATTGGAAAGGGAAAGTTCAAAGTGATCATGAAAAGCCAAGATGAATTGGATGAATATTCATTTGAAGTGAAATAA
>NZ_JBGTCA010000348.1:0-2323 GCF_041749095.1 Aquiflexum sp. | reverse complement strand
CTTCTCTATTCCAAAATTTTCAAAGAGCTTCGCTTTTCCGTTGTAAAGCTTAACAATTTTTTCCTTTTCAGGGGCAATAGATCTGATGTAAGACCTGATTTGATCATAGATCAATTCATCCTCTACGGTGATTGCATCGAAAGATTCATTGAGCAGGTCTCTAATGATAGAGGAAGCCATGCTCATTTCTCCGATTACCTTGTCGCGTCCTTTTGCTTTGGCCAGCTTTTTCATGCCATCTTCCCAAGTAGTGTAAAGGTTTCTCAGGTCTTTGTCAAGTTCTGTGACTGACTGACCTTCTGCTACTGTTCTGATAATGACACCAAAATTGGCCGGTTTGATAGAAGTGATTAAGCGGACCAGTCTTTTTCTCTCATCCGCACTGCGTATTTTTTTTGATACGTTGACAGTGTCGGAAAAGGGTACTAGGACAATGTATCGACCGGCAATGGAGAGCTCACACGATAATCTAGGCCCTTTGGTAGAGATGGGTTCTTTGACCACCTGCACCAATACCTGATTTCCTTTTGAAAGGACATTGGAAATCTTTCCAAGCTTTTCAATATCAGGCTCTTTGACAAAACCCTTTAGGTTAAGATTGGAATAATTATTATTGCGTACCAGTTTTGTAAACTTGTTGAGGCTGTTGATCTGAGGACCCAAATCCTGATAATGCAGGAAAGCATCCTTTTCATAACCTACATCAATGAAAGCTGCGTTGAGCCCATTGACAATTTTACGGACAGTACCCAAATAAATATCTCCGACCTTAAACTGATTTTCTCCACCTTCTGAGTGGATTTCGACCAGGCTTTTATCTTTGAGAAGGGCAATACGACTACCGGTTGGAGCAGAATCAATTAATAATTCTGTGCTCAATCGTGTCTGGTTTATATGTTAATGAACGTTTACTTTAAAAACTCAAAAAGAAGAAGTGAATTACTTCTTCTTATGTCTGTTTTTTCTAAGTCTCTTTTTTCGCTTGTGCGTAGAGATCTTATGTCTTTTTCTTTTTTTACCGCATGGCATAGTTTTAAAGATTTAAAGTGGAACAATTATTTATAGCCTTTCCAGGTAGCTCTCCACACTTGCCAAAACCATTGGGTCTGAGTTCATGTTTTGTACCAACTGAAATTGCTTTTTTGCTTTGTTGTTTTGTTTGGACTCGAAATAACTCACTCCAAGATAAAACTGACCTTGGAGATTTTCAGGATGGTAACGTACCAATTCCTCAAAGCGTTCCGCTGCCCTTTTATATTGGCCTGACTGCATGGACAATACACCCATATTGAAGAGACCGTCTTCATTGGTTGGATCCTCCTCCAAAATTTCCCTCAGCATGGTTATTCCCTGCATTGGATTGGAAGAAGACACATAAGTCATCGCCACTTTTGTTTTCAGGTCCAGACGTTTTGGATCTTTTTCCAAAACTTTGTTTAAGTAGGTTTTGGCCTTATCTGCCAAAAAAGCTACTTTTTGTTCATTCATGGCAAAACTGTAGGCATCATAGTAAGCAGTTCCTGCTTTTTCCCAACTTTCTACTGTTTCGGTTTTGACAGCGGCTTTTTCCAAGAAAAAAGCCGCACTGTCATATTTTCCCGATTTGGTGTATAATGATGCTACTTCCTCTGCCAAAGATGCGTATTTTTCCTTACTTTCTGCTTTTTCCAAATCGGAAGTCAGCGTATTGATACTATTCCTTTCCTCTAATCCCAATGGGGCATCGTGGATTTCCTCCACATTTGCATCTTGCCTGTTCTCCCCTTCGCTGATGACAGCGTTTCCTTCATCATTGTCTATAATAAATCTGGGTAGGGAAAATAGAACTACAATACATGCTATCCCAAGGACTGAAATTATGATCTGGGACTTTTTCATAAGGAAAAACTGCTCTCAGGATTAATCCTGAGGAGCAAGTTCTTTGATTTTTTTACTGTTCTTGATTTTCTCAACAAACACTTTAGAAGGTTTGAAGGCCGGAACATAATGCTCATCGATTACAATGGCTGTGTTTTTAGAGATGTTACGTGCGATTTTCTTGGCTCTCTTCTTGTTGATGAAACTTCCGAAACCTCTTACGTAAATGTTATCCCCCTCTGCCATGGAATCTTTTACTACTTTGAAGAATGCCTCAATTGTTTGAGCCACATCGTCTTTCTGAATTCCAGTTTTGTCTGAAATTTTGGTGATTACTTCTGCTTTAGTCACTGTATGATGAATTTAAATTATTTTCTAATAAGCTTAACGACCTATTAACCAACTGTTTTTGGGACTGCAAATTTACAGGAAGCATTTCAATATAAAAACAAAATGTTCAAAATTA
>NZ_JBGTCA010000347.1:0-3671 GCF_041749095.1 Aquiflexum sp. | reverse complement strand
AAAAAGAAAAAACCGATTTTCCCATTGACGATGCCCAGAGGGTTTTCCGTACTTATGCCGACATCACAATCAATTATGGCGGGACCGGATCAAATCACCCCATTTTAGAGGCACCCAGTTTGGTATACAATGCCCTCGCCATGGAGGATGAAAAGGAACGTAAAAATTTACTTTCTTATTTCCTGACTGAAAGCACAGAGCACCAGGATGCTTTGAATGTAATGGCAGCCATATATAAGGAGAAGGGAGACCTTTGGCCCGAAACCTCCCAATACCTAAATGCAGCTGCATCGATATTAACAAGGCTGATGTTGGTGATCAATAAATACGACCCTTCGCTAAGGCTGGGGGATAAGTACGCAAACGTTTTATTCTCCTTGCCGGCATTGGATTACATTGTCTATCCCAACAATCAGCTTATCCGTTGGGGGGACGGTAAACGCACGGGAACACCGCCCTATAGCATTTATGAAGAGGCCTACCTGCTTGGAGAGATGGATGGTGTAAAGGAAATCACCAATGAATTCGGACCCCTTCTTACCAGGGCAATAAACCAGGATAGGTATAAAAGGGACGGTATGTTAGCGGTGCTTTGGTATGACCGGGAATTTAAAGGTGAGGAGGCAGAATTGGTATATCCCCGAACCGACAAGGTGGATCATGCGGGCATTTTTCTTCAACGAAATTTAAGCGCCACCCAAAACCCCAAAGATGGTTTGATGTGTTTTGTAGGTGGTGCCCACATGGTTCATGGGCATGCAGAAGGAATGAACATAGAACTGTACGGTAAAGGGGAAGTGTTGGGCGTTGATAATGGAAGGGGCCGTTACCAACAGGACGTACATGAAAACTATTCCCGTATTTTTGCGGCCCACAATACGGTTATTGTAAATGGAAATTCCCGGAGTGATGGCGGCTGGGTAAATTTGGGTATCAATACCGTTCAACTGGTTGCCATGGAACCCATGCCGAAAGAAGAAGCTGTCTCTCCCTATCATTCTTTTTCAATAACCAGTTTTGTGGATGACAAAGGTGAACAGGCAGAAGCCTACCAGGAACGCACACTGGCATTAATAAGGACCTCGGAAACCACCGGATACTATGTGGATATTTTCCGTTCCAAATCCAAATTGCCCGATCAATACCATGATTATTTGTACCACAATATTGGAGATAGTTTACTGTTTCTGAATGATGATTTGGGACTGAGGTCAACGCCCGAAAGGTACATGGCCAATGCCGGACTGCCTTGGGAACAAAACCGGAAGTACCGCCACCCGGGCTGGCATTTCTTTGAAGAAGTGCAAACTACGGGAAATTACAAAAAAGAGATAAGGGCCAGGTTTGGGTCCGAAAAATTTGAAAAGCCCATCTACATGGATCTGCATATTCCGGCTGACGAAAGCAGGGAGTACACAAAGGTGCTTGCACCACCTACCTTTGAAGCGCCTGCACCCTACGAGAATGAACCCACTCCAACTTTGGTTATTCGTAAAACCGGAGCGGCTTGGGATCAACCTTTTGTGGTGGTGTTCGAGCCTTTTGATGAAAACAGGGATAACCATTCCATTCAATCCGTTGAAAAACTGGAACAGGGTAGGGTTTTTAAAGGATTACGGATCCAAAGTAAAGTAGCTGGTAACCTACTGGTGCAATACATCATCGCTCAGGACAAGGAAGACCAATATATCGATACAAACCTGGGGATTGCTTTTAAAGGATCATTTGCCGTGATCACCGAAAATTCCGCTGGAAAACTACAAAATGTTTATATCGGTGAAGGGGAGGAACTCAATTATGGTGAAATAAGAATGAAACCGACTAATCAAAAAAAATCAATGTATCAGGAATTCTGATTAGTAACAGAGATCCATGAATTGGAAAAAGAAAACCAAGTTTGGAAAATTAAATGAAATGAGATTAAATAGAAAGTTTGAAAGGCTATTCATTAAAAGAAGATTGATTCATCCTTGCGAGTAAATTGACCGGAACATGAAACTAACACTATTTATCACCCTGTCCCTGATGCTGATTTTTTCCAGTAGTATTTTTGCGCAAAATACAGTTGAAGAACCATTCAAATTTATAAAAATCGGAGATGTCAACGTCTTTGGTAAATTAATAGACATGCAGACCCGTTGCGTGCATTGGCATTCTCAAATGGATGTGATCGCGATCAAATTTAAGTGCTGCGATAAGTATTACCCTTGTTTTTCCTGTCATGAAGAAGAAGCTGACCACAAGCATAAAGTATGGCCTACATCAGAATTTGATGAAAAAGCGATCCTTTGTGGTGTTTGTGGCAATGAGCTGAGCATCAAAGACTATATGGCCTCAGACAATACCTGCCCTCATTGCAAATCCGGTTTCAATCCCGGCTGCAGCAATCATTATCATCTTTATTTTGAGACTGATGATGTTAAAGGTGAAATAACAAAACAAGAGTGATAGATTTTTTTCAAATTTATTATTGAAAATGCAATTTGTTTAGATATCTATCCGCATTATTCCCATTTAACATAATTTAAATGGAAACAACATCCAGTAATCGAACTGCTATTTTAATAGTTTGTGAAATTACGGTTTAGAAATGATGTAAATTGGGTACTTTTAGTACTTATATTATAAAATAAATAAACTATTATTTTGATGTGGTTTAAATAATCAATTATATTGGTACTATGGATAAAGAAAATCGATCTAAAATAAACCAACTACTCAGCTCAAATCCATCTGGTATTGTATTTACAAGCAGTTGGCTGGTGGAACAGGGATATAGTCTTGACCTGCAAAAGAGGTACAAAAAAAGCCATTGGTTTGAGTCCATTGGATCAGGGGCTATGATCAGGACAGATGACAATGTGGAATATGAAGGAGCATTGTATGCTTTGCAAAACCATCTGAATTCCAACTTTCATCCGGGAGGTAGAACAGCTTTAGCTATGTTGGGTAAAACACATTATTTAGAACTTGGCACAACAAAAGTTTTCCTTTTTGCTTTGGCGAAAGATCAATTGCCAACTTGGTTTAAGCAATATGAATGGAGATTAAAATTCTCGGTCCATAAAACAAATTTTCTACCAGCTGATTTAGGACTTGTTGATTTTGAGATCAAAGATTTCAAAATAAAAATCTCAGGACAGGTCCGTGCCATATTAGAATGTTTTTACCTCACGCCCAAAGAGCATTCTTTTCTGGAATGTCATGAACTTATGGAGGGATTGAACAATTTAAGGCCTAAATCGGTCCAAGAACTTTTAGAACATTGTTCCTCTATTAAGGTTAAAAGACTTTTTTTATACTTTGCAGAAAAAGCAGGACATTCTTGGTTTAGCCATTTAAAACTTGAAGATATTGATCTTGGAAAAGGGAAAAGAAGTTTGGTTAAAAATGGCGTATTTATACCGGCATACCAGATTACTGTTCCCAGAGAATTGGAAGAATATGATCAGGCAGGAATATAGATATCAAGTAAATCTTCTATTGGCTGTAATTCCTGAAGTACACAAAGAAAAATGCTTTGCCTTACATGGTGGAACAGCAATAAATTTGTTTTTGAGAAATATGCCTCGCCTTTCTGTTGATATTGATCTCACCTATGTACATATTGAGGAAAGAGAGGTTTCATTTGGAAAAATAAATGAGGCACTGTTACGGATAAAAGCTAGTGT
>NZ_JBGTCA010000346.1:0-3567 GCF_041749095.1 Aquiflexum sp. | reverse complement strand
TAGCGTGACCACATGTTGCATATCCGACTTATTGAAATTGCTCTCAAAAAGGATCTCTTTTGATCCCAAATGGACATCATTCAGTGCCTGCAAAGTAGGAACAAATACTTCAACCGCCTCATTTTTCCGGGCTATAGCCTGAATCTTGGCATCAACCTCGGCCTTGTCTATTTCCCTATCAAACTTCAGGTAGGTAAATGTATTGAGGCCTCCCCATTGTAGCAGGCTTTGTCGGTAGTTCTCCTCATCCTGTCCGGGCACTATTGACCTGAGCAGATCAAATTGGATATGGGAGTTTGCCGGAGGATCGGCCAAAAGGGCCACAACATAAAGTTCAAGGGTTTGGTTAACTTTTATGGTTTTCCCAATGGGGCTTTCTTCCCCAAAAATCCTTTTCGATAATGTCTCGGTAATGGCAATGGTATTGGGTTCGTCCAATACTCCTTCTTTTTTTCCCTCCAGAACCGGGAAGTTGAATATCTCAAAAAAGGAAGACTCTGTCCTGAAGCAGCCCTCACATCTTAGCAGCTTGTCTTCATAACTGATGTTCAATCGCCCCAGAGGTCTTATCCTTACAGCGTTGGTGACTTCGGGAAGTTCCTCCACCATAGCAGGGCCTAAGGCAACAGGCGTTACTCCCACTAATTTGCTGCTGACCCCTTCGGCCATGTCCAGTGTAAGTACCCGGTAGATCCGCGAAGAATCCTGATGGAACCTGTCAAAAGAAAGGTCTTCCTGAATATATAAGCCTAAAATAAATGTAGCTGCCAGCCCCAATGCCAGTCCAAGTATTTTAATGAGGGAAAACCACTTTTCCCTTATAAGATTACGGATTCCAATTAAGAAGTAACTTTTTAACATAAGAGAGGGCTTTAATGGTGAAACGGAATACAGCTTAAATAAAGGATTGCATTTTTCTCTATATGCCAAATAATATACCATTATAAACCTGCCCCTGTTGGAGAAAACAGGGTATTGATAAGTGTTCGCATAGATTTATCCGAACATTTCCGTGCGTTTACGGACAAAAAATGAAATAAAAAGATTAGAAAAGTAAAAAGAGTATCCTGGCTTTTGCCAGAATACTATATTATTTATTTCAATTCTAATATGGTAGCCGTTTTTGCAGGCACATTAAAGTCTTCAGATATATTGATCGTTTCCCCGGTAAGCGGGTTGTAGCCTTGGGTGTGAGGCCTGAGCATCTCGATATGTTTTTTGCGGGAAATGGTTGCGGCCTCTTTCCGGTTATTGATCACCACCATTACAGTTTCTGAATCATCGTGACGGAAATAGACATAGACATCATTATCGGGCACAAAGTGCAGGAGTTTGCCACTGTGGATCACTTCTTTCCCTTTTCGCCAGTTCGTAATTTTGCTTACATAGGCATGGGCTTCGTTCTCTCTTTCGGTCCTACCGCTTGCTGTGAATACGCTGCGCCCATCTCCTGGGAAGCCACCGGGCATATCAACGCGCTTGGCACCATCGCCACTTACCTTATCCATGGGGAACATCAACTCAGATCCATAATAGACTTGGGGAATGCCACGGGTAGTCATCAGGTAGGCGTAGGCCATTTTAAAGTGTTCTTTATTTTCCTTAACGGTGGTAAAATAACGTTCCGTATCGTGGTTTTCCATAAAGATTACATTTTTGTTGGGGTCTGAATACAACCTGTCCTGAGAAAGCACAAAGTACAGTTGCATCAGTCCGCTGCTCCAGCCGAAAGGTTCATTGAAGGCTTTTTGAAGTGCAGTGAAAACCTGGAAATCCGTCACATTGGGCAGGTATGAGTTATAATCCCCACCTTCACCTGGCAGATTTTCCTGCCAATAGGCTTCGTGGGCAACTGACTCTACCCAAGCTTCCCCCACAATGTTAAAATCAGGATAGGCTTCCATCACTGCTTTGGCCCATTTGGCCATATAATCTTTGTAAGGGTACACGTAAGTATCCATGCGGATGCCATCAATGCCTGAGTACTCGATCCACCAAAGGGTGTTGAAGATCAGATAGTCGGCAACCAAAGGATTGCGTTGATTGAGATCGGGCATTTCGGCTACGAACCAGCCTCTTTCCAGCTTGTCAAGGTCGAATTGGGAAGCGTAAGGGTCTGACTGCACTGCGCCCCTGTAGTTGGTCTGCCCATATTTTCCGAAATCGTGTACCCAGTCTTTGGTCGGCAAATCCCTCATCCACCAGTGTTGGTCACCAATGTGGTTGTGGATCATGTCCATAATCACCTTTAAGTCGTTTTGGTGGCAAACTTCCACAAAGCGTTTAAACTCTTCGTTGCTCCCGAACCGTCGGTCAATCTTGTACATATCGGTGGCGGCATATCCGTGATAGGCGCCGTACTTCGGGGTCATGTCATTCTCGAAAACCGGCGTTAGCCAAACAGCAGTCATGCCGAGATCCTTGATGTATTCCAGGTTGTTTTCTATTCCTTTTATGTCTCCGCCGTGGCGGGCATTGGGGTTGCTTCTATCCACGCCTTCCAACATGCCGTCGATCTCATCATTGCTAGGGTCGCCATTGGAAAAGCGGTCAGGCATAAGCAGGTAAATGACATCAGAAGCGTCGAACCCTTGGTTGGCCATGGGGTCAGCTTTGCGCTCCAAAAGCTCGTAGGAAAAGTTCACAGGCTTTTTGTCCTTTTCCCCTTTGGATAGGGAAAACATCAATTTGCCTGGCTTGGTGCCGGGTTCGACAGTGAGGTAGATGAAAAGGTAATTTGGGGAGTCGCCTACCACTTGTCGGTTCAATGTAACACCTTCGTAACTGAGAGAGGCCCGATAATCGCCGATCCGCTCGCCGTGCAACATCAGTTGGAGTTCTGTCACAGGCATTTCGGTCCACCAAAAGGGAGGTTCAATATTTAGATTGGGGTTGTTTTGAGCCAGGACCTGCAAGGCGAAGACAGTCGCCAATACATAGGTCAAGAGGATTTTGGCCGCTTTCATATTTGTAGGTTTATTGTATGGAAGCCAAAATAAGCAATCTTGAGCTTACATGTGAATTGAGGAAATAATTTTTATCGATTTTGAAATTGATGGTTTAGAACTACAAATAGCATTCGAATCTATTACAGGACTTTGCCTTGTCACCTCGATCCCGATAGCTATCGTGGAGAGAGGTCTGCAGCCCGTCTTGATGTCATTGCCTTTTCTGAACATTTCCAAAATGTTAAGGACTCAGGATGACCGCTGCCTAGCGGGTAACCTGATGTCATTACCTAATCTAAATATTTCTAAAATGTTGATTACTACCAATGACAGATTTTTTGAAAAGCCCCAATGATATCTGGCTTCTCGTATCATTGTGGGTAACCACATAGGAAATTTTTTGAACCACAAAAGAAACAAAAGGGAACAAAAGACTATAACACCGAAAGTTGATTTTCAGTAACTTTTGTATTCTTTTGACACTTTTGTGGTTCCATCATTTTTAACTTGATGTCATTACCCTTTCTGATCATTTTAATCATTCCTTTTGATTAGGTCTGGGTTTAAGCATACGTCTGGCCAGTTTTATCAAAAACATGACCGGCCCGACCAAAAGGTC
>NZ_JBGTCA010000345.1:0-14912 GCF_041749095.1 Aquiflexum sp. | reverse complement strand
AGTTATTGGTGCTGCACTACAGGAAACTATGATAAAAAGAAAAAAAGAAATCACCACAAGAAAATGCTTTGAACTGATCATGATTTTTAAGATTTGTAATTGGCTTGCAAACTAATGAACACATTTGAAATTACCCTGATTTCTCAAGATTCATTTTTGAATCAAACAGTACAAATTAGGCATGGATCCTTTTATCAATTCTTACAGGCTTTTTTCCTTTTAGCCCAAACAAAGGTCTTATCCATTTCCACCTCCTTATACCAAATTCATAAACCAACCAGGAAAACCCAAATGTACCTGCCGACATGACCAGGAACTTTGGCCAAAATCCCCAATCCAAGTGCATCAGATAAAACCCAATGCCTATGGTGAAGCTCTGATGAAGGATATAAAATGGATAGACAGACTCATTGGCATAGGTCAGGGTTTTGCTGGGACGGTTAAGGTATGCAGCGGCATAACCGAACAAAGCCAATATCCAAGCCCAAAGATTGAATACTTTGAACAACGCCTCAATGAAATGAATCAAAATAGAATCCGCATACAACTGCCTCAATCCTATCAGAAAGGTAAAACCTACCAATCCACAAAAGAGGTATTTACGCCTATTTTCAAGGACAGTTTTCCAGAAAACTTCTTTGACCGAGATCAGCAAAAAGCCAAAAAAGAAAAGCGTTATGTAATTCACCACATTGAACCAATCTCCCCAAAGGGCATGGGTGGATGGAAAAAACGGCTCAACCAAAGATTCCCATACATATAGCGGAATGGTCAACCAAAACAAACCAAAAGGCCGGGAAGCCAAAGCAGCCATTTTTTTCAATAACCAAGCTTCAGGATGATTCCTGAGGTAAAGGAAAGCCGGAATCAAAACCAGAGAAAAAAGCAACAAGTAGGGCAAAAACCACAGGTGGTGCCAGGAAAAATTTCCTTCAGGATATATCCCGATGAACGCCTGAGATGGCCAAAATTCGAAATACCCACCTGAGAATTGTCCCTTATCCAAACGTTCAAAATATACCTGGGGAGGAACAATGAAAAGTATTCCTACCACCAAAGGCAACAATAACCTTTGAATCCTTTCTTTGGCAAATTGACCCCCACTTCTTTTTGAAAGCGCATAATATGTTCCCATTCCGGAAATCACAAATAGGATAGGCAAGCGCCATTGATTCAGAAAAAGCATGGGCCATCTAATTTCAGGATATATGATGTCATTTTTGATATGAAATCCCCAAGGGACAAAAAACATCCCAACATGGTAAAATATCAGCAATCCGAAAACGATTACCCTTAGCCAGTCTAGGTCGTGTCTGCGCATAATTTTGAATTTTGTTTCTCCAAAAGTAGGTATTGAAAAGATCGGAAAAAGTGCCTTGTGACCAATATCAAGGATTTGGGATGAAATGCAAGGTTATGAGACTTTGTACTTTCTTTCAAAGTCATTGATCATCCCTCTTGATACAGGAAGTGAATCAGAATAACTTTTTATTTCCAGTTGATAGCCCTGTGCATTGCCTTTTACTTGGGCTACTTTTTGGAGATTTACCAAAAAAGACCTGTGGGTTTTGAAAAAATGGGGGAAGGATTTCAATTGGCTTTCAAGTTCTTTCAGTGTCATTCTTTTTAATACTTTGTTTGTCTTTTCACCATTCTCAAAATATATCTCCAAGTAATTCCCCTCTGATTTGGCAAATAAAAACTCATCCAGATTGAGATCAAAGTCATCGCTTTTTTGCTGGGTAACAATAGGTAGTAGCTTAACACTTTGTGGGAAAAAATCAGACTGTTGCTGATTGTTCAGAGTTTGAGCAGTTTTCAGATGTGCCTTCATCAACCTCAGGTAATTCATGGGAACCAAAATAACTGCAAACAGAATTCCCACCATATAGGTATTCCTGATTTCCTCCAAAAAATATCGCATGGACCAGTTGTCAGGATTTGCATATATCTGGTCTCTGACGAGAAACTGACTGATTCCTATGGTCAACAATACTCCAGAAATCAATACTATTTCATTTCCTACAGTCCACTTATCTTCATTTACACTTAAATTGTTCAGCCCAATAATCAGCAAAACACTAAGAAATGCATTCAATGAATGTATCATTGAAATCCAAAAAAAACTGACTTTGTGTTCAGGCCTGTAAACTACAAAAGGTTCGAAAAAAAAATTGAAGCTCATACTCATTCCAAAAATCAATGCAGCTATGATCCAAAGGTTTTTTCCTTTGAAATAATAGGGGTAAGGTTGTTTTAAGAACTTCTGAACCATTGAGGACTTTTATTTAACAAGAGGCATGATGTTGGTAAAAATCATTCACTCAAATTTAATCTATTTCTACTTTATCATATTTATCAATTAGGTTAAACCTGACAGGTTTCAACATTCAATCCTTCACTTGACAAAGTAGATCTTATGTAAAAGCCCAAAAAATGACCGTACATCTTGGACTATGATTGACCTTTCATTTACAGTCAACTGGTCATTTTGTGTCATTGTAACAATATAGCCCTTATCCATTTCAAAAAAATTCATTGCCTCTATTAAACCAGCTACTTCCCTATCCCTATTGTCGGGATGAAGTTCTTCTGAAACCTGTATCAACCATTTACAGAAAGAGCCCTCAAAAACCACAAAATCACACTCCTGTCTTTCTTTGAAATAAAACAGCTTATAGTTCTTTTTCCTAAAATTTAAATAAACAAGATTCTCCAATAGCCTTCCCTTATCCTTTGTAAAACTCAAGGAATTGGATTTGGCAAATCCGTTATCAATGCAATAAACTTTTTTGGGATTTTTCGATATACTTTTAGATGACCAACTGAACCGGGGAAGGAAAAACAGCAAATAGGAATCTTCCATCCAAGACAGGTAATCTGATACGGTGGTAGGAGAACCGACATTGAACGTATTGCGGATACCATTGAAACTTACCTCTTTCCCGAGATTGGATATTAGAAAAAGAGCGATATCCATCAGGACATGGGTGTTTTTTATCCCATACCTGACTGCTATATCCCTGTACAAAATATCCTTTAGCAACATCTGAAGTATTTCAGGGTTTTGGTCTCTTAGGAATTCGGGAAAGCCACCTTTGACTACATAGTCATAGAAATTCTCCTGACTATCATCTAGGCCTAAAAAGGTGAGGTATTCTTTATATGAAAAGGGGAACACTTCATGACTCAGATATCTACCTGTCAATCTTGTACCCATTTCCCGACTCAAAAGAGAAGCATTCGAACCTGTAACAAATATTTTTTCTCCTCTTTCATGTAGCTGTCTCACAAAAATCTCCCAACCCTCCACGTTCTGGATTTCATCAAAAAAGTAGGCTTCAACATCCTCTCCCATGACATCATCCAACTTTGAAAAATCCCCTACTTCAAAACCGAATACCCTTGAATCTTCAAAATTGAAATAGGCAACTTTTTCATAATATTTTTTGACTATCTGTCGCATCAGGGTACTCTTTCCAGATCTTCTTATACCGGAAATTACTTCGACATGAGTGGAGGAGGGTTTGAATATCTCCAACATTTCACGTTTGATAAAACCAAAATCTCTGGCCAAGACACTTTTTTGACCTTCAAAGGCGGCTTCTATATCTTCTTTAAATACCATATGAATAAGTAATTTACATCGCAAAGATAAAGTTTATTTTTACAATATAAACTATCTTACGTTGTAAGCGTAAATTATTTTACTTTTACAGCGTAATATATTAATTAGCATTTTTTTTAATCAGGGAATTTAGTTAAGAAGGTTAGTCATGGCATATTTCAGAATGGCCGTCACCCTGAAGATAGGAAGGGCCTCTTGAGGTTCAGAAAAAAATAGATATAAATATAAATAGGACCTCTGGAGATTCTTCGTGACTCAGAATGACGGCTGGCTAGAGGGTAACTTGATGTCATTTCTTTTCTGAACATTTTCAAAATCACATTGGATATTTTTTTAAATTGGATTTTTTACCAAATCTTAATTGGAAAATCTCAAATGGATAAAGAAAATACACCTGATAAATTGGAAGGCATTATTGTCCCTATGGTCACGCCTTTACTTTCCAATGGGGAATTGGACAAGAAAGGTACTGAAAGATTGATCCGCCACCTGACCCATGGTGGTGTTTATGGGATATTTATATTAGGCACAACAGGTGAGGCTTCGAGTTTAAAAACTGCCCTAAAAAAAGAATTGATAGAAATCACCTGCAAAGAAACACAAGGACAGCATTTGGTCTTGGTCGGCATCACCCATACTGCTATTGATGTCAGTCTTAAAATTGCCAAAATTGCAAAAGACAATGGCGCAGGGGCAGTGGTAGCTGCACCTCCTTATTATTTTTACCTGGATCAGGATGACCTGTTTAAATATTATATCAAACTCGCTGACCTAGTTCCGTTGCCGTTGTTTTTGTACAATTTCCCCATCATGACCAAAAACACCATTGAGCCCGAAACCGCCCAGAAATTATCCCGGCATCCCAATATCATTGGAATTAAAGACAGTTCGGGCAATGGAGTTTATTTCCAAAAATTATTGGCTATAAAAACAGAAAAACCTGATTTTTCGGTTATGATTGGTCCTGAAGAGATGCTTGCCCAATCAGTCCTTTCAGGTGGTGATGGCGGGGTCAACGGGGGTGCTAATATTTTTCCAAGTCTCTATGTCAGACTCTTCGAAGCTGCCATGAATAGAGACATTGATTTGGTCAACAAAATTCAGCCTCTTATCCTTGAAATCTCAAAAAACATATATGGATGCAGTCCAAAAACCTCCAGCTACCTCTGTGGGGTAAAAGAAAGCCTCTATTACCTGGGAATCTGTGAACCGCATATTGCCCCACCACTGCAATCTGTAGATGCCAAAGCAAAAGAAACCATAGTCCAAAATCTTGAAAAGATCATTTTCAAAATCAAAAGCATTTAATTACTTCCCGCCTTTTACAATCTATGAATCTTCCTCTTATTGATCTGATTGTTTTTTTGGTATATATGACTGGAATAATTGGCCTGGGAGCTTCTTTCTATTTCAAAAAAAGGACTTCTATCGATTATATCACGGGAGGTGGCAGGTTACCGGCATGGGCATTGGGGATGTCCATCTTCGCTACTTATGTGAGCAGTATCAGTTTTTTGGCTTTGCCTGGAAGTGCATACCAATCCAATTGGAACGGCTTTGTATTTAGCCTTTCCATTCCTTTAGCGGCATTTATTGCGGTGAAATATTTTGTCCCACTTTACAGAAAACTGCAGAGCCCCTCAGCCTATGCCTACCTGGAAAACCGTTTTGGCTTGTGGGCAAGGGTTTATGCCTCCACTTGCTATCTCTTGACACAATTGGCCCGAATGGGGGCTATCATGTATTTATTGGCGCTGCCTATGAACGCATTATTTGGCTGGAGTATCCCGATGATCATCATAGCTACAGGAATTGGAGTCGCGATATATGCCATGTTAGGGGGAATTGAAGCGGTGGTTTGGACAGATGCTGTTCAGGGAATTTTATTGATTTTAGGAGCACTGACATGTTTTTTGCTGATCATTTGGGAAATGCCGGGAGGATTTCCAGAGGTAATTGAAATCGCACAAGCCCATAACAAACTTTCTTTGGGCAGTCTTTCCTTTGACTGGAGTCAAAATACTTTTTGGGTGATTCTGGTATATGGTTTATTTATAAACCTACAGAATTTCGGTGTGGACCAAAGTTATATCCAACGTTATTTGGGAGCTAAAACAGAATCAGAAGCCAAAGCCTCAACTTGGTTGGGAAGCCTGCTCTATGTTCCGGTTTCTTTATTGTTTTTTATGATAGGCACAGGTTTGTTTGCCTATTACCAACAGTTTCCCGAAAACCTCCCATTGGAATTACAGGCCTTTGAAAATGCTGATAAAGTTTTTCCCTATTTTATTGTTTCATCCCTTCCTGTTGGATTGACCGGACTGATGATCGCGGCCATATTTGCAGCAGGTATGAGTACTTTATCCACCAGCATCAACAGTTCGGCCACGGTGATTCTGGAAGATCATGTCAAAAAATACCTTTTCCCCAAACTCCCTAAAGCTGCTGAGTTCAAAGTACTTTACATGTCCTCATTTATCATGGGAATTGCAGGTATTCTGATAGGCCTGGCCTTCAATGGGGTCAGTAGTGCATTGGATGCCTGGTGGGCGTTGGCTTCCATTTTCAGTGGGGGTATTTTGGGACTTTTCCTTTTGGGTGTACTTTCCCAATCCCAAAGTAACATGCCCGCTATTTTAGGTGTTGTATGTGGTTTGCTCATCATTGCTTGGATAAGTTTGGAGGAGTTACTCAATGCATATGGCTGGCCTGTACTGGAATTGCACAAGAATTTGGCCATAGTGTTGGGAACCATGGCTGTTTTTATTGTTGGGTTTGTTTTGGGGTGGTTGGTTAATGGGGTGAGGCGTTTAGGCTGGAGGCAATAGACCTCTCCTGCTGTCGAGGTGATAAGGACAAGTCGATTGCTGTTCTTAATTGTAGTTCTTGATTTTATTATGTTAAAAACTTTCCCTTTGTCATTTCGAACGTAGAGAGAAATCTATTGCCCAAAAAAGAGTATAAGACCTCTCCTAACGTCGAGGTGACAAGGATAAGTCGATTGCTGTTCTTGATTGTAGTTCTTGACTCAATTGTGTCAAAGACCTTTCCTTTGTCATTTCGAACGTAGAGAGAAATCTACCTGCTCCGAAAAGGCATTAGACCTCTCCTGCCGTCGAGGTGACAAGGACAAGATAACTTTGGAATCTCAAAAGCTATTTCTGATTCAATCGTGCTTCAATCCTCTCCCTCCTCAATCTTCCTTCCTCATCGACAAATCACTTTCAGGAAAGCTGTCAATGACATTCCCGTCCTCATCCACAGATATCAGGCTAAACTTTCCTTTTTCCAAAGTCAACAAGGTAAATGCCCTGACAGACTGGACTTTGTTGAGATACCAAGCACTGTCCAGGCTATGTACTTCCCGTGGTTGAACTCCCCAAGAACCATCACCCACATATACAATCCCCGATTCATCTATTTGTTGTGATTTGATTGGATAAGTTCTTTTGTAAGCATGGTCATGGTTTTCGAAAGCAATCCGGACTCCATTTTCCTCAAAAATAGGTGTCCAAGTTTCCCTTACCAGCGTTTGGGTAATTCCATTGTAATCCCGGACTGAAGGGTATGCAGTAACATGGTAAATGGGTATTTTATGCGTTACATTTTTTCTGGATTCAAGTGTTTTTCTGAGCCATTCTGTCTGTATTCCTTCTATGGGATTGGAGTGGTCTGTATCCAAAATGATCAGACTCAGGTATTTTCCGAAGTCCAGCACATTGTAACCGGGCTGACCGGGAAATGCAAAGAGCCCATAAAAATAAGGTGCTATTCTTCTTCTGAATTCTTTGGTCTGTTCATATCCTTCATGCTGGGTATAATATCCCCCAACTACTTCATGGTTACCCACTGCGACTATACAGGGAATAATCCGATTGTCTTCTGTGACCAAGGTATTTGTATAGGCATCAAACCAGTCATAAATCCTTTGGATATTTTCTGCCAAACCATTTTCATAAGCCATATCCCCTCCGATGATCACAAAATCAGGATTGTAGGACGTCACCACCCTATTGGTTTTTTCAAACCATTCTTTCTGATGCATGGAATCACCACCTATGGCAATCTTGAGAGATTTGTTGTTTAGATTTTTTGGAAGTGTGCGGAAGTAATAGATGGATTCAGAAGCTTCAAACCGGAACTCATATTCAGTATTGGCTCTTAAACCTTGAAGTCCTACTCGATGGACATACCTAGTTGAGAAGGGATAGGGCAAAACATCACTATCGAATGAATGCCATTTTTCTGTACCCTTTCTCCTGAAAAACAATGTCGTGGGAGTGTCCTCATCCAAATGCCAGTCCACATCCATAGATGCGGTGGGGTCAGAGCTCCAGGTGAGGTAAAAGGCTTGTGGGCCTGACTGGGAAAATCCTGCATTCCAAAAGAATATCCCAACAAAAAGAAGGGCGACGGGTATTAAATATTTCATTTTTATTTAATGTTTTCGGATTTGAAATTTAAACAAATAATAGCAACTCGAGAGTATTTAACACTATCTATTTAATGGTAAAAACCTTTGAAATTGGTCAAATTTTGGACTATTTTATTTATATTTAAAAATCATCTTTTTATAAATAGTTCATTAATTGTTTATTAAATCTTAGTAATGGCTAAAACTATAATTGTATCCAACCGGCTTCCGGTTTCGCTGAGGCATCGAAACAACCGATTCGAATTCAAACCTTCTGCCGGAGGTTTGGCCACAGGCTTGGGTTCCATCTACAAATCAGGTGAAAATATCTGGATCGGCTGGCCGGGAAATACGGTCGAAGATCCCGAGCAGCGGGCAGAAATCATTTTGGAACTGCACGAATTGAAAATGGCCCCTGTTTTTCTTTCAAAAGAAGATGTAGAGCAATTTTATGAAGGATTCAGCAATGAAACCTTGTGGCCGGCATTCCATTATTTTACCCAATACATTGTCTATAACCCGGAGCATTGGGAAGCCTATATCCGGGTCAATCAGTTATTCTGCGATGCCATTCTCAAAAAAGCTGATCCGGATGACACGATTTGGGTACACGATTACCAACTTTTGCTCCTTCCAAAAATGCTGCGGGACGTATTGCCCAATGCGACGATTGCTTTTTTTCAACATATTCCCTTCCCTTCCTATGAAATCATCCGAATGATTCCTTGGAGGAAAGAATTGCTGGAAGGAGTATGTGGATCTGATCTGGTCGGATTTCACACCTATGATGACATGCGTCACTTTCTCAGTGCTGTGGGCAGAATAACCGGAATGACTTCTGAAAGCGGATACATTCAGGCCGAAAACAGGATTATCAATGTTGATTCCTTTCCTATGGGCATTGATTACGGTAAATTTGAAAAACAGGCCAAAAGCAAAAGAACCCAAAAAATTGTCAAGAATTTCAAGAACCAAGTTGGAGACTCAAAACTGATCTTAACCATAGATAGATTGGACTATTCCAAAGGTATTCCCCAACGGCTCCATGTATTCTATGAGCTCTTGAAAAACCATAAGGATTTACATGGGAAAATCTCCATGATTATGGTCGTAGTACCGAGTCGGGACAAAGTACAATCTTATAAAGAGCTAAAGGAAGAAATTGATTTGCTAGTAGGCAGAATAAATGCGGAGTATTCCACTTTAAATTGGATACCCGTTCACTATTTCTACCGGGGTTTTCCTTTTGAGGAATTGAGTGCTTTCTATAGCATGTCTGACATTGCCTTGGTGACACCTCTCCGGGATGGGATGAATTTGGTCTGTAAGGAATTTGTAGCCAGTAAAACCGATCAGACCGGTGTATTGATTCTTTCTGAAATGGCAGGTGCTTCCAAAGAACTCATCGATGCAGTCTTGGTCAATCCCAACGATAAGCAGGGTATGGTGGACGCCATATATCAAGCGCTGGCTATGAAACCTGAAGAACAAAAATCCAGGATGGTTTCTATGCAGGAAAGCCTTAAGAAATATGATATCTTCCAATGGGTAAAGGTGTATTTGGATCGGTTGGAGCATGTAAAAAAGAAACAGGCAGAACTTATTTCCAGAGTGGTGGACACCAAAATTATCCAAGAAATCGAAGAAAAATTCAAGTCAGCTTCCAATCCTGTCCTGTTCTTGGATTATGATGGTACTTTGACGGGATTCAAAGCAAACCCACAGGACGCAAAACCTGATGCAGAATTAAAAAGTATCGTCAAAAATTTGAGTCCCAAGGCCCAGGTAGTCATTATCTCGGGTAGAGATAAGGATACGCTTGGCAAATGGTTTAAAGGTCAGGAAATAGATATGATTGCTGAACACGGCGTTTGGGTGATGCGCAAATCCTCCAAGGAAGGATGGGAACTATACGCCGAGGTAGATGACAGTTGGAAAGAAGAAATCAGAAAAATCATGGAATACTATGTACTTAGGACCCCCGGTGCATTTATCGAAGAAAAACACCATTCGCTTGTTTGGCATTACAGAAAAGTGGAAAGCGGTCTGGGAGACCTGAGAATGAGGGAACTGTTTTCACATCTTAAATACATGGCAAGCGGATATAATTTACAGGTCCTGGAAGGAAACATGGTCCTGGAGATCAAACGACCCGATATCAACAAGGGAAGGGCAGCGGTAGCAATGATGAAAGGAAATGAATATGATTTCGTACTGGCAATCGGAGACGACTGGACAGATGAGGACACTTTCAAAGCCATGCCAAAAAATGCCTATACCATACGGGTGGGATATGCTTATACCCAAGCAAATTATAACATCAAATCCTTTAGACAGGTAAGAGACCTACTCAAAAAACTTATTGAGTAAATATTTTTGAACTGTAAATTGCATTCAATTCTATAAAGGACTTTGCCTTGTCACCTCGACGTCAGGAGAGGTCTGCAGCCCGTCTTGATGTCATTACCAATTCTGAACATTTACAAAATGTTGGGGACTACCAATGACAGATTATTGATAAGTGCAATTATTTACTGGTTGTACATTAATTTCGCTAAAATTAATCATATATAAGCCAAACCAATGTCATTATATTTTCTGAACATTTCCAAAATGTTAAATACTACCATTGACAGATTATTAATAAGTGCAATTATTTATTGGTTTTACATTAATTTTACTCAAATTAATCATATATAAGCCAAACCAATGTCATTACATTTTCTGTACATTTCCAAAATGTTAATTACTCGGAATGACGCCTGCCTGCCAGATGTAATATACTTTTTATAGAAAATTAGGCCGATCCAGCTTTCTGCCAATTCTAAACGCCGCATTCATCAATCCGACATGGGAGTAAGCCTGTGGAAAATTTCCCCATTGACTGCCCGTGGCCTGATCCACATCTTCCGAAAACAAATTGAGGTGGTTGGAATATTTGATCAAAGTTTCAAATCCCTCAATTGCCTCATCCAGCCTATTGACACAGGCCAAAGCCTCAATATACCAAAATGCACAGATCAAAAACGTGGTCTCGGGAACCCCGAAATCATCCATATGCTTGTATCGGTAGAAGAGGTAATCTTTTGAAAGAAGCTCTTTTTCCAATTCTTTAAGGTGATTGTTTGCCCGCTCTATATCATCGCCAAAGTAACCCATAGTAATCAATTGCAAGGTAGAAGCATCCATATGTTTGGCGCCTATCGCCTGTGAATAGGCTTTCCTATCAGGGAGATAGCAAGCTTCTATTTTTGCGACAGCCAGATCCTTCAGGTACATTGCTTTCTCATACATCTTTTCGTTTTTGAGACGCTTGCCGATTTTGGCCGCGGCCAAAGAACCTGCCCAATGAAAAAGGAAAGTATAGCAATGTTCTTGGGCAAGACTTCTGAATTCCCATAGTCCGGCATCCTTTTCATCCATCGTCTGTTCGATTTTATCCAACAAATTCATGATCATAGGTTCTGAGCTACTTCGCTCCTTTGAGGTAAACCTTTGATCCGAATACAGGGGCAAAAGGGACACCAACACCTGTCCATATAGATCGTTCTGAATATGGGTATAAGCCTGATTGCCAAACCTGACAGGCTTGTTTCCCAAATACCCTTCCAAATCGGAGATTTCTTCAATCAATAAACTCTCTCCGGTAATGGAATAAAGTGGTTGGTATCTACCATCAGCACCTGTCGGAAGGTTTTGGATAAATTCAAAATATTTTTCAAGTTCCTCAAAGTGGCCTACGCCACTAAAAGAAGTAAGGGTATAGTAACTGTCTCTTATCCAACAATACCGATAATCCCAATTCCTTGTGGAACCTGGAGCCTCCGGAAGGGATGTGGTGGAGGCAGCTATGATGGCACCGGTGTCCTCATATTGGTGGATCTTTAGGATCAATGCAGAGCGAAGTACCAACCGCTGATGAAATCCGGAAATGCTGGTAGACTTGACCCATGATTGCCAGTATTCCATGGTTGAATGCAGGAATCTCTCACAGGTGGATTCAATCGGTGCTTCTAATGGTCTTCCGTATGTGAAAACCATGTATATAGGACGCTGAAGCACAAATGATTTCCCTTCACAGATGTAGGTAAGGGCTGCATTTGATGTCAGTCTGATTTCCTGATCCTCGCCCATATACCGGATATGATTGCTCCCAATACTGGGAACAAGTTCTTTTTTACCTCTATCGGCAACCGGCCTACAGGTGATCTTGATCCTGGGAGCCCCGGATATAGGTTCAATTTTCCGGATCAACATCAATGGTTTAAAATACCTGTCAAAATTCTTGAAGCGAGGGGCAAAATCAGTCACTTTGTAACTGTCATGCCCTGTATTTATAGTGGTTTCAAGAATGTTGGTGTTTTCAATATATACCTGGGAAGATTCAAAATCAGACCCTTCCGGCAAAATGGTAAACTCACCCCCCTTTTGTTTATCCAGCATCCCTCCGAAAATAAAATCCGAATCAAAGCGGGGTAGGCAAAGCCAGGAAATATTGGTGTTCTTTTCAACATGGGCAATGTAGGAACAGTTACCTATCAGCCCAGATTCATATATATGTTTGTTCATGTTGTTTAAAGGTTTGGTTTGAGAAAATACTAAAAATGGCTACCGGGTTCATGGCAAGAAAACAAAATCAGCTTTGGAATCCAAAGATTTGGAAAGTTTATATGGATTTCATTTTAATCTTTCATTGTCAAGTTAATGCTCGTTCATAGAAACCTGACAGGTTTTTAAATTATAATGGTTATTATTGATGCTTTCTGCTCATTAAACCTGTCAGGTTTATCGTTTACTACAAATATGAAAAGTGCGCTTAACAGACCTACTTTTGATCAAGTAGATACCAACCATTGGGATCAACCTCAATTGGACCTTCACTTCTTACCAAAACAGATTTTGAAGATAGCATGTGCCTTTCATATCCATTAGGAGTTTTTATTTCTACCGGCATGGAAAAATCAATATTGGGTAAACTGACTTGATATCCTTTCTTTCCTTTTTTGGAAACTTTTACTTTAGGAACTCTGATGCTTTTAAGGTACATGTCAAAGAATCCCTGTAACTCCATTCCGGTATATTGCTGGACAAATTCGGTAAAATCAGCCGTTTCGACTAGATTTTCATAGGTAAAACGCTCATCTGAGACAAAGGCTTTGAGCATGGGAAAGAACAACTCATCACCTATGTAATATCTCAGCGAATGTATTATAAATGCCCCTTTGGTATATATCTCAGGATGATAGGCTTGGTCAGAATTGGAGTTTCTTGGTGAAACTACGGGCCTTGCATGGGCTATCCCCTTTTTGACTGAAGCCACTTTTTGGTGATAGGCCTCTTCTCCTCCATGTTCCAGGTAAAACAGCCAATCGCCATAAGCCGTCAATCCCTCATGGATCCAGAAATCCGCCCAATCTTTGACCGAAACCTTATTGCCAAACCACTCGTGCCCCAATTCATGGTGAAGCAGCCAATCAGCGTACTCATCCCCTATTTTCACAAACTGAAAATTATTCCCATAAGCATTGATGGTCTGATGTTCCATCCCCAAATAGGGTGTCTCCACGACAGCGATTTTGTCATTGGGAAATGGATAGGGTCCAAAAAACTTCTCGTGGGTTTTGGCAGAAGTTTCCAATACTTCCAGCAGCGATTTGGCTTTATCCCTGTTTTGCTGGAGAACATAAACAATCATCGAAATTTCGGTACCGTCTGCACTCTCAAAAGTTTTTGATTCCTCATGGAATATTCCCAGGGTAAAGTTGATATTGTAATTGTTGATGGGATATTGTGTTGTCCAGTGATAGGTGACTTTTCCGCTTTGTTTTTGGGTATCCACCAGCCTTCCATTGGCAGCCACAAAATAAGGATATGGCGCAGTGAGAATTAAATCCACTCCGTTGGAAGGTTCACTTGATGGGTGGTCCAGGCAGGGCATAAAAATCTTTGCCCCTTCATTTTGGGAGGAAAGACCCATCCAATGATTCTCCAATTCATCTATCTCCCAAGTAAAACCACCTGTCCAAGGTGGACGGATAGCGATTGGAGTTTGGCCTCCATAAAACACCTCCACCTCAGTGCAGGTACAATCGGAGGGATAAACGTCCAAAGTATCCCCAAAATGCCGGAAACCGACTTCCTCTCCATCCATCATGACTTTGGTCACCGTGTACTCTTCGATTAGGTTCAACCTCAAGGTGTCCAACTTTTCATCAGAGAAAAAAGTAATTTTGTTTTTCCCATGGATTTCCTGCTTTTCGGGAAATATCTCCAGTTCCAACTGATAATGCAAAACTTCATATTTTATTTGCAAAGGATCAATCTCCCCACCCCAAGCCCAGTTTTTTTGGATTTGGGCGAAAGTGCTGAAAGAGATCAGAAGGAAAGAAAGGATAAGGAAGGTTGTTTTCATTGGCTTCAATATAATAGATTTATTTCGTACTGGGGAATTACCTACTAGATTTAGTATAGGCTTTCAGTAGCGACTGGGTGTAGTTTGCAACTACACCTTTTTATGATATTCAATTTGCAATTGATAAATCCACGAAAATCATATGATCAACCTTTCCTGATCTTTTTACTGATATGTTTCCTTCTTATCTAATTGTTTTTCTTATAAACTGGAAGGATAAAAAGGTGTAGATACAATCTACACCTACTCGACTTTGGTTCTTTACTACATAAATAATAAAAAAGGCTGTAAATTTTGTTTTACGGCCTTTTATTTTGATATTTATATCTAGTTAAAATACTAGATATGGGATATAAAACCAAAGTCCAGCTCATCAAAAGATTGAAAAGCGAACAGTACTATGTCAATTTTCCGGCAGCCGTTGCGCAGGCAATTGAATTTACCGCCGGCGAGGAGGT
>NZ_JBGTCA010000344.1:0-2406 GCF_041749095.1 Aquiflexum sp. | reverse complement strand
AGCAGTACAATTACAGATTAAAACCAATATCAGAACTTATTCCTTTGTGACAGGCATTTTTTTTCTATTGTTCATCAGTGGGGTTTTCTACCGAAATTATAGGAGGCAAAAGAAAGATAGACATACTATAGAGAAAGCATTTGCCGCTCTCAAATCCACACAAGCCCAACTCATCCAATCTGAGAAAATGGCTTCGTTGGGAGAACTCACCGCAGGCATCGCCCACGAGATTCAGAATCCGCTGAATTTTGTAAATAACTTTTCAGAAGTAAGCAGCGAGTTGGTGGAAGAAATTAAAGAATCAAGAGCCAAGAACCAAGCCCTTCGACAAGGCTCAGGGACCGCCCATCGACAAGGCTCAGGGACCGAGCCTATGACAGAGGTTAAGTTGGAAGATGAGATTCTAGAAGATATCAAGCAAAACTTAGAAAAGATCAACCTTCACGGGAAGCGGGCAGATGCCATAGTGAAAGGCATGCTCGAACACAGCCGGGCAAGTTCAGGTGAAAAAGTACTGACAGATATTAATGCTTTGGCAGATGAATACCTGCGCTTGTCTTATCACGGGATGAGGGCAAAAGACAAATCCTTCAATGCCGACTTTGAAACCCAATTTGATACCGACCTTCCAAAAGTCAATGTAGTGCCCCAGGATATCGGAAGGGTGCTGTTGAATATTATCAATAATGCCCTTCAGGCCTGCGGTTCGACATTCGATATTCAGCGTTCATCATTCGATATTAAAAACCCTCCAAAAGTCACCGTCTCCACCAAAAACCTCGGTGACAAAATAGAGATCTCGATAAAAGACAACGGCCCCGGAATCCCCGATGCAATCAAAGACAAAATCTTCCAGCCTTTCTTCACCACCAAGCCTACCGGACAGGGAACGGGATTGGGATTGAGTTTGAGCTATGATATTGTAAAGGCGCATAATGGTGAATTTACAGTCGAATCAAAAGTTGATGAAGGAACTGAGTTTAAAGTATCACTGCCATTAAAGTAATAGGTAATCAGTGATATAAAATTTTAATAAGTGGCAATAAATATTGTACTCAGTTTATTATGTTACTTAAAATATTTTCAGAATAAAATATTTGTTTGTGTTAATTAGAAATCGTAATTTATTGATAATAAATTAAATAGCAACAATAATAAACTGTGTGAAAGCCTTCAGTCAGACTTTTAGTAAGGCATAGAATCGTAAAACCTGAACTTCGTCACAAAAGTGTATTTCCGACGATAATTTTTAAATAATAAACTATGAAAATAATTAAGATTATTACAAAATCAGGGGATTCAAAACATGTTGAAGAAAAACAAGTCGAAGAATTCAAAGCAAATTTTAAAGGACCTTTGTTAACTTCTGTTTCCAAGGAATATGATGAAGTTCGTAAGATTTGGAATGGCATGCACGATAAAAAACCGGCATTCATTGCCCGTTGTTGGGGAGTTGCCGACGTGATTGCTGCGGTAAATTTTGCGCGGGAAAACGATATTCTCCTTTCAGTCAGAGGTGGCGGACACAATGTGGGCGGAACTGCGAGCAATGATGGAGGAATTATGATCGACTTGTCCTTATTGAAAGGGATAAGGGTAAATGCAGAAAATCATACTGCTCATGTGCAGGGAGGTGCCACAATGGCAGATTTAGACAGAGAAACACAAGTCTTTGGGCTGGTGACTCCGTCCGGCGTGGTCTCAACCACAGGAATTGCCGGATTGGCGCTCGGAGGAGGATTAGGATGGTTACGAAAAAAACATGGTTTGTCAATAGATAATCTGCTGTCAGTTGATATGGTTACTGCTGAAGGAAAAGCTATTCATGCAAGCGAAAATCAAAATGCTGATCTTTTCTGGGCGGTAAGAGGTGGGGGTGGAAACTTTGGTATTGTCACATCATTTGAGTTCCGTCTTCATCAGGTTGGACCCATGGTGACCTTATGTGCCCCTTTCTATCCTGCTGAAGAAGCAAAAAACATTCTACCAGTCTGGAAAAAATTTATGGATGAATCTCCAGATGATGTCTCCTCACAAGCCCTTTTCTGGACCATTCCACCGGCACCGGATTTTCCATCCGAAGTTCATGGCAGACGGGTTCTTATTCTGGCCGCAGTACATTGCGGTCCAATTGAATTAGGCAAAGAGGTACTAGATCCTCTCCGCAAAATTAGTACGCCATTGGTTGATTTAAGCACACCAATACCATGGTCAGCGCTTCAGGGAATGTTTGATCCGTTTTTCCCCAAAGCTAAACAACATTACTATTTCAAATCAACCTACTTAGATAATCTGGATGATGAAACGGTTGATGCAATACTTCCCAAAGCAATCAATCCCCCGCAACCTATGATTTTAATTGCCATTTGGCACCTAGGTGGTGCAATGAGCCGGATTAATGATAAT
>NZ_JBGTCA010000343.1:0-5869 GCF_041749095.1 Aquiflexum sp. | reverse complement strand
CGGGCCACGCCATATTCCCACATATAGCCATAGCCGCCATGAAGCTGCACACATTCATCGGAAACATTACATTGGAGTTCAGTCATAAGGTATTTTGCGGATGAGGCCATTGCCCCATCTACTTTTTTGTCATTGTGCAACATGACCAACTGATCGACATAAATCCTTCCCTGCTCCAATTTGGCTCCCATCTCAGCCAATTTGAATCGGGTATTCTGAAAATCAGAAACCATTTTCCCAAATGCTGCCCTATTTTTGACATATTCTACAGTGGATAAAAAAGTCGATTCGGCCAATGCCACAGCAGCCAAGGCCACGATCAATCTTTCCTGAGCAAGTTCAGTCATTAGATATTTGAAACCCTCTCCTACCTTACCCAAGAGATTTTCTTTTGGCACCCTCACATCCTCAAAAAACAACTCACAGGTATCCTGCGCATGCAAACCGACTTTTTCAAAAGGAACACCTTTGGAAAAACCATCCATATCCTTGTCCACAATAAACAAGCTTATACCCTTTGCTCCCTCATGGGGGTCGGTCTTGGCCGCCACAACTGCAATATCACAGAGAAACCCATTGGTAATAAAAGTCTTTGATCCATTGATCAGGTAATGGTCTCCTTTATCTTCAGCAGTTGACCTGATGGCCTGAAGATCAGAACCTGCACCGGGTTCGGTCATGGCTATTGCGCCGATAAGGTCACCACTGACCATGCCCGGTATGTATTTGGATTTGGCGGCCTCTGTCCCGTAATGTTGGACATATGGAAAGACGATATCACTATGAAGCGGATAGCCTATTGCAGGTCCGGAACAACCCGAAAGTCCCAGTTCTTCGATAAAAATGGCATTGAATCTGAAATCCCGGATCCCCATTCCTCCAAAAGCTTCCGATGCCTGAAGGCATAGAAATCCGTTTTCACCAAGCTTTTTCCATGATTCCCTGCTGACCATTTTTTCCTTTTCCCAAATTGCATTGTTGGGTGTAATTTCCTTTGCAATAAAATCCCTGACGGACTGTCGAAAGAGTTCATGCTCTTCATTAAAAATCGTTCTTGTGACTTGATACATTTTATATTTGGGTTTATGGGTTTCAAAATATTAATTGGGAAAATAAAATTACCAACAGTATTTAATCTGAAATATACTATAACTAAATGTAGTTTTAAATCAATATTTTGGTAAAACTAGATAAAGACTTATATGAAAAGGACATTCATTTAAAATAAATCGGTGTGTCTCCTCTATTAACTAATCTCAAAAGCAATCGTTGTCTTTCCCAGCAATAAAAAAGGGGAGAAAATTCAGCTTCCCCAATTTAATCTTTACAGATCTTTACAACTTATCTCTTCATTTAATCACTGTCTAAACTAACATCCGTCATCAGACATCGGACAAAAATTCAATTCATGAAGAGAAACGGAAATCAAATCCCGGAAAAGAGAATGGATAAAAAACCATCAGTTCCAAGGTTTTCTTGGCAGTTTTTCAGGTCTTTGGTCGGTATGGTAAATCATGGAAGCAATGATGACAGCAGCTTGGGTCATGTCGCTCAACTGCATTCTTTCATATACATCCATATTGGTATGGTAGCCTTTTCCATAGTCTATGGGATCCTGGATAAACTGAAAACCGGGAACACCCACAGCTTCAAAAGCAACATGGTCGGTTGAACCTGTATTCCTCAAAGTAATGGTTTTGGCACCCATGTCATGAAAAGGCTCAAACCATTTTTCAAATACTGGAACCAATTGGTCATTCCCTTCAAGGTAAATCCCCCTGATTTTTCCTGAACCATTGTCAAGATTATAATAGGCCGATATCTTGTCCCATTCCGCCTTTTTTTCTTTTGAGTTCCTGTCTGCCACATACTTCTGAACATAGCCCCTGGAACCGAAAAGCCCCTGCTCTTCTTCACCCCAAAGCGCAATCCTGATCGTTCTTTTTGGTTGGTAATTCAGTGCTTTCAAAATCCTGATGGCTTCCATCATCACGGCAACTCCGGCGGCATTGTCGTTGCCTCCCGTTCCTGCATGCCAACTATCCAAATGGGCGCCCAACATTACTATCTCAGGTTTCAGGTTTTTGTCTGTTCCGGGGATTTCTGCGAGCACATTGTACCCACTGTAATCATCATCCAACCATTCCACTTCGATCTCGGCTTCGATTTTGACGGGTTTGCCGTTTTTCAATAATCTATAAATCCTTCCATGGTGCTCAGAGGCAATTTCCATTTCGGGAACTGTTTTATTTTTCTCCTTACTGAATGAACCTGACCTTGTATGGAAAACCGTCCCAAAACTCCCCCTCGTTCCGGTAAGTCTCAATCCAACCTCTTCTTCTAATAAAAATGCCATGAGCCTCTGGTCCAAATCACGCTGGGCTCTCAGTTGTGCCAGCATCTCCGGTGTATATCTTCCTCCGCCTCCTCCGAAGTTGATGGTTTTTCTATCTTCCAACTCCTGATCTGTCAGTCTCTTAGCCTCTGCTTCAAATGCAGGGTTGTTTGTGAGGTTTGCCGGAGTGATGACCACCTTACCTTTCAGCTTCCCTTTGTATTTGGCAAAATCATCGGCAGTGGAAATTTCCAAAAGCATCACCTCAGTATCCAACAATCCCTCAGTCCCATCTGTCCAAGCTTTTGGGTAACCGATAATCTGTGCATAATATGGCTCCTTCATGGCGATATAGGATTTTTTGACATTCCATCCCCTGCCAAAATCTCCATAAGGATCAATCCGCACATTGCCCAATCCCCAATCCCTGAATTTATCCGCTGCCCAATTTCTGGCATTCCTGAGGTTGGTAGATCCTGACAATCTTGGTCCGAGGTAATCAGTCAAATGAAACGACAGGTCCTGAATCTGGGAGTTTCCGATACCTTCAGATTTGATTTTGTAAACCATTTCCAGGTCTACTTTTTCCTGCGCCATCAAATTGGCTGACCACAGCAACATGGCAATCGTCAATAAAGAAAATCGATTATTGAATTTCATAAGCTTTATTTGATAATTGAACTTTGGGTTTACATCTAATACTGCATTGAAGATTCAAAAATGTAAAAAAAATCTAGTTGGCATTGGCCGTTGGTGTAAATAGTGGTGGGAAATAATTAACTTGAATTTTGATTTTAACATAACATTAATGAAAAGTCATCTACTGAAACTGAGCCTATGAACTTTGATTTATTGGTAAATACCATTCAGCAAACACATAACACCCTACAGCAAGGTGCCGTGAAATCCGTTAACAAACATCTTACAATCAGAAATTGGTTGATTGGTTTTTACATCGTGGAATTTGAGCAAAATGGAAATGACCGTGCCAATTATGGGGAAAAATTAATTCCCGAGTTGGCAAAATCACTAAGTATTAAAGGACTTTCTGAAACAAGTCTTATCATTAATCGGCAGTTTTACAAAGTATACCCACAAATTAGTCAGACGCTGACTGACGAATTGAAACATTTGGGTTTTGGTATTGATCCAATTCCTCAGTCGCTGACTGAGGAATTACAAAATATTATAAATCAATTGGTTAAAATTGTGCATTCAGTGAATGCTCAATTAAAGGATAAACAATTTAAGAATTGATTTTACGGTATTGAAAGCCAAAATTGTATTTTAGAATAATTAAAAGTTCGGAATATAACCGAACTTTTAATTACATTTGTATCATATAATGAGATTAGTCAATAAAAAAGTTTTAGAGAAATTAAAAAAGAAAAATAGAGGAAATGTTCCTTTATCTAATGCTATAGACAAACTTATTGAGGATATTGAAAATAACGATTGGGAAAATCAAACAAAACTTATAAAAAGCAGGCCTGATGCAGACTGCGTACATAGTGACGGGTTTTACTTTTTTAACTTAAATATTCATAGAACAATGATTCTTATAGAATTTGATGATGATGAAGCTTCGGTTGTTTGGGTTGGAACTCATCAAGAATACGAAACAACTTTTAAGAACAATAAGAACACAATAAAAAAATGGTTAAGCTCTAACAACTGGATTTAAAAAATATGAAAACTCAACTTGACATTTCAAAATTATTGGATACTGAAAAAATTCAAAATGAATTGGATTTTGAAAGAGCTTTGATTGCTGAAAGAAAATTACGGATTCTTTCTAAAGAAGATCCAAAATACAAATTCATTCGCAAGAAATTAAGAGACTTAATCGAAGATTATGAAAACAAAAACTGGTCTAAAAGCTCAAGAATCACAAGTAAAAAAATACAAGAGAGTGATTTAGCCGAATTTATCGCAGAAAAAGAAAGACAATTCATTCAAAGAAGAAAGGAATTAATCAGAAAAAAGCTTAAAAACTTAAATCTAACCCAAGAAAATCTTGCTACAATATTGGGACATAACAGTAAATCTTATATGTCAGAATTAATGAATGGTATAAGTCCCTTCACTTTAAAAGATTTAATTGTAATAAATAGAGTTTTCAAAATTGAATTAACTGATTTGGTCCCTACCTTTTTAAATCAAACAGAAAGAGAAAATATAATTAAATCCTTCCAAAAGCTTGATAATCCAAAACTAAAATTGAAAAAAGAAGATTTTGAAATTGCATAAAATCTCCTATCGATCTCACCCCTCTAATCATAATTTCCTGACTTCATTTCCTTGAGCAAAGCCTTCCCCAATAGCCCCACAAAAAAAGCCCCGAAGCATCTACTCCGGGGCTAAGGTTAAATAGTGGTTAAGTTTACAGATATAGGTTTTTGGTTCTTCCCAGTTTGTCGGTTACTTTGACGGATACATCTTTGATGGTCAGATCACTTAAGCGATACACCTTGACAAAACCCTCAGCCTGATTAATGGTTTCGGTGAAAATGGTTCTTCCTTTATAGTCGAAAATTTCTACCTGAACTCCAGGCTCATCCAGACCGACCACCGATAGTTTGAATGAATCATTGTCTATTTTCTTGCCATAGGCAACCAATGGGTATGATGATTTGCTGTTTTTGGTTTCCACCGAAAATATGGCCATATCATGGCTCGGTTCTTTGATATTGCTTTCGATCATTACCTGATATTCTCCGGCAGGCAGCTCGGATAAATCATAGGGAACTATTACGTCTTGTTTTACTTTGACAAATTGCTGGTGAAGTTTTTGGCCATCACTGTTCAATATTGCCAATCGGACTTTACCAAGACCTTCTCTCAATGTTATGCTGACCTTCTTTTCTGTTGTTTTTACAGAGGCTAAAGTTTTAAGATCTTCATTTGATGCGTTTGCTAAGGTGGCCACACCTAGTGTAGCGGCCAAAGCGAGTGTGAGTAATTTTTTCATAATTGCAGTTGTTTAAGTTGGTACTCTCCTTTATCCATTATCTGTACCAACACAATCCTGCATGCCATTTAGGGCACACTTAAGCTGCCATAAAAAATAAATAATTGTTAAAATTTAGAATTCCACCTAAACATAGAATTCATGCTTTCCCCAAAATTCTGTATCACCATGGAACACTTGGTCCCGACTTTGTTCAGAAAGCGGACAGATTTTGGTAAAAACTGTTGAAATGCTGATACTTAAAAGGTTGCGTTCAGATGGGTTAATTAAAAAAAATTAATAAGAATATTTTTTTCAGTAAGTCGTGCCAAAAAATCCAAACCTAAAAATCCTGTACGCTGGTGTACAGGTTCCGTTCTCTATCGGGCAAGAATGGGCAAAATCAACTGTCCAATAATTTTGATTTCAGGCTTTTCACCCTTTCTTTGATCGTCATATTTGAAATATCCAGGTTTTCTGAGGTCGCTTTGAGAAACTCCAGGATACTCCCCTGATGGTCGGTTGACTTTCCTTCCTTGATGGTGACATAGCGCATGGTAGTCCAAAGAACAGTTTTGAGTTCT
>NZ_JBGTCA010000342.1:0-4868 GCF_041749095.1 Aquiflexum sp. | reverse complement strand
AGCCAAACAACTTCAACTTTTGAAAATAAACAATACATTGGTTGTCAACACAGGTTATATCATCATAGGTATATCTCTTTTATTCCTATTTTTCTATTTGATCCTGAACCAAAGTAAAAAACCGATTTTCTTATGGATTATATATATGATTTGGATAATTATCAATTCCATTTATTTCCAGCCCATTAATACCACTTTCCAAAATTATTCATGGGCATTGGGTAGCTTGATGATTATCGCAATGTGCTTATATTTCATTTATGGCATTTTTTTAAAAAATCGCTTTGAGGATAAAAATCTGATTTCCGTTCCCGAGTTTTGGATCGTCTCATTTTTGATGTTTTTCTATTTATGTTCATTTCTATATTTTATCTCTTTTAATTTCTTTTATGACCAAATGGACATTGCATTATACCAACAATTAAATTTTCTGATCAAGATTATGGGATGTATCATGTATCTAGTGATGGGCTTGGCATTTTATGCGCCATATATTTTTAGAAAAGAAGTCGAAGGAATTTGATTTTTTTATGCCTTTTAGGAGCTCCATTCAGAATGACGAAGCACTACCGCCCTTTAAAATGTAGAAAAATTGAATGTCTGAATGCTAAATTGATGGATTGGGCTGGAATTATTGGATCATTCATGTATCTTAGTCCAATCTTGGTCTGTACCCCTAAGCTATCCCAAGGAAAAATCAACAAAAAAATATCGGCGAATAAATGGAGAACAACGGATCTGACCTGTTTGTAATTATTCTCTTGGGTTTTTTCCTTATGCTGTTCATGGTGTCATTCATTATTATCATGGTCATCTACCATCGACAGCGGCAAATCCAAAACAAGCAAAAAGTGGAATCCATGAAAGCTGCTTATGAAAATACCATCCTGAATGTGGAGAAAGAAATCAGGGAAGATATACTGAGCTATGTGGGACGTGAACTTCATGATAATGTTGGACAATTGCTTTCACTGGCAAAACTGAACCTTTCCAGTAGCAAAATAGAAAAAGTCCATGAAGGCAAAGTTTTGATCAATGAAATTATCAGGGAGGTAAGGGCCTTATCTAAGTCCTTGAATTTGGATTGGGTGGATTCCATCACATTGGAGGAATTTATCAAAAAGGAACTTGCCAAGCTTGAAAGTACCGGGTTCTGCAAAGTTGCCTTTCAAAATGACGGAGGAGCCCTTCCATTAAACAAGGAAAAAAAACTTGTCCTGATAAGGATCATTCAGGAATGTCTGAACAATTCCATCAAGCACGCCCATCCTTCTCTGATTGAGATCACTGTAGATACCGATACCTCAAAATCAGAAATAACCATAAAAGATGATGGAAAAGGATTTGATGTCAACAAAAATTCCGAAGGCTCCGGAATGTATAATTTGAAAAACAGAATGAACACTATAGGAGGAGAAATTCTCATCTATTCCAATATCGGAAAAGGAACAGAATTAAAAATAGTTTTACCGCATTCAGCCAATTGAATAAAAAATAAAGAAAATGATCAATATTGCTTTAGCTGATGACCATAAAATGTTTGCCAAAGGGATTGCCGGTCTTTTAGAGGAAGAGGAGGATTTCCGGATCCTTGGCGTCTTTTCAAACGGGCAGGAATTATTGGATTTTTTGAAATCAAGAAAAGTAGATGTGATCCTTACTGATATGAATATGCCTGTCATGGATGGTGCCGGGGTTATAGAAGCAGTCAGGGGCACCCGGCCCCGACCCAAGATCATTGTGCTGTCCATGTATGATGATGAGGCTATTTTTCAAAAATGCCGAAAACTTGGCGCAAATGCTTATGTTCTTAAAAATGCCGATCCCGATGAACTTATTTATACCATAAGAGAGGTATTTGAAGGTTCCCACATCATGAGTTTTCAAAAGGTACTTCAACAAAATCAAGATGACCTCTATGCTGACCTATATAAGGAGAAATTCAAACTATCCAAAAGAGAGTTGCAGATCCTTCGGATGATAAAAAATGGTAAGACCAACAGAGATGTTTCCTTAAATCTTCATTTGAGCATTCATACGGTAGAGGCCCATAGAAAAAAAATACATCATAAACTTGGGGTCAGTTCTATTGCGGAACTTATCAAAAAAGCGCATGATATGAACTTATGAAAAAAATCAGAACAGCCCTTGTAGGATTTGGTTCCGTGGGTGAAAAAATGCACGCCCCATTGATTTCAGTCTGTGAGGACCTGGAACTTGTCGCTGTGGTAGAACGCAACAATGAAAAATCAAAGGAAAAATACCCCCATCTTGAAATATTCAGGAGTTTCGATGATCTCTTAGAATCTGATATTGCTGAACTGATAGTCATCGTCACCCCAAATGAGTATCATTTTCCACAGGCAAAAAAAGCATTGGAAGCAGGAAAGCATGTGGTGGTGGACAAGCCTGTCACGGTTCATTCCAAGGAAGCCATCGAGCTGAAAAAAATTGCGGATGAAAAAGGTTTGGTACTATCCGTCTTTCAAAACCGGAGATGGGATGGGGATATCCGGACCATTCAGAAAATTCTGGCTGAAGGTGTCTTGGGAAGGATTGTTCATTTTGAATCGCATTTTGACAGATTCAGATCTCATATCACCGATAATTGGAGGGAGATGGAAGTACCCGGAAATGGAATTACATACGATTTGGGCACACATCTTATTGATCAGGCAGTGATGCTATTCGGCAAACCGAAGTGGGTCTATGCCGAAATCCTCAAGCAAAGAAGCGGTGCCGTAGCGGATGATTTCTTTGACATCACGCTGATGTATGAGGGTATCAAAGCACGGTTGACTGCAAGTGTGCTTGTCAATGCCCCACTTCCAAAATTTTTGGTTTTGGGAGAAAAAGGCAGTTATATCAAATTCGGGCTGGATGTACAGGAAAAAGCATTCAAGGCCGGAGAAATACCTGAGGGAGTCAACTGGGGGCTGGAAGCTTCAGAAGCCTGGGGACAAATGTACCTTGAAAATTCTTCCGGTTCTTACCAAACCGAAAGGGGAGATTACAGGAATTTTTACCAAAACATTGCCGACACCATAAATGGAAAATCATCCCTGAAAGTCAGAATGGAGGAAGCTATTCTGGTCCTTCAGATCATTGAAGCTGCATTTAAGAGCAATGAAGAGGGGAGAAGGATTGAGTTGGAAGGAGGAAGGTAGAATTAAGATTTAAGATTTAAGATTTAAGATTTAAGGATTTTGAATAAAGGAGGATAGAGGAAAGATGAAGGTTGATGTAACAAACGTTTTGTTGAGGTATTGGCATCTTGAAATTTTGGTCTGGTCTTCCCGTTGTCCTAAGCCTTGACGCTGAGTCTGGCGTTTGTAGCGCCATTTTTTCCATGAAAACAAGTAAAATGCAGCCCTTAAAGAATGTGAGTGGAGACACTCACATTGGCGATCTATATAATTTTGGTCTGATCTTTGTTTTTGCCTGACGCTAACCAACTATAATTTCTTATGAACAAATCATTCGCGATTTTGATGTTGTTTTTTTTTGCGGCCGTTTCTCAGGCCAACGCCCAGATATCAGCAGGGGTTTATTTGTTGAGCTCAAGTACTTTCGCAGCTATCGGGACAGACCCGGACAATAAGATGTTTGGAGAAGCACGGGTTTCTACAGGCAGTGATGTTGGAATAGAAGGTACTTTTGGATACAATTTCATCCAAAAAGAAGAAGTCAACTTTTACAGTGGATTTCATTTGGGGACTGAGGGTAATAATGACGGTTTTTACTTGGGTGTCCCACTTGGTCTTTTATTGAAACCATTCAACAGTAAGAATTTTGGCTTTTTGTTGGAGGCAAGTCCCATATTCAGGACCGAAAGAAGCTCAAATTATTTTAGGGCGGGGATAGGGCTCAAATATACCTTCAGATAAAAAATCCACCAACCCCTCCCAAAATGAATTTTGGGAGGGGTTGGTGGATTTTTACTTTCGATCTATTTCTTTAATTTTGCGCCCATGGCAAAAAATGACGTTACCGCTGAGAATGCGCAATTAAAAGATATAATCGCCCATGCCAAAGAGTATGGCTTTGTTTACCCCTCATCCGAAATCTATGATGGCCTTCAGGCTGTGTATGATTATGGGGCCTATGGGGTGGAACTGAAAAATAACCTCAAGAGACTTTGGTGGGAGACCATGACCCGTCTCAATGACAATATAGTAGGAATTGATGCATCCATATTCATGCATCCAACTACCTGGAAAGCCTCCGGTCACGTGGACAGCTTCAATGACCCGATGATTGACAATAAGGACAGCAAGAAGCGGTACCGTGCGGATGTACTGGTAGAGGAAAAAGCGGCTTTCTATGAAAACTCAGGTGACAAAGAAACTGCCCAAAATCTTCTGAATGCCATGGCAAGATTGCTGGAAGCAGAAGACCTTGCCGGTGTCCGTGAACTGATCATCAATGAAAAAATTACTTGCCCGATCAGCGGCACCTCCAATTGGACAGAAGTCCGTCAGTTTAATCTTATGTTTTCAACACAGGTAGGTTCGGTAGCGGAAGATTCCTCTACTATCTATCTCAGACCTGAAACAGCACAGGGGATTTTTGTCAACTTCCTGAATGTCCAGAAAACCGCCCGGATGAAAGTTCCTTTTGGCATTGCGCAGATAGGAAAGGCTTTCCGAAATGAAATTGTTGCCCGTCAGTTTATTTTCAGGATGCGGGAATTCGAACAGATGGAGATGCAGTTTTTTGTCAGGCCCGGCAGTGAATTGGAATGGTATAAAGAATGGGCAGAAACCAGGATGAAATGGCACAGGGCTTTGGGAATTCCCGAAGAAAAGCTGAGGAGACACGACCATGAGAAATTGGCGCATTATGCCAATGCCGCCATGGATATAGAA
>NZ_JBGTCA010000341.1:0-2657 GCF_041749095.1 Aquiflexum sp. | reverse complement strand
GGGTGCCAGGAAAAAAACCCGGCCATGCAAAAGGAGGTCTATGAAAGATATTCCCCTAAAATGTATGCACTTTGTCTAAGATATGTCCAAGAAACCGCAACTGCCGAGGATATTCTCATTGTAGGTTTTATGAAAGTTTTTGACCGCATCCATCAGTTCAGAGGAACGGGGAGTTTTGGCGGCTGGATCAGGAGAATTATGGTCAATGAATGTCTGATGTATCTCGAAAAAGAGAAAAACCTTTACAAGGAAATAGGTTTGGATGGCCTTCTGCCGGCTCCCATTCAGTATCAGCCTTCGGATGATTTGGCCGTGGAGGACCTGATGAAATTGATAAATAGTCTTCCAAACGGATACAGAACTGTTTTCAACCTGTATGCCATAGAGGGATTTTCCCATCATGAAATTGCCCAGAAGCTGCATATCAGTGAGAATACCTCAAAATCCCAATTAAATAGGGCCAGGGCCCATCTCCAGAAAATGCTCAATATCAGGCCAATGGAGCGAAACACAAAATTGATGTCAGCTTAGGTTGTTTTGGTTTTTCCATAAAACCGGTACAATTTGATCTTTATACTAACTGAACAACCATGAACCTTGAACACGTAGCACTCTGGACAGAAAACCTGGAAAGTCTGAAAGCTTTTTATTGCATGCATTTCGGTGGGAAGACCAATTCTCTTTATCTCAACCAAAAGACCGGATTCAAAAGCTACTTTATCAGCTTTTCGGGAGGTGCCAGATTGGAAATCATGCAGATGGATGGAATTCCCTCCAACCTTAATGACAGAAAGACCAAACAGCACCTTGGATTAATCCATCTGGCATTTGGCGCCGGATCCAAGGAAGAGGTGGATGCAAAAGCCATGGAGCTTAAGGAAGCAGGATATGAAATTCTCAGAGGTCCCAGAACAACCGGCGACGGGTATTATGAATTCGAAACTTTGGATCCGGACGGAAACAGGATTGAGGTGACTTTTAAATTATAATACATTTTGGAAAATAGGGAGAAGGGTCTCCTAAGGATCAGTAAATGATAGATATAAACCATAAATAGAACCTCGGGAGATCCTTCGTGCCTACCATTGACGTATTTTTGGGAAATTATATAACATATTGATTATGTGACATTTCCATCAAAGCGGTTTTCTCATCTAGTTCTATGGCGAGCTTTTGGAAATACTTCTTTTTTTGCGCCAACAAACGGTTTTTGTAGTCCTCTACACCTTTTTCCACGAAATCTTGGCCTTTCACCATGAGTCGCCAGTACTGTTCGGCCAATTTTCTCGCTACCGCCTTGATCGCAATTCTTGACCCTTTTCTTGCCCTTATCCTTCGCCCAAACTCTCCCAAGGCTATCCGCTTACTTTGTAGCAGCGATTGGCCTATTGTGCGGAATATTTGGCCTGCTTTCGGTTTTCCCTTGGATTTATTTCTTCTTGACTTACCCGAATGGTTTTGTCCCGGAGATAAGCCCAGCCAACTGGTAAAGTGTTTCTCGGTTTCCCACTTACTGAGATCATTGCCTGTTTCTGTGTACAATTGAAACCATGTGTAAGAGGTAATCCCTGACAATTGGGTGGCATCTTTCCCATCGAACAATAATCTGAGATGGTCTTCCATTCCATCCACAGATGGTTTATGGTGTCTTACAGGCTTTTCTTTTCTTTTGGGTTTATTTTGCGGGAGATTCTGGTTCTGGCTCAAAACCTCCTCAATCTTTTTATCACATGCCAGGATTTGCCCCTGATAAAACTTGTACGCCTCATAAGCCTGCAACAAACTGAACAAACCTGTTTCGGTGTAGTATCCTTCCAATGCCTTGAGGATATCTTCAGCTTTGTTCTTGAGGCTTCCATGGCACAGGGCCAACAAAGCATGCGGGTTGCGCTCTCCGGCCAAAATGGCTTCAATGATAGACAGGCCACTCTTGCCCTGTACCTGACTCAACACTTGCGGAAGGCGAAGATTCATCTCGACCAGGGCTTTTTGCATGTGGTTGATATGCATGGCAGCACTTCTGATATGATCTTCCCGTAAGCGCTGATAGCTTCTGAGTTCTTTAACCAGACCTTCCGCCACAAAACAGCGGTTTAGCAAACCGTAACTGTGCAGCTGGTTTATCCATTGGCAATCTTTGACATCGGTCTTCCTTCCAGGTACCTGCCTTGTCTGCCTGCCATCAACCAGCCATACATCCAGTCCGGCAGCTTGCAGTACATCAAAAAGAATTATCCAATAACTCCCGGTGGCTTCCATGGCCACAGTCCTGATGCCGTGGGAGAGTAAATATGACACCGCATCTTTGAAATCCTGGGTGAAGGTGCCAAATACAGCTACCTGCTCCCCCTCGATACCGATATAAATATTGCGTGCGCCAATATCGATTCCGGCTGAATGTTGATGAATCTTTTCCATACAGTTCAAGAATTAAATGGTAAGAATAAAACTCTGAGCCCGTGGGATAACAGTCTAAAAGGCTACCATGCGGACAAGCTAAATGCTGTACCATACTTCTGTCTATCACTCACGGAACCATACTACCATACAGGCAAGTGCACTATACTCAGATCGGCCATACTGCACAGAGTTCCCGCAAATTTAATACGTCATTTCCTTTCTGTAAATGCCAAATTTTAAAAACTACCAATGACAGA
>NZ_JBGTCA010000340.1:0-2063 GCF_041749095.1 Aquiflexum sp. | reverse complement strand
TCAATCCATTTGATATCCCGATCCAAATACCAAAATTCGATCATATCATCCCGCAAAATTTCCTTTCCGTCTACGTTCACACTTCTTTTTAATTGTTCCCAAACCAATTTTTGAACTTCATCAGGCGTGCAGTTTTCAGCTAAAATGGGTTGGCTTTCCGGATCTTCAATCGATTTATACCGGGTGTAAAGCCAATCAGAAATATCTACAGACAGAATTCCCTTAACCTTCCCATTATATCTTTCACTTAGGTCATATCCTTCCCAAAACTGGACTTGGGAAATGGATGTCAATGCCCATTCTGTATAGCTGTGACACACATGTCCATGGGCCAAAGCGACATCCTCATTGAGATAATACTGGATTCCGTTCATCCAAGCTGTATCATTTGCCAATTGGTCCAGGAATTGAAATTGGTCATCAAGGGCAACCATTTTTTTGTCTATCAATTTTGCCGCTTTTTCTATAGGGGTACTCAGAATATAATAATCTCCTGTTACTTCAATTTCTACTCCATTCGAATCTCGGACTATGACATGGTCGATTGTATTGTCTTTTTTGAGCGCAAAACTTATTCCCTCATGGCCTTTGAAGTACTTGACGCCGGATTTTGTAAGATAATCGTACCAGGGGTTCAGCCACTTTTCATTGGTAGGCCCATTCAGAACCCTGTCCACATTGACTCCCGGATTGAGCATGTTATACATTAATTGTAGTGTGATGCTAGAACCTGTCTTCATACTTGCGATCTCGGCCCTCGCAGCTACAAGTGTCCGGGTCAGTCCCTGCACCAACAAATGTCTATATACATCGGAGAACCTATCTGCTTCCAAAAACTTCCACCAGGATATCTTCTCATATTCCTGATCCTTTCTTTCCTTACTTGAAGTCATCATTTGCCAGACTTTATGGACAAAAAAATGCTCCTCTTCCTTAGTAAGCCCGGTATGTATTCCTCCAAACATATCACGAACCAATAACTTCAAGTCCGAAAGTGATTTTGGGAAATTGGCCAAAATGGTTATTGGTGGCAAGTCATATCTGGTAAGTTCAATCCGGGTAGTATGGGTCAGATTATCAAAAACACCATTTTTATTACTCTGGCCATTTTGATCGGAGTAAGGTATCCTTTTCATGGTGTCTGTTACATGCTTATAAAACCCTGGAAAAAACCGGAAACCATGTTCACCGGGCAGGTATTTATCTTTATGGAGCAAGTTGGTACCCTTCACGTTTACAGATCTTGCTTTTCCACCCACATAGACTTTTTTCTTTTCATATACCTCCACCTCAAAACCCCGTTCTACCAATTCATGGGCTGCACTCATACCTGCAACACCACCGCCAATAATTATTACTTTTTTCATGTTCAGATTTAAAATTTTACTCATTTTAATTAAAAAAACCAGTCTATCAAGATAGAAAATTTTATTGGTTATCAAGTTGACTACCTATCGGTAATTCTGGTTTATACAACTGAAACTTTTCTTTTTCCAAATTTATTATTGTCATCGGAGAATTTGAAACAGTCCTTTCCATTTGCCATGGTGCCCAAGTATCGATCAATATCCAACTTGCCTGCGGCAAGCAGGTATCAACTAATATCAAATTGGATTTGATGGTTAATTTGATACTTAGCACAAACCCAAATTTCAATCCTTATCCAACAACAACACCGTATGCAACATTACATCTGCGCCTTTGGCCATTTGGGAAGGGGAGGAATATTCTTTGGGATTGTGGCTGATTCCATCCTTGCTCGGGATAAACACAAGGCCGATCGGTCCCAATAAAGCCATTTCCTGTACATCGTGCCCAGCTCCGCTCTGCATTTTGATATAGGATATCCCCAAGGATTCAGCAGCTTGGATCATTTTCTCCTGTATTTCTTTGCTGGCCATGGTCGGTGTGGTGCCTAAATTGAGGTTCTCAAATCCAATTTTAGTATTGGTTTCTTTGGCGATCTGTTCCGCATGTTTTTCGATATCGTTGAACATTTTCATGATCTTTTCTGAGGAAAGGTCCCGCATCTGTAAGCTCATTTCTACTATTCCTGGGATGAT
>NZ_JBGTCA010000339.1:0-9949 GCF_041749095.1 Aquiflexum sp. | reverse complement strand
GAAATTGTACAATTCAGGGTAGCTGAAAATAAATTAAAAGCCACAAAAAAAAGAAAATGACCGGTTCAGATAGCATCCATATTGAATTAAGAGAAGCAAGACCCTCTGACCTTGACATTCTGATTTTTTGGGACAAACAGGAGCACAATATCTTTGCAGATCCCGATGAGGAATGGGATTGGGAATCAGAGCTTACCAAAAACCCTGAATGGCGCTTACAGCTTATGGCTGAATTGAACGGTCGGCCTATTGGGTTTGTACAGATCATTGATCCTGCATTAGAAGAAAGCCATTATTGGGGAGAAGTTGAAGAAAACCTTCGTGCAATTGATATTTGGATGGGCGAAGCAAAGGATATCGGCAAAGGTTATGGAACCATCATGATGAATAAGTCCATTGACATTTGTTTCTCCGACGAAAAAGTGAAAGCCATCCTGATTGATCCTTTGACCATTAATACAAAGGCAATTCGGTTTTATGAGAGACTTGGATTTGAATTTGTTGAATACAGGAGATTTGGTGAGAGTGATTGCTCAGTTTACCAATTGACCCGTGATAAATGGATGGCAAAAAAACCGCTTTAACTAAATAAACCTCTAGAATACCCAAATTTCATCAAATATGAAAAAACTACAGATCAATGCCGCTTTACAGATACAAAAGCCTGTTCAGGAAGTTTATGATGCCATTATTGATCCATCAAAAATGAGCATGTATTTTATTTCCAAAAGTACCGGCCCAATGGAAGAGGGAAAAACTGTTTGGTGGGAATTTCCTGAATTTGAAGGATCATCGCCTGTCAGGGTCGGCAAAATGAAACCCAATGAATTGATTGTTTTCTCTTGGGATCTTGGTGAAAAGGCAATGACAGTTGAAATCAACCTTGTTACTCAAAAAGATGGTTCCACCTTGGTCAAGATCGCTGAAGGCGAAATGGACAATGACGAAGCTGGGCTAAATTGGCTAAAAGGAAATACTGAAGGTTGGGCCAATTTCTTGGCATGCCTGAAAGCATATTTGGAATATGGGATTAACCTGAGAAAAGGGGGCTTTGATTTTATGAGAAAGTAAAGACTTTACTTTAATCTTATTCTATGAAACATTTCTTATTCATTTTATTTCTTGGGATTATTCCAATTACCAATAACTCATTTTTTGAAAGCAGTATTAATTCTTCCAATATGAAGGAATTTCGCGTGTTGGGGTATTTGCCGAGTTCGAAGGATTGGATTGCCGGTGCAGAAAAAATTGACTTTTCAAAAATCACAGATTTGAATCTTGCCTTTATCAATCCAGATGAATGGGGAAATTTTGCCGAGAATGAGGGTTTAAAGTTTGTAGTCAAAAAAGCCAGTCAACATCATGTAAACATCTATTTTTCCATTGGTGGTGGAAGTCCACCTGCCCACTTGGAGAAGCTTTTAGAACCAAAGCATCGGGGGAAATTTATCGATGCTATCTGTGCATTTGCCCAGAAATATGAATTTGACGGTGTGGATGTGGATCTGGAAAATGATCTCATCAATGAAAACTACAAAGATTTTGTTTCGGAACTTTCTACTGCCATACAGTCAATTAACTTAAAAATGACCGCTGCACTTGCCAGTTGGAATGCCGATAAAATCAGTGATGAAACTTTGTCCAGTTACGATTTCATCAATATCATGTCCTATGACCAAACCGGACCCTGGAACCTGAACAAACCCGGTCAACATTCCCCCTTAAAAATGGTTGAAGATGATTTTGCTTATTTTCATCAAAAAAGAGGAATTCCTGCTGAAAAGCTGTTGATAGGCTTGCCATTTTACGGCTACGGTTTTGGGGAAGGTGCTCCGGGAAGCATGAATTTCGGAAATATAGTTTCGAAATTCCCCGGATCTGAAAACAAGAATGAAATACATTTCCCGGTGGGTGGAACACTTTACTATAACGGTAAGGAACTGATCATGCAAAAGACAGAATTTGCAATGAAAAAGGACGCAGCCGGCGTGATGATATGGCAGCTTTTGGGAGATAGTAATGGACGGCATTCTCTTTTAAAGGTAATCAATGAAACTAAGGAGAATGCTCATGCAACCAACCCGAAGTGGTAGGAAATAAGATGGAACTTCTGACCAAAAGACTTAAGCTGATACCTTTTGACAGGAATGATCTGGACTTTCTTCATCAAACCTTTACAGATCCTTTTGTGAGGAAGTATCTCTGGGATGATGAAATAATCCCGAGGGAACTGGCACAAGAAATCCTTGGCACCAATCACGCACATTTTGAAAAATCCGGTTGGGGACTTTGGAAAGTGATTTTGAAGGAGAGTAAGGAATTTATAGGTTTTGCAGGATTATGGTTGTTTTTTGAAGAACAACAACCCCAGCTTTTATACGGGCTTTTGCAGGCCTTTACCGGAAAGGGATATGCCACCGAGGCTTCAAATGCAGTTGTGGACTACAGTTTTGGCCTTTTGGGCTTTCACAATTTGACAGCCTCCTTTGACGCCGGGCATCAACCTTCTGAAAAGGTATGCCGGAGACTGGGAATGAAAAAGATCAAAGAAGAAGTGGTGAATGGCAAGCCTACTGTTTTTTACCGATTGGATAAAAGCTGAATCCTTTTTCCTTAAAAGCTTTCACCCATCAGATAAGGATTGTTATAATGTCACCAAATCCATATATTCCTCAGTTTTAAAATTCAACCAAGTCCAACTTAACCCTAAAGAAAATGGAAAGACGAAATACCATAAAGAAACTCCTCGCAACAATAGCCGGATTTGCAGGAATTGGCACCATTGCAAAAGCTGAAGCAGATTCTACCCCAGAAAAAGAAGTATTCAATGTTGTCCAGGACCAGGATGGCCCCTTATTTTCGGGTTCAACCAAACTGGGAAATATGATTTTTGTGGCAGGAAAAGGGGCACATTTTGACGGAGATATCAAAGCCCATACTGACCACGTCCTTAAAGAATTGGAAAAGGAACTGGTCAAAGCAGGTTCTTCCATGGAGAAAGTCCTAAAAGTCAATGTCTATCTCCATGACCTGAATGACTACAAAGGAATGAATGAGGTCTATAGAGGAAGATTTGGAAAAAAACCTCCCGTACGTACCACAGTTGCCACTTATGGCGGAGTTCCCGGTGATTCCCTGGTCGAAATGGATTGTATCGCCTACATCTAGTTATCACACCTCACCGCAGCACCACCGGTTCACTCCGGCCATTCAAACTATAAACAATTGCACCGTCTTTGATGGTCATTTCACATTCGAAGCGTTTATCGGATTCCAGTTTGTATCCGTTTTTATCCCAAATACCGAATTGACCCTTTCTGACATTGATCAGGGCAATATCGGCAATCGCACCTTCCGACAAGTGCCCCAATTCTTCTCTATGGATCACTTGGGCAGGTGCCCATGTACTTGCTTTGATGATATGAGGGATTTCCATACCAATAGCCATGAATGTATTCATCACATTGAGCATGTCCTTCATGGCTGCATTCATGCTGCCTTTATGAAGGTCTGTACTGATGGTGTTGGGATAAAATCCTGCCTCAAAAGCAGGAATGGCCTGCCTGAAATCAAAACTTGCCCCTCCATATCCTACATCGAATATGATCCCTCTCTCCTGCGCTTCCCGGACAAAGGGTTTGAACTGACGGGTTTCATAATCTACTACAGGTTCCCTTGCACCGCCCAATTCAGCGAAAACATGGGTATAAATATCCCCTGGTCTCAAATGGTCGAAAAACAACTCCCTCAACCTTAAAGGAGCAAAGGCCATAGAACCCCCAAAATCAATGATGACAGGCATTCCGGTAATATTTCCTGCCTCAACTGCCCTATCCACCGGTATCCAATCTCTTTTGGCATAATGCGCTACTTTAAATCCTACCACATATTCCTTGTAATTCAACGCAGCCTGTGCAGTCATTTTAGCATTCATGTCAGAAGTATCCTGTTCATAAGCTCCACCACGCATGCCCTCCCCTACTATGTTCATAAATGCCAAAACCCTTGTTTTGGAATGGTCAATGATGTTTTCCTTAAAGACGTGGAAATTTTTCCAGCCCGGTCCTCCACAATCGACAATAGTGGTCACTCCGACCCTAAAGGTAAAGCTATCAGGATCAACAGCCACCAAACCATCACTGAGATAACTATTGGGCCTGGTTCCATAAAAATTATGTCCATGGATATCAATTAAGCCTGGTACTACCAACAAGCCTTTGGCATCCACGACTTGCCGGGCACCTGTTACATCTATGTTTTTTGCAACTTTTGCAATCACGCCATCCTGAATGGCCACGTCCATCAATTCATCAAGATTGTTTTTTGGGTCAATAACGTGTCCTCCTTTTATTACCACTTGGTAATTTTGGGCTATCAGACTAATAGGAGCAAAACAAAAAAAATAGAGCAATAAGTATCCTGACTTTTTCATTTTCTTCATTTTTTGGGTTTTAAACTCTACCGGCAATCAACTCTTCCTGTATTCTTTTGGTCACTATTTTTTCTTCATTGGGTCTTAGCATAAAGACCGTACAACTAACTTCATGGTCTCCCGATCCAACGACTTCAATGGATGGATTTCCATTCCTCAATTTTTCCTGCATTTGGGTCCGATTGAGATTTATGACATTCGGATACCAAGCTATTTTCAAAAAAGGTGTATGATTGGCGACAGGAGGAACTGAAACCGAGGTAGTCACCCCATCCACTTTTTTCACCATCTCTTCAATAAAAGAAACTTTTTGCTCCCATGACTTCCATTCTTTTTCATGGTCTTTTTGCACATAAAGCTCCAGCGCCACTAGCATCCCAAGAATTTCCTCCTTATTGACCTTCATTCCCCTACCTATTGTATGGCCCCTAGGTGGCGCACTCAATCTTGCAGCCTCGATAATTTCCTTTCTTCCCATTAGGATCCCCGCGCTTTGGGGACCTTTCATCGCCTTTCCTCCCGAAATACACACCATATCAAATCCCATATCATTGAATTTCCAAAGGTTTTCTACAGGAGGAACATCCGCCGCTATATCTATCATGGTCGGGATATTGTGCTTTTTACCCAAAGCCACCCATTCTTCATGTTGGATTTTACCTACCGGTGCCTGATAGTTCAGAAACCAAAGCATGGCCGTTTTCTCATTGATCGCATTTTCAAGTTCCTCCACTGTCTCCACGGGAATTAAAGTAACTCCTGTATTGGTCAGCGAATGCACATAAGCCACATTATGGCTTTTTTGGACAATGACCTCAGATTTCATTCCTTTCAGATTTGGAAGCTGGGCGATTTTATCCTTGTCTGTTCCTGTCAGTACTCCTGCCAATCCCAACACCATGGCTGACCAGCAACCTGAAGTGACTGTTGCCGCTTCTGCATGGCATATAGCTGCTATTTTTTCCCCAACCTTATCCTGCACCTCGTCCAACATGATAAATTGTTTGGAAGATGCCTCTATCGTCTCCATCACCTCTTCAGGCATCAGTGAAGCTGTCATGGCAGTATAGGTACCTGCGGCATTAATAAAAGTCCTCAGACCCAATTCCTTGATCAAATCCCGCTTTGGCATTGATGGCGTATCTGCAAAAACCGATTGGACAGGGATTCCACTCCCCATTATTGTTCCCACCAAGGGAAGAGCAGAAAGTCTTTTCAGTAAAGTTCTTCTGTTTATCATATCTTGTTTTTTCTAGATTTTCAATCTCCCTTATAAGGATAAGATTTAGTGATTATTTAGGATCGATATCCGTAATAAATCCTATGATTCGATTGATATCAATTCAAGGATTTGTATTTTAAATTCTTCGGTCTTCCGTCTTCCGTCTTCCCTGCCAAGGGAAAAGGCGTCTGCTGGCAATTAAGCAGAATATCACATTAGTATATTTGTTAAATCTAATTTTTTTAAAAACATTCTGCAAACCATTACCAATGCCATATTCCCATTGATACAATAATCAACATTAGTTCAATATTTTATTCTTCACCTACCTGAATTCCAGTATTCCAAAATATTGAGGTAAGTGAAAATCCGGTTTGGGATTATCAACCAGAGACCAGGTCAAATAATGTGGATTACTGGTAGTACTTGCTGTTTTATAAAAATTGGCATTCCATTTCACACCCGGTCGGGGCTGACTGATTTCTGCATATTGCTTGAGAATTTTCAATGGCAATTTGAATTCAATGGTCCAAATGGTGTCATTTTCTATTTCGGGAAAAACCTTTTCCGGAAGTGAATGGGCTATTTCGACTTTTAAAATATCATGTTCATCAAGAAATTGATACTCCTTTCTTGGCAATGTGACATACTGCATCAAGGGAACTCCACCACAGTTGATTTCCAGATTGAAATAATAAAGTGGATTTGACCCATCAGGAGAAAAAAAGAATTCCACACAAGGATCCCCTGAAACATGGCCATTGGTCTCCTGTACCAAACAATGCACAAACCTGTCTTTCACCAAAAAAATACCATAGATATTTTCGTCATCATACAAGAGCTTGGTAAAAGTAGTTGGTAGAAAATGGGGTTTATTTCCCATAATATGGGTAATTTCCAAAGCAGGAACATTTTCCCAAGCCGGCTTTTCCCAAACCCCATCAATCATAATTTCCTGATCCAGTCGATTGACCTGGTACACTGATTTTTCTGTTTTGTTATTCATCGTTTTCGAATTATTTAAACCTTGGGCAACTGTAGTGACAGTGATCAACCAAAAGCAGAACACATAAATCAAATCAATTTTTTTTCTGCCCATTGTCTTCTTGATTTTCTATCTGTGTTCTCACCTTCCCGACTTCAATGGCAGAAATACTTGGTGAATTATTCCCGAAGTTTTTCCGGATATAAGTCAACACTGAGGCAATTTCAGTATTGCTGAGAAAGGAATGGGATGGCATTACACCGTTGTAGGCCACACCCTCAACAATAATGGGTCCTTCAAGACCTTTAACTATCAATTCAATCAATGGTCTGTTTCGTCCATTTATAACCTGGGAATTGTGAATGGGAGGAAACCTGTTGCCATCACCTCTTCCATCTCTTTGGTGACAGGTACCGCAATAGAGATTATAGACCTGCGCTCCGCTTTCAATCATTCCTGTTTCCAGGTTGTCCAATTCTTTCTCAGGATTTTTAATGTTTGTTCTTTCATTTTTTCTTTGCTCAAGCTTGGTCAAAGCGGCTTCTCCAAATGCGGATTTATTGCCTTTGTACATGATTCGCCAAATTTTCCCTTTGACACTTTCTGAAATATATAGAGAGCCATCGGGTCCCATGGCAATACCCATTGGACGGGCTTGGGCATCACCGGTACTCACAATGGTATCCAACCCTGCAAATCCATCAGCAAAAACTTCCCAATCCCCTGAAGGCCTGCCCTTTTCGAAAGGCACAAATGCAACAAAATACCCACCCTGCGGGAAAGGTCCTCTGATAGTAGATCCATGAAAGGCTACAAAAGCCCCATTCTTATATCTTTCCGGAAATTGATTGCCCTTATAAAAATGGAGGTCATTCGGTGCAAAATGACCTGGAAAACCCATCAAAGGCTGTTCAATCAAATGGGCATCCCCCTGTATTTTCCCGTCCCCTCCATACTCAGGGTTCAGTTTCTTTTTGCCTTCTAAATGGTCAAAATAATAGTAGGGCCAACCGCCATCTATTCCTTCCTCCACTCTGAAAAATTCCTCTGAAGGTAAGACGGCACTTTCCCAAATGTCAAAAAGTTCCGGCCAGGATTTGTTCAGGTCATCTCGGCCATGTTGGACTACATACAGTTCATTCGCTTCCTGATTCCAATCCATAGCCACCACTGACCTGATTCCGGTGGCATATCTATTTCCATCTTTTTGGGTCTGATTGGGCTTGTTTGCATCAAACTGCCAGATACCACCATGCCATTCCAATTGGGGACATGGGTCCATTCCCGGAGAGCCGGGTTTCCTGTTGATTTCCTGGCATACATCTCCCGGAGAGCCGAAGGGCACATAAAGATGGCCTTCATCATCAAATGCAATTGGTTTGGCAATATGTTCATACCCATATTTTGCATTTTTATAATCGTCTAATAAAATCAGTTCGGGTACTCCTATCGGCAAAAGTTGGTCTTTGTCCATTTTATACCGATAAACTTCGCCCGCAGTACTGAAATAAACATAATCGCCATAGATGCGCATGGCTGTCCCATAGTTTCCCGTATCCGGATACCCCCCAAAATATTCCACTATGTCCGCTTTCCCATTCTTATTTTTGTCCTTTATGGCAACCAATCCATTTCCGTTTTTATCAGGTACTCTAAGCTTCACGTATATATCACCCTTTTGATCCACAGCCAAATGTCTGGACCTCCCAATACTGTCCACCACGACAATGGCCTCGAATCCATCCGGTAAAAACAAACCACCGTTATCCGTGTCGGCTGCAGGCAATGGGTCAGGTTGTTGGCAGGAAAAGAATAAAAATAGCCCCAAAAAGCAGATAATGCCATTTAGTGTATTTTTTGCTGTGGAGAAAAAACATTCCATAATCCAAGCACTTCTCTTCATCAATGGTTTTGGGCGATCAGAATTGAACTTTTAAATATATGCTAATGAAATATAAGGCATTTAAACATACATCAGCATGCCATTTATCAAAAAATGGAGTGCGCTGCTAAGTAAAAAACTATTTGTAAAAAAATTATCTGAAAATCGACTGATTTTTGTCATACTTAACTGCTTGTTGGGATATGAGGTCAACCAGAAAAGGGAGGTTTTAATTTTATGATGAAGAAAATACTCGTATTTGTCATTTTTTATATCAATATTTTTAAAGTTTTCTTGATATTTAAGGTAATGCCAAAATAACAGAAACTATTTCTATTTATTAATCCATTCCAATGAAGCAAGATTACGATTGGCATAGCATAGAAGCGTCCGAAGTACTCAAAATACTGGGTGTATCACCTGAGGAAGGACTAGGTTCTGTTGAGGTCAAAGAAAAAACTGAAAAATTCGGGGAAAATATATTGACCAAAAAAAAGAGGCAAAGTGCTTTAATAAGATTTCTTTTACAATTTCATCAACCATTGATTTACATTCTTCTAGCTGCCACCGTAGTTACATTTTTTTTAGAAGAATATGTTGATTCATCAGTCATCTTTGGTGTTGTTCTGATCAATGCCATCATTGGGTATATTCAAGAGACCAAAGCGCTAAAAGCAATTGATGCCCTTGAAGAAAGTCTCACTTCAAAAGCTACAGTAATTCGGGATGGGAAGAAACAGGAAATTGATTCCGTTGACATTGTTCCGGGTGATGTGGTTTTATTACGTTCGGGTGATAAATTTCCTGCTGATGTCAGGCTTTTTCAAATCAGTGACATGCAGGTGGATGAATCTGCTTTGACAGGTGAATCAGTCCCTGTCCAAAAACATATTGATTCCGTACCTTCAGAAAATGTTCTTGGCGATAGGTTCTGTATCGGATTTTCTTCAACAAATGTGACCTATGGCCAGGGAAGGGGTATTGTAGTCGCTACAGGAGATAACACGGAAGTAGGCAAAATCCAGCAATCCATTGCCAGTGCACAGGATCTAGAAACACCTCTGACCCTCAAAATAAAGAGCTTCAGTCACATGCTTCTATGGGTAATTATTGGGCTTTCTGCCATTTTGATTGTAGTAGGCATGGTTCGGGGAGAAACTTTCGGGGAGATTTTTATGGTAGCGGTTGCACTTGCTGTAGGTGCCATCCCTGAAGGTCTTCCGGTAGCAGTTACCATTATGCTGGCTTTGGGTGTTTCCAAAATGGCCAAAAGAAAAGCGATCATCCGGAAACTTGTCGCTGTGGAAACCTTGGGAAGTACCAATGTAATCTGTTCTGATAAGACCGGGACCTTGACAGAAAATCAGATGACAGTTCAGAAAATTTTTGCGGAAGGTAATTTTTTCGATGTCACCGGCCTTGGGTACA
>NZ_JBGTCA010000338.1:0-3511 GCF_041749095.1 Aquiflexum sp. | reverse complement strand
CACAATAGGAAGGAAAATCGGGGTGAAAATCAAGACAGCCGGAGTCATGTCCATAAAAATCCCCACAAACAATAAGATCAGATTGATCAAAATCAAAATGACAAAAATATTGTCAGAGACGGAAAGCAATGAAGCACTGATGGATTGGGGTATGTCTTCACTGGACATCACCCAAGACATACTCATGGATGTGGCAATCAGCAGCATTACTATAGCAGTAGTTTCAGAAGATTTAAGAAGAATTGAAGGAATTTCTCTCCATTTCAGTTCTCCATAGTAAAATGACAGACCCAAAGTATAAATCACTGCAATGGCAGAAGCCTCTGTGGCTGTAAATACCCCACCAACGATCCCTCCTATCACAATGAACAAAAGCATCAAAGATGGAAAAGCACGGAAAAATTTGCTCGTCAATTCTTTTAAAGTTGTTCGCTCTCCGGCGGGAAGATTGTGTTTTTTGATAAATATTGCTGCTGTCACCATCAATATCAGACCAATAAACAACCCTGGCAAATACCCTGCAATAAACAGGGCCGCAATGGAAACTCCACCCGAAGCCAATGAATATACGATCAGTATATTCGATGGAGGAATTATTAAACCGGTAGTCGAGGAAGTGATGTTGACCGCTGCACCCAGTCCTTTGGGATATCCTTCAACATCCATCCTTTTTCCCAGGATTCCTCCAATAGCTGAAACGGCTGCAGCTGCCGAACCTGCAATAGCCCCAAACAACATGGCTGCAATGACATTGACATACAACAGGCCACCGGGAAGTCTCCCTGTGAAAGCTTTTGCCAGTTCTATCAATCTATTGGCGATCCCACCTTTGTTCATGATTTCTCCTGCCAGGACAAAAAAAGGAATGGCCAATAAAGCAAAACTATCCAATCCTGTACCCATTCTTTGGGCTATGGTGGTACCGGAAGGAATGACAGCAACGGACACCATCAATGTCAGAAAGCTGGAAATACCCAAACTCCAAGCAACAGGGACACCGATTCCCATCAGGACAATAAAAGATAATACCAAGATTAAAATACTGATATATTCCATGTTGATCAGGCTTTTTGGGTTTGCAAATGGTTTTGGATACTAAAAATCTGATAATAAATCACTAACAATCCACTAATGGGAATGATAGAATATACAAAGGCTAAAGGGACTTGAAGAGTTGCGGATTTTTGCTGCAAAATATAGGTGATATACACAAGATTACTTCCTCCCAAAACCATTACGCATAATGCAAAAAACAATACCACTGAATTGATAATTATCATCAGTCGCATTTTTGGAATACCGCTCAGTTTTCTGGGCAGGATATCAATGGCCAAATGTTGGTCCTGTCCGGCAACATAAGCAGCCCCCAACATTCCCAACCAGATCAGCATATACCTGGACAATTCATCTGTGAATGAACTGGGATTTTGAAAAATATATCGGGACATTACCTGCCAAGTGACGTTGACGACCATAAAAGCCATCAATATGATCAAGGCCCCTGCCACTATTTTATCAAGTTTGGTTTTGAAACTTAGGTTGGCCATTTTTTTGGGTTAGTTTGTACTTTTTTAAATGGTTTTAATTGTTCCGCCTCTGTGGACGGGGGAATTTTTGTTGTGATTGGCAAGTTGTCAGCTTTTAGAGTAACCTCCGCCTATGTGTGCCTCTTTATAGAGACGTTACCAATTTTAACGGCACATGATGCTATCCGCCTTTTTCTTTAATTTCAAATATCGTCCATACCTACGGTATTTTTGGTGACATTAACTTCCTCTTTTACCCTGCAATAAATTACAGGGCTATAAAATCGGTCATGCCTACGGCACTTGTGAATTAAATCAAACCTAAGATAAAAGCTGAATAACATGAACAAATTCCACCATCTAACTTCTACCTTCATCCTGCCCAAATCTACAATCTACCTTCTACCTTCTACCTTACCTTCCCCCTTCATCCCTTAAGAGATTGCCACGTCGAAAGAAGGATTTTTCAAAACACCAAAGTTTCACAAGTGCTCCTCGCAATGACGTGCCGCCTTCATCCTTCATCCTTTCTCCTTCATCCCTTAAGAGATTGCCACTTCGCACGAAGGACTATTCAAAATATCAAAGTTTCCCAAGTGCTCCCTACCAAAATCGGCAGGCAGGCTCGCAATGACGCACCACCTTCATCCTTCATCCTTTCTCCTTCATCCCTTAAGAGATTGCCACGTCGCACGAAGGATTTTTCAAAATATCAGAGTTTCTCAAGTGCTCCTCGCAATGACGCTTTCTCCTTCATCTTTCCTACTTCCTCCCTCTACCTTCTTCCCCAATCTAAAATCTACCCTCTAAATTCTACCTTACTACCTTCATCCCTCATCCTTTCTCCTTCATCCTTTCTTCCCTTCCCTCACTCCACCCTCCTTATCCTCTCCACCATTTCATACATTTCAGGTTCGGTAATTTTGAATGATTCATAAAGGGATTCGACGGCTTCTCTGAATGGGGTTGGGTCGGGATAGGTAATTGTTACTCCTGCCTTTTCCATTTCTCTAAGAGATTCTTCTACAGAAGCAGCCCAAAGTTTATATTGGAAAACGGCGGACTCATCAGCAGCCTCCTGAATCCATCGCTTTTCCTCATCATCCAGGGTATTCCAGACTTTTGTACTGACAATGACTACATCAGGGACTGCAGTGTGTTCATTGATGGAATAAAATTTACATACCTCATAGTGCCTGGAGGTATATAAGCTGGGAGGATTGTTTTCCGCGCCATCTACAATACCCTGCTGAAGGGCAGTATATAGCTCTCCATAGGAAACAGGAGTGGGTGAACTGCCAAAGGTTTTGATCATATTGATGGCCATATTACTCTCAAGAGTTCTTACTTTCAGTCCTTTCAGATCTTCAGGACTTTCAACCGATTTTGTTTTGGTATAAAAACTCCTTTTACCGGCATCATAATAAACCAATCCTTTGAGCCAGAATTCCTCGCTTTCTGAAAGCAATTGTTTGCCGATTTCTCCTTTCAGAACCTTGTCACGATGCGCATCATCCCTAAAGAGGTACGGCATGGACAACACCTGAATTTTCGGAGCAAAACTTTCCAAAGTAGCGGAGGAGACTTTGGTCATACCCAAGCTGCCTATCTGAAGCAATTCAACCAATTCCCTTTCGGTACCCAATTGTTGGTTTGGATAAACACGTATCTGGACTTTGCCTTCGGACTTCTCCTCTACTCTCTTTGCCATAAAAACCATGGCTTCATGAACCGGATGGGTGACACCCAATCCATGTCCCAATTTTATCAACCTTACTCCTCTGGGACCGGTGCAGGCGGTAAGCAGGAGTGTAAGCAACAGAAATGAGCCTAGTGTATATTTAATCATCTATTTCAATTCTTGAATAATGTTCAAAGCTGATTTGATGTTTATTTCCAATCCATCAAAATCTCCCTGTTCTATTGCCTTTTTGCCAAACAGTTGGGATCCCATGCCCACACAATGCACTCCGGCCTTAAACCAG
>NZ_JBGTCA010000337.1:0-11153 GCF_041749095.1 Aquiflexum sp. | reverse complement strand
TATCCCCTAACGACATCCTAGAGTTTAAAATTGAAATCCCTTCTTTAGAAGAACAAAAAATAGAGTTGAAGGAATTGCGAGAAAAGGCTGTGGAGAATCGACTCATAAGTTCAGGTCTTCAAAATGAAATTCGTAAAATCAAAAAAGATCAAAAAGAAGACCTGAGTCTAAAGAAACACAACATAATGCAACACATGAATAATGTAAAAGAATCAGCAAACAAGCTTTATAAACTTTTACTTGAAAACGAAGGTGTTTTAAATTCTGATACAATAATTAATTCCACCACTAATATGACAGTGAAAAAAAGATTTGAAATTATGATAGAAAGTATTGACGATTCCCTTTATTATATTGATAACATCACCAATGAGTTCAATTATGGCAAAGGAGAGCTTCTTTATGTTTGGGAATACTTCCCTGGTGTTATGGCTAAAGGCCCTCAAAGTACAGAGCATTTCGAAATCAAACACGTCTGGGATATTGGAACTTTTATTAACGAAATAGTTGGAGACTATGACAAATTTATTACAGAATCCGTTGTGGAGAACTTTATTTTACATAACGGCTACATAAATATCTCAAAGAATTCTTTTCAAGAAATATATAACAATATAATTGAGAATGCTATTCGACATGGATTCACTGATAGAACCAAGAAATATAAGATTGAAATCACCATTTCTTGTACTGAGGATTCTTCTTCAATCTGTTTCTCCTTTCGAAACAATGGGGATCCATTTCCGAAAGGAATGGCGGATAGATATTGTATTAAAGGGGAAAAAGCCGGAAAATTCGGGAATAAGGGCATTGGTTCATGGAAGGTATGTGATATTGTGAATCATTTTGGAGGAAAAGTAATCATTCACGATCTTCCTGAAGAAGAATTCCCTGTAATCATTGATGTAATCTTACCTATACCTTACGATGAATCAGAAAACTAAACTAAATTTTCAAATTATCTGGATCGATGATGAATGGGAAAAAAATGAAGCCATCTTAGACAGAGAAAGTGAAGGATTCCATATAAAGCCATTTAAAGTCGCCAAAGATGGAATTGCAGAGCTTGAAAAGAATCTGGAGAAATATGATGCGGTTATTTTGGATGCGAAAGGATTTAAGGATTCAGAAGATGAGGTTGCTAAACTCAATGGGCTTAAATATTCAATTGACCGAATAAAAGAGCTTTCCAAGAACCGTGTAATCCCACATTTCATTTTTACAGGGCAAAAAGATTTGATGGATGATGATACCTTCAATAGCTTTATTGATGGCATTCCTATATTTAAAAAGGGGCTTGAAAATGACGCCTTATTTGAAAGAATTAATCTTGAAATTCAAAAACGGGGAAATACTCTTATAAAAAACGAATATCCAAAACTCTTTAAAGCTTGTGAATTTATAAGCCCAAAGTCCTTTTTTACTTTTTCTGAAATTTTGAAGAACTTGAAGAACCCAAGCATTTCTTTCAACGACACCCTTCATTTTAATCCACTTCGAAAGGAATTAGAATTATTATTCAGAAAAGCTAATCAATTAGGCTTACTTCACGATAAATGCATTTCCGAGGATGGAGAAATCAATCTATCCGAATCGAGTAATTTCTTATCAGGCTACGATTGTATTCACCTGAAAATCAGATGCAAAAAAGCACATTTTACTAAGATTATATCTGATATGGTTAAAAACATAATTTTTTTGACAGGCTCAGCTTCTCATACTCAGAGTGATAAGCAAACAAAAAAGTACAATTTTGATAAGCACAAAAGAGAAATAGACACTCCTTATCTCTTATATTCTATCACCTTCCAATTAATTGATATATTTATTTGGTTTGAGAAGTATGCGCTTTTGAACTCGGACAAAGAGAAAAACAAAAAACTTTGGAGTTCTATCAATACTGAAAATGTTCCGGATTTTATCACAGGAATCCTTGAATTAGATTCTAATAGAAATTACCATTGTGGAGAATGTATTCTTCTAAAAGGGGCAGTTGAAAATAAATTCAAGATTGGTGATTCTCTTAAGGTAACGTCATTGCAGGAAAATGGAAATAAATCTAAAAATGGATATAAATACTTTTCAAAGAATGTGGTTCTTTCTGAAGTTAATTTTTCAAAAGAAGAAAAAAATCCATAAAGCACATAGCAAAGAATTAAATAGAAATGTACCTATGCATCTCGACTTCACTAAAAACCTTTATACTTACCAAATGAAATTTACCCCTACAACATGATCACCGGCGAACTTAAAAATAAAATCGATACCATCTGGGATACTTACTATTCCAATGGATTTTCTGAACCCTTTTCGGTCATACAGCAAGTGACTTATCTGATCTTTTTGAAACGATTGGATGAAGAGCAATCCCTTAAGGAGAAAAAGGCGAATCGGCTGGGACAAGCTATTGAAAACCCCATCTACTCGGAGGATCAACAGGAAATCCGATGGAGTACTTTCAAAAACTTTGATCCTGAGAAGCTGATGGAGGTGTTTACCAAAACCACTGAGGATAGGCCGGTCACGGCTTTTGATTTTATGAAGAATGTGGGTGGGGAGAATACCGAGATTTCGAGTTATTTTGATAAGGCCATGTTTGGGGGCTATTCTCCTTATTTGTTGGATAAGGTGGTCCAACTGATTGATGGGCTCAATATGCATGACCGGGACACCAAGGGAGATCTTTATGAGTATATGTTGGGCAAGCTGACTTCTGCGGGGCGGATGGGTGCTTTCCGGACGCCAAGACATGTCATTCGCATGATGGTGGATATGGTCAAGCCTTCGCCATTGGATAAAATCTGTGACCCTGCTTCAGGAACGAGCGGATTCTTGGTCATGACGGAAGAGCATCTACGGGGACATCATCCCGAGGAATTCCGAAAGGATGAATTTATCAAACACTTCAATTCCGAAATGTTTACGGGTTTGGAATTCGATCCCAATATGATGCAGATCGGGGCGATGAACCTGATTCTGCACGGCATTGAAAATCCCCGATTGAAGCGGGTGAATGCCTTGGGGGATGACAATACCTACAAAGAAGAGTTTTCCCTGATTCTGGCAAACCCTCCCTTTGCGGCAAAGTTGGATTACGATCAGGTCAGTGCCAATGTCCTTAGCCTTGCCAAGACCAAGGACACAGAGCTTTTGTTTATTTCCCTAATGCTCAGAATGCTGAAAGTAGGGGGTAGAGCTGCGGTGATTGTTCCGCAAGGTGTACTTTTCGGTTCCAACAAAGCCTACCAAGCGGTCAGAAAGGAACTGGTTAAAAATCAGGACCTACAAGCTGTAATTAGCATGCCTTCGGGTACTTTTAAACCCTATACCGGAGTAAGTACGGCGGTCTTGCTCTTTACCAAAACCAATTCGGGAGGTACCGGGAAAGTTTGGTTTTACGATATGAAAGCCGATGGCTATACCTTGGATGATAAACGAAATCCCATCGAACAAAATGACATCCCGGATATCATAGCAAGATGGAATTCGCTGGAAGTGGAAGCCCATAGAGAAAGAACAGCTAAGTCATTTTTGGTGCCAGTTTCAGAGATTGAGGCAAACGATTGGGATTTGAGTATCAACCGCTACAAAGAAATTGTGTATGAGGCAGTGGACTATGACACGCCAAATGAAATCATTAACGGCAAAGAAGGGGAGAAGGGATTGAAGGCTTTAATCGAAGAAAATCGACAAAACCTGGAAGTGTTGGAGGCACTGTTACGATGAAAATGGTTAAAATTGGGAATTGCTGTAAAGTGGTTAGCGGAGCTACTCCAAAAAGAGAAGTTAAAGAGTTTTGGAAGAATGGTAATTTCAATTGGTTTACCCCAAAAGATTTAAGTGGAATTTCCAGTAAGTATATTGAAAATTCGCCTGAGAAAATAAGTGAATTAGGACTGAAAAGTTGTTCTGCACAGCTAATTCCTCCAAATTCACTACTATTGAGCTCAAGAGCTCCAATTGGGCACTTAGCAATAAACCTAACTGAGACATCCACAAATCAAGGTTTTAAAAGCTTAGTACCAGGGAAGCAAATTGATGTGGAATATCTTTATTATGCAATCAAAAAAATTGTTCCATATCTTCAAGATATAGGAAATGGTGCAACTTTTAAAGAACTTTCAAAAAGTAAGGTTGAAAATGTACTTATCCCCCTCCCCGCACTCCCCACCCAACAAAAAATCGCAGCAGTCCTCGACAAGGCCGATGCCATCCGCAAACGCTCTCAGCAGATCCTTGTAAAATATGATCAGCTTGCCCAAAGTGTGTTTTTGGATATGTTTGGCGATCCTGTGAAAAATGAAAAGGGGTGGGAGGTGAAGCCACTTGGGATTTTTGGATCTTTTAAAAATGGATTGAACTATAGCAAAGATGATTCTGGGTTTGAAATCAAATGTATTGGAGTTGGAGATTTTAAATCCAAATATCAAATTGATGATTTCATGGGTTTATCTTCAATTAGTATTTCTGCTTTACCTTCCAAGGATTTTTTGTTAAAAGATGGTGATTTGGTATTTGTTAGGTCTAATGGTAATCAGGAGCTAGTGGGTCGATGCGTTGCTGTTTATCCAAAATCAGAAACAGTTTCTTTTAGTGGGTTTTGCATAAGATTTAGACTTGGAAGCAATGACCTTTCAACTGTTTACTTAACCCAATTATTTCGAAATTCAAGATTTAAAAAAGCTATGTTAAATGGAGGGCGTGGGGCTAACATTCAAAATATAAATCAACAGATTCTCTCAAATCTAAAAATAAATGTTCCTCCATTCAATCTCCAAAACCAATTCGCCTCCATCATCTCCCAAATAGAAAAGCAAAAAGCCCAAACCCAATTGGAGCTAAACCGGGCAGAAGAACTCTACCAAAGCTTGCTACAACGGGCATTTACAGGAGAATTGTTTCCAGAACCCAAACAGAAAGAACTCACTGTAGCACCATGAGCAATTTCCAATTCCTCGACCATACCTTACAAGAAGTCAAAGAGCATGCGATAGCCGCTGAAAAGTATGTGCTTTCCGATCCTCGGGTTTCGGTGTTTTATAGTCGCTTGGGATTGGAGCATGCCGTTTATTGGCTTTATGATCACGACGATAGCCTTCCTACCCTGGGACAATTACGTCAGCGGAATGGAGGGAAGTTTTTGACCTTGGATGAGTTGATGAATGAGGCTGCCTTCCGGGAATTGGTAGATGATGCAGACCTCTATCAGTTGCTGTTTAACATCAAGCATATTGGGAATAAAGCTGCCCATCGAAATCGGGAGAGCATTACCAAAGAGGCAGCACTTACTGCCGTGGAACAGCTTTATGGTTTCCTGTTGCAGTTGGCAGCAAACTATCAGGATGAAATTCCTCATATTCAGCCATTTGATGTCGCACTCATTCCTTTGTCGTCTTCCTCAGTTTCCCAAAAAGAGCAGCAAAAGTTGCAGGACGAAATCCTGACGGAGAAGAAGGAACTCCAAGAACTCAAGCTTCAACTGCAGGGAGAGCGGGAAGCTTTTGAAACCGAGCGTGCTGCATTCAGAACCAAAAGGGAAGAAAAAGGGGAAGCCGCCAAGGTCAAACCGGAAGATTGGACCGAGGAAGATACCCGTATCCGATTGATCAATGTTCTGCTTCAGGAAGCCGGTTGGGATCCCAAGGGAGAAAATGTCTCCGAATTCAAGATCACTGGCCTGCCTACGAATGCCTTTCCATCAGGCTATGGCAAGGCAGATTATGTACTTTGGGACGATGACCACAAACCTTTGGCAATCATCGAAGCCAAGAAAACCATCAAAAGCCCGGAAATCGGTAAGCATCAAGCCAAGCTGTATGCAGATGGTTTGGAGCAACTATATGGACAGCGGCCTGTCATTTTCTATTCCAATGGATTTACGACTTGGCTTTGGGAAGATCATTTCTACCCGCCCCGTAAAGTAATGGGCTTCCTCAGCAAAGAAGAACTCCAATGGCTACAGCACAAAAAATCTACAAGGATACATCCCTTGGCCATAGAACCCAACCGAAGCATTGTCGGTGGCCAAGGTCGGATCTATCAGTTGGAAGCCATTACCCGGACCATGAAGCGGTTTTGCGACAAAGTTCAGTTGATAGGCAATCATAGAAGAGGCCTTTTAGTAATGGCGACAGGTGCCGGGAAAACACGAACCGCTGCCGGAATCATTGAAGTATTGGCCAAGGCGAATTGGGCAAAGCGGGTTTTGTTCTTGGCTGATCGGACTGCTTTGGTTGACCAAGCGAAAAAGGCCATTGCTGAATATTTGCCCGCTTATTCCTGCAAAGACATTACCCAAGAGAAAGATGATATGGCTACCCGAATCGTCTTTTCTACTTATCAGACGATTATCAACCTGATAGAGACAGAAGACCGGTTATATGGAATTGGTCACTTTGATTTGATCATTGTGGATGAGGCACACCGTTCGATCTACAATAAATATGGACATATTTTTGACTATTTCGATAGCCTAGTTCTTGGCCTGACCGCAACACCCCGTGATGAGGTGGATTTCGATACCTTCGAGTTTTTTGGACATGGGCATGAAGAACCCATTTACAATTATGACCTCTTCGAAGCCGCAAACGACAACCATTTGTTACTTCCCAAGGGAAAACAAGTTGACTTGGGATTTATCCGTAAAGGGATCAAGTTTGCCGAGTTGAATGAGGAAGAAAAAGTGCGCTATCAGGAGACTTTCGCTGCGCCGGATGGTTCCGTACCCGAAGAAATTGACCCCAAAGCGATCAATGAATGGCTGTTCAATAAGGACACGATTCGTTTGGTGCTTCAGGAATTGATGAATGAAGGGATTCAGGTAAACGATAGAATAGGAAAGACCATCATTTTTGCCAGAAATAAAGATCATGCGGAACTGATCGTAAAAGTATTTGCCGAACAATACCCTTCTTATGGAGGGGATTTTTGTCAGGCTATTCACTATGAAACCGTCAAATCCCAAAGTTTGATTGATAATTTCAAGGTAGCAGACAAGCTTCCAAGGATTGCTGCATCAGTTGATATGCTGGATACAGGCATCGATGTACCCGAGTTGGTGAATCTGGTCTTTTTCAAGCCTGTTTACTCCAAGTCCAAATATTGGCAAATGATAGGCCGGGGTACCCGAAAGTGTGAAGATTTGTTTGGGCCGGGGCTGCACAAGGAGTCTTTCTACCTGTTTGATTTTTGCGGCAATTTTGAGTTTTTCGAACTGCAGCCGGAAGGCATTCCCGGAAATTCCATGGTTTCCTTATCCACACAGATTTTCAACCAAATGCTCAGACTTGTTTTTGAATTGGGTAAACGGGAGTATGCTGGGGACAAAATCAATCAAGAATTTAAAAAAGAATTGACCGATAGGATCTATGGCCAGTTTGCCAAATTACTGGATAGAACCCAGAATATCTCAGTAAGAAGGGTCTTGGAAACGGTGCTAAAATATGAAGACAGAAACGTTTGGGACAGCCTAAATCCTACAAGTGATTGGAGAGATCTATCCCAAAAAATTGCTCCCATCATCGATTTCAATGATCCTGACGAATACGCCAAGCGATTTGATTTGCTGCTTTATCGTATCCAACTTGCCCAGCTTACAAAATCACCGGAACTGGAATCCTTGGTGGCAAAGGTGCAAGGGACCGCTGAGTCTCTGGCTACCAAGCAAAATGTACCTCAGATCAAAGCCAAATTAGCCTCGATCGAAATGAGCATGCTACCTGAGTTTTGGAAATCCCCATCCATACCCGACATTGACCATCTGAGAAGTGAACTCAGGAACATCATCCGTCTGATAGACCGAAAGAATAAGGTGATCTACCATACCAATTTCCAGGATCGTGTTGATGGTAGATTAGAGGTACAAATGCCACTCGGTAAATTCGGAGGCCAAATGGTGAATTACAGAAAGCGTTTGGAAACGCTATTGGATGCGCATAAAAACCATTTGGCCATTCAAAAAGTCAGGCGTTTTCATAAAATCACCAGTGCCGAATTGGAAAGCCTGACCCGGATTTTCATGCAAGACATTTCTGAAGATGAAAGAGAAGGGTTTCAGGAGTTTTTAACGGACAATTCACTAGATGAACTGATTAGAAAAATGATGGGCCTGGACAAATTAGCTGTAAAAGAAGCTTTTGTAGAAATCGAGCGGACCCAGAGACTTTCTGATATTCAGGTCAAATTCCTTCAGGAAATTGTGGAATCATTGTCCCAGAAAGGCCTTTTGGAGGTGGGCGACCTTTATACCGGAAAGCAGTTCAAAAACATCCATGATGGCGGAATCGATGCAGTATTTGGATCCAAAGTTTCAGATCAGGTTTTTGAGATAGTGAAGAGGATTAATCAGGGGGTGGGGTGAGGCGTGAAATAGCAACCAATAAGATTCTTTAAGTTAAATTTTTAAAATTCTATTGTTTATGAGCAAGGAGTTAGCTTTATCGCTTTTACGAAAATCTTTAAAAGACCCACATGCCGTTTTTAGAGATGGCCAATGGGAAGCCATAGAGAGATTGACAGTTCAAAAACAGAAACTGCTTGTTTTGGAAAGGACAGGCTGGGGCAAAAGCTCTGTTTATTTTATCAGCACTAAGATACTAAGAATTCAAGGTAAGGGACCGAGTATTATCATTTCTCCGCTTTTGGCCTTAATGCGAAATCAGATCGAAGCCGCTGGAAGATTAGGAATTAAAGCTGCATCGATCAACTCCACTAATTTTGATGAATGGGACAGCGTGAAGGCTTCTGTATTAAGAGATGAAATAGATACCTTATTGATCTCCCCGGAGCGATTGGCCAATGAAGGATTTATCGAAAAAGTCTTATATCCAATCGCAGATCGGATAGGTTTGTTTGTGGTAGATGAAGCCCATTGCATCTCCGATTGGGGACATGATTTCCGGCCCGATTATCGTCGGATAGTGGGGATTCTAAAACAAATGCCTGCCGGTATGCCTGTTTTGGGAACTACTGCTACCGCAAATAACCGAGTAATCGCAGACATTGAGGAACAACTTGGCGGCATTGAAATTATCCGAGGTACTTTGACCAGGGAAAGCCTCCTGCTCCAAAACATCACCCTTCCAGATCAAGCGTCAAGGTTAGCTTGGCTAAAAGAAAACATTCCACACATGGAAGGAAATGGGATTGTATATGTCCTAACAAAAAGAGATGCAAGAACAGTAACGCAATGGTTAAATTTTTGCGGAATTGATGCGGCGGCCTACTATTCAGGAGTTGAGGATGAAAACTTTGACGATTCGAACACATATCGGGAGTTTTTGGAAGATTCACTTTACAATAATGAACTTAAGGTTTTGGTAGCTTCCACTGCTTTGGGCATGGGATATGATAAGCCTGACTTAAGTTTTGTTATTCATTTTCAGGCACCCGGATCTATCATCAGTTATTATCAGCAAGTAGGGAGGGCAGGGAGAGCTATCCCAAGTGCTTATGGAATTTTGCTGTTTGGTAAGGAAGATGCCGATGTTCACAAATATTTCAGGGAAGGGGCGTTTCCTCCTGAAGAGATTGTGAACGAGATTTTGGAAGCATTGGAAACGCATGATGGCTTGTCTATCCCAAAGCTGCAAGAAGTATTGAATGTAAAAAAGGGACAAATCGAACAAACGCTGAAATATCTAAGCGTAGAAGATCCATCCCCCATTACAAAAATTGGTACGCAATGGAAAAGGACTGCAGTACCTTATACAATGGACACAGAAAAAATTCAAAGGTTGACCAACCAAAGACTGGAAGAATGGGAAAGTGTCAAAGAATATATTGCTACTGAGGGTTGTCTGATGAACTTTCTTCAGGATCAATTGGATGACCCCATTGCTGGCCCATGTGGAAAATGCGCCAATTGTTTAGGGGAAGATTTGATTCCAAGATCTGTTAAACATGAAAATATACTGGAGGCTTCCATTTACCTCAAACATTCAGAATTTGATCTAGAGCCTAGAAAACAAATTCCAAGAGGCGCATTACCCATCTATGGTTGGGCATGGAATTTACCGCTTAAACTTCAAGCAGAAACAGGGAAAGCATTATCCATCTGGGGCGATGCTGGATGGGGGCAAATAGTCGCGGATGGAAAACACCATGGTCATTTCAATGATGATTTGGTGGATGCCATGTATGAAATGATTACGCAAAGATGGAAACCGGAACCTTTCCCCGAATGGCTTACCTGCATTCCTTCATTAAGACATCCCAATTTAGTTCCTGACTTTGCCAGGAGGCTTGCGGACAAATTGGGAATACCATTTCACCCTATTCTTATAAAAGCAAAAAACACACAAGCCCAAAAAGAACAGGAAAACAGCTTTCATCAATGCGCAAATTTAGATGGAGCTTTCCAGATTGATGGCAAAGTTGAAAATAAACCCTTATTTTTAGTCGATGATGCAGTGGATTCGCGGTGGACTTTTACCATTGCCGCCGCATTACTAAAAGAGAATGGTTCCGGCCCTGTTTATCCTGTAGCACTTACCTCCACCTCAGTTAGCGATTAAGATGATTTCCGAAAGAACAAAAGCCATATTATTACTTACTTCTTATCTTTCTAAAGACTTAGATAAAGAAACTAAACCTCTGACTATAACTGAATGGAATGAAGTGGTCAGGTGGTTGCGATCAAAAGAATTAGGCCCTGAAGATTTACTCATGGGCAATCCCGAATCTATTCTTAATTCTTGGATAGAAAGCAAAATCTCAAAACAGCGAATCATCGATTTATTGGATCGCAAAATGGCCTTGGCCCTTAAGTTGGAAAAATGGACAAAAGCCGGGATATGGATTATCAACAGAGGTGACGCTGAATATCCGGAATCGATCAAAACCACTTTAAAAGATAAAGTACCCCCAATACTTTTTGGAATAGGGAATAAAGACTTGCTATCAAAAAATTATATAGGAATAGTGGGTTCCAGGAATATTGCAGTTGATGATATTCAGACCACAAAAAACATAGTCAGTCAATTGAATGAACAGGGTTTCGGAGTAGTTTCCGGTGGTGCAAGAGGAGTGGACGAACATTCGATTACAGGGATACTTGAGCTTAATGGCTTTGCTTTGGGAGTTCTTGCTGATAGCCTGATGAAAAAATCTTCTGACAACATGTATAGAAGGTACATCATGGACAACAAACTGGT
>NZ_JBGTCA010000336.1:0-2269 GCF_041749095.1 Aquiflexum sp. | reverse complement strand
GCGCCAGTTTCGCCCTGCAACTTAGGTGCATAGACAAACTGATCTTTTGTTACTTTGAACTGCTTTCCTGCGATGTTAACAATTGCGTACATAAATGTTTTAATGCTTTAGGAAATTGAGGTGCAAATATAATTATTGTTTCCGGAAGAAAAAAATATACCCGGAAATCAAACTCTAAATTAATCCTGTTCAATGTTTTAGCCTTAATCATGTGCTAACTTTCTTCCGTGGATAAAATTTGACCTTTGGTCAAAAATAGGTTCGAAAAACGTTCAAAAATATTTTTTTTGCCTAATGAAAAAAAGTTTTGATAGCCCTTGGGATACATATTAATTAAATTTTTACTTTAGATATAGTGTTTTATATAACTCTAATACAGTTATTTAAATAATATTTGACCAAAAGTCAAGAAACGAACTTTTTAGACGTTTCTAGGGTTTTATTTTTCAGAATAGTTCATCATATTTGTTGAAGGCTGTTCTGAAAAGACGGCCTTTTCTATCCAGTATCTAAAGTCAAGACTTGAAGCCTTCAGCAATCACCGGAAGATTCACGCAAAAAACAACATAATAATGCAAAATCAAGAACCAATCCTTCAAGAAAACAAAAACAGATTCGTTTTATTCCCAATTCAGCACGATGATATATGGAAGTATTATAAAAAGGCTGAAGCTAGTTTTTGGACTGCAGAAGAAATTGATTTAAGTCAGGATTTAAAAGATTGGAAAAATCTGAATGATGGAGAAAGACATTTCATTTCCCACGTTTTGGCATTTTTTGCAGCAAGTGATGGTATAGTCAATGAAAACCTTGCCGAACACTTTGTCTCTGAAGTTCAATATACCGAGGCCAAATTCTTTTATGGTTTTCAGATAGCCATGGAAAATATCCATTCAGAAACATATAGCCTTCTTATAGACACCTATATCAAGGACAATATGGAAAGGGATAAACTTTTAAATGCCATCGAGCACATTGACTGCGTAAAAAAGAAAGCCGAATGGGCGCTCAGATGGATTGACAATGGTAACTTTCAGGAAAGACTGATTGCTTTTGCAGCTGTGGAAGGAATCTTTTTTTCTGGTTCTTTCTGTTCCATTTTTTGGTTGAAGAAAAGAGGTCTGATGCCAGGATTGACATTTTCAAATGAACTGATCTCAAGAGACGAAGGGCTTCACTGTGATTTTGCCTGTCACCTATACACTGAACATGTTGTGCATCCGCTGCCTAAAGAGACGGTGACTGACATCATCAAAGATGCGGTAAACATCGAAAAGGAATTCGTGACTGATGCGCTTCCTGTTAAACTTATTGGCATGAATTCAGACCTGATGTGCCAGTACATTGAGTTTGTTGCCGATAGGCTTTTGGTTGAATTGGGTTGTGCCAAGGTTTGGAACAGCAGCAATCCATTTGACTTTATGGATATGATTTCCCTACAAGGTAAAACCAACTTCTTTGAAAAAAGAGTGGGTGATTACCAAAAAGCAGGAGTCATGAAATCCAAAGAATTGGTTGAGTCACCTAAGTTTTCCATAGGTGAAGATTTCTAAGTATTATTTATACCCCACCAACCCAAAATCCATTTGAAATTATGCTTGTAATAAAAAGAGACGGTCGAAGGGAATCTGTAAGATTCGATAAGATCACGACAAGAATTGAAAACCTCTGCTACAACCTTGACAGCAGATACATCCATCCTATTGAGGTTGCCAAAAAAGTTATTGATGGTCTTTATGATGGTGTGACCACCACTGAATTGGACAATTTGGCGGCAGAAGTATGTGCTTCCCTGACAGTACAGCATCCGGATTATGCTGTATTGGCTGCCAGGATAGCCACCTCAAACCTTCACAAAACCACCTCCCAGTCTTTTTCCAACACAATGAAAAGACTGTACACTTACATCAATCCAAATACAGGTGCCAATGCAGCGTTGATTGCCTCGGATGTATATGGTGTAGTGAAAAAACATGCCGCCAAGCTTGACGAAGCAATTGATTACAACAGGGATTTTGATTATGACTACTTCGGGTTCAAAACCCTTGAAAGAAGTTACCTGATCAAATTGGATGGAAAAGTAGTCGAAAGGCCACAGCACATGTTGATGAGAGTAGCTGTAGGTATTCACAAGGAAGACATTGATGCGGCCATTGAGACATATCACCTATTGTCCCAAAAATGGTTTACCCATGCCACTCCTACCCTTTTCAATGCCGGAACACCAAAACCGCAGCTATCTTCCTGTTTCCTTTTGACAATGAAAGAT
>NZ_JBGTCA010000335.1:0-4320 GCF_041749095.1 Aquiflexum sp. | reverse complement strand
GACAGGCAAAAAGGAGTTTGCTGGGTGGGAAGTTCCCGGCCTTTTGATGGCTGGGAATTGGATTCACTTTCATTTATTGGCATCACACATATATCACAGACGCCTTTTGGCTGGCAATCCGATCCCAACCTTCCTGATATCAAATGGGAAAAACATACCGACCGTATGTGGTGGGGAGAATCTCTCGAAGGCGTCAAAACTACTACAAATTTGGCCAGGGAAAAAGGAGTAGAGTCCATCCTCAAACCACATCTCTGGGTAAGGGGAGAATGGCCCGGGGCAATCAAAATGTTGTCGGAGGAGGATTGGAAAACATGGTTTGGGCAATATGCGGAATTTATCCTTTATTATGCGGTCTATGCCGAAGAACATAAAATCCCCATCCTGTGCATCGGAACAGAACTGGAAATGACCTCGGAAAGGGAAAGGGATTGGAGAAACCTGATCACAGAGATCAGAAAAGTATATGGTGGAGAACTCACCTATGCAGCCAACTTTACAGAATATGAACAAGTCAAATTCTGGGATGTTTTGGATTATATTGGCATTCAGGCCTATTTCCCGTTGGCGGACAAGATCAATCCTGACTTACAGACTTTGAAGAATAGTTGGGGGAAAAAAATCAAAGAAATCGAGAAAGTACAGAAGAAATTCAACAAACCTGTAATATTTACAGAGATCGGATATTGTAATACCGTGGATGCAGCCATCGAACCTTGGATCTGGCCCAATGAACGTAATGAAGTGGCTTTATCAGAGGAAGTACAGGCCATGTGCTATCAGGCATTTTTCGAAACAGTCTGGAAAAAAGACTGGCTGGCAGGCGCTTATTTTTGGAAATGGTATCCTCAGCCCAGAGATAGGGATCCGGACTTTACGCCTCAGAAGAAAAAAGCACAGGAGGTAATGAAAAGGTTTTATGTTGCTGAATTTTAGTTGTATTTGTATCAAATGTCTTAATTTGACCGATGTTGCCTGCCTGCCGGAAGGTAGGGGTGTCCGATGTCCGATGACCGATGTGGGAATAGGCTCGTCCGTCATATTGAGCATAGCGAAACATCTCTCGATATATGACTGGAAACAGGAGCCAGAAGTTTAATCCTGCATTAAATGAAGGGGGAAGTTGATTTTAAACCATTTCTTTTGATTGCTTTTATACCCAGAATGAAAGCAATAACCAAACACACCAAACCTACCGCCACCAAAAGAATTTCTGTCCCAGAAGGTAATTGAAGACCTCTTGTCATTCCAAAAAATAACAGACCACAGACATAACCGATTCCATAGACTGGTTTTTCAATACCGGTTAATTCCACTGGTTTTGTTTTGGAAATATCCATTTTGAGTTCCGATGAATATATGTCAAAAAACAAAAACCTTAATTTTCCCCACTCCCAAAAGCAAAGCCAAAAGCAGCCCAATACCATCATAAAAGCCAGAAAAGCAGTATTGCCAAACCCTACCCCGATGGTAATGAACAAAATATTTATCATGATCCCTGTGAAAATGATAGTCCCAATTGCCAAATTCAAAACAATATAAAAATCCTACCACCATAAAATATTTCAAAACCAATTATATTTTTTTCTAATTTAGATCAGTTTTATTCAAAATGACTCACCCTTATCACAAAGCTGTGTCTAAATGAAAAGAGTTTAAAATTGTTAAACTTTTATCCAATTTACACTATGAAAAATTCATCTCTATTTGCAGCATTTCTTTTCTCTTGGTTTCAAGGAAATTCACAATATTATATCTCGAAAGAGAAAGCTATTGAAGATCTCGATTTTTGTAATAAAACATTACAGGAAGTCCATTATAATCCATTTTTATTCGTAGAAAGGGATGCGTATTTCGCTGAAGTCGAAAACATAAAAAGTCTTCTTCAGGATTCTGTCCCGATTCAGGATTTTATTCTTTCACTTTACGGGCTGACCGCCATGATGGAAGACAGCCACAGCAGCCCGGCCTTTCAGCAGCCTGCACTACAGGAGGAGGAGACGAAAAAGCAATTTTTCCCTTATAAAACAGTGCTGGATAATGATAAACTGTATGTTCCAAATGAAACGGCATTAGTTTCAGGAATCCCTGTAGGTTCAGAAATTACAGCCATAAACAATGTTGATATAGGACCCTTACTCGTAAAGTATCAAAATAATATAGGCGGTTTACCTCAATACAAGAAGGAGGTAGCAAACAGGTTATTATTCCGTAGTCTGTATCTTTCAGGTATTAAAGCTCCCTTTATTATCGATTATATTAATCCTTCAGGCCGCAAAGACCAAAAACGGGTTGATGAAGGTATCAGCAACGTTCAGGGGTTACTTGTTGCATATCCGGGCTTTGCGGAAGGCAATTACTACAAGATCCTGGAAGATAAAACGGGCTATATAAAATTCAGCAATATGGTTGGATCTATTGATGAATGGATACAGTTTTTGAAAACTGCCTTTGCAGAATTCAGGGAAAAAAATATTCAACACGTTGCAATCGATATCAGGGATAATTCAGGTGGAGACTCTATTCTGGGTGAGGTGCTGTTTGGTTTTATCACTACTAAGGAATATCAGTTAATGGGTTACAAAAAGTGGAAGGTAAGTCAGCTATACAAAGATAACCTGATCGCAAATGGAATGACCAGCGAAGAATACCTGCAGAAGGAAACCGGAAGTATATGGGAAATTGGTGACTGTGAAACTGCAGTAAGCAGAATGCCTGTGGAAGATAAGTTCCAGGGACAGGTATATCTGTTAACAGGTGCCTTCACATTTTCAAGTGCAAATATGATTGCCGATGGGGCGAAGGAATATGAACTTGCACAGCTTGTAGGAGAGCCTACAGGTGAAATGACTACTGATTTTGGGGAGCTTTTCAGTATCACGTTGCCCAACAGTGAAATAATTTTGAACATTACTACCTCATTGGATGTAGGAGCAGCATGTGATCCTGATTCGAAGTCCGCAGTTACTCCCGATGTCCTGATAGTTCCTTCCCTGGAAGACAAGATCAATGGGAAGGACAAGGTTTTAGAGTATGTATTAAAGCAGGCTAAAGGAACAAAATAGGAGAGTTCATCAAAAACCCAAATTTTCATTTTCTGAAATTGGAGTTTTTGTTTCGCATTATTTAAAGTAGCATCTCTATCCTTGGGCCCTACAATACCGGCTGGGGAGCGGTAAGAAATAAAGATGAGGTTATGATAGCCATATTAATTATTTTCTTGTTCAGAATTGGTTTGCAGTTCTTGTTAGCGGTCTGTTTTGTGAAGAGAAGTGGATTTGCTAGCAATTACCTTTCCACCACTATCCTGTTTAAAAAATGGCTTTAGGGCCAATATGAAAGCAATAACCAAACACACCAAACCTACCGCCACCAAAACAAATTCTGTCCCAGAGGGTAATTGCAGACCTCTTGACATTCCAAAAAATAACAGGCCACAGACATAACCGATACCATAAACTATTTTTTCAATACCGGTTAATTTCAAAGATTTTGTTTCGGATATGTCCATTGTGAGTTCCGATGAATATATGTCAAAAAACAAAACTCTGATTTTTCCCCATTCCCAAAAGCAAAGCCAAAGGCAGCCCAATACCATCATAAAAGCCAGATAAGCAGTATTGCCAAACCCTACTCCGATGGTAATTAACAAAATGTTCACCATGATCCCTGTGAAAATGATACTCCCAACTGCCAGCGTTCTGCTGAACATAACCAGAATGCCGGCCATGACCTGCATTCCTCCGAGAAACTGCCAATACACTCCGGTAGAAAGCAGCATGTCAAAAAACAAACCTACTGGGTTCGTATTTCCCAAATTTGAAAAAGGCAGACCAAAAAGCTTTACCAAACCGGTAGGAATAAATCCCATGGAAAGGAGAAACCGGAGACCAAGGGTCCCTCGGAAGAGCCAATTGTTTTGCCTGGCCTTTTCTGATAAGTTAAGAATTGCGATATCGGCTTCGGAAGATTTCTTCATTAAGAGTTTTGTAAAAGTTGATCTGAACAGTTTGATGATGTAAAAATGGATGAAATGTTACAAAGTCAGTATATATTTTTTATCAAAATAGAAATGAAAGTATGGTATATGTAATAGGACTGCAATAACTCATTTCTAAAATTTGATCTGACAGAATAGATGTTTGTAATATAATCAAGGTTTTTCGACATTATTATTTGTCGTAATCGACCTTACATAAGAATCTGGAAGCGCATAAACCTGCCAAAGTCCAAAGAGTAAAACGATAGTGGCTATTAGAAATATTATCAAATTTCCAATAAATCCAATCCCAAAGGGCTGGGTTAACAACAAAATAATGC
>NZ_JBGTCA010000334.1:0-3665 GCF_041749095.1 Aquiflexum sp. | reverse complement strand
CAAAGGTGGTGAAGGTGTACCCATAGAATCCGAGCAATTTGACAAAATGGATGTCAGGTTGGTCATTATTCCCAATCCTACAAGATTTGTCCTTAGAATCAACGGAAAGTCCATGAAAGACCTTTGGGTGGCAAGAGGCTAGGGTGGTGAAGCGAAGACCCTAATTTCGTCAGGAATCCAAAGACTTCATTATTCATCATTCGATGTTCCTTGCTCATTATTCAAAATTTTTAATGATGAATTTTGAATAGATCAGGGTAACAGCTGCTTCAATTACTTCTCATTGGTATGTACGAGGAATCTCAGAAGATTCTATTTTTGTTTATTTCTATCAATTACTGCACCTCATCAGATGCTTCTCCATGATAGCCCCATTAGCTATCGGGGGGGGGCAGTATGACGGCTGCTCCGATTACGACATTGCGAGTCCCCAACATTTTTATAAAAAACATAAAGAAAAGGAATGACATCAAGTTACCCGCTAGGCAGCCGTCATCCTGAGTCCCCAACATTTTGTAAATGTTCAGAAAAGGTAATGACATCAAGTTATTCTCTAGGCAGCCGTCATTCTGAGTCCCCAACATTATTAAAATGTTCAGAATTGGTAATGACATCAGGCCATAGACCTCTCTCCACGATAGCTATCGGGATCGAGGTGACAAGGCAAAGTCCTTTAAAGAATTGAATGCTATTTATAGTTCTAAACCATCAATATGAATATCTGTCATTGGTAGGCACGAAGAATCTCCAGAGGTCCTATTTATGTTTATTATGCATTTCCTGAACCTCGAGAGACCCTTCTCCCGATAGCCATCGGGATCAGGGTGACGGGCCGCTCCGATTACGTCATTGGTACCTCTCCTGACGTCGAGGTGACAAGGCAAAGTCCTGTAATAGATTCGAATGCTATTTATAGTTCTAAACCATCAATTTCTAAATCTGTCATTGGTAACGGGATAGGCCGTCATTATTGTTTTAACAAAAAAATTATGCAACCACAAAAGTGACAAAAGAAAACAAAAGTTACTGAATATCAACTTTGGTGAAATAGCCTTTTATCCCTTTTGTTTCTTTTGTGGTTCAAATAAAATTCTCTGTGTGATTATCCTATGATGCCTGTAGCCAACTAATATTCCTTTTTCCCGACAACGGGATTTATCAATAGAATTGGGCTTTAACCCATTCAAAAATATATTCCTAATGCCAAAAGGCTTTAGCCAAAATTGAAAAGTAGGAAATCTAAAACCCCAATTTCTTTCTGACTTTCCCCAAAATGTCTTTTGAAATGGTCCTTGCCTTGGCTTCACCTGCTGCGAGTTTGGCTTCCAGTTCTTGGGGATTTTTTATGAAATGATCATACAACTTTCTCTCCCCGGAATATTTAGTAAGAATAAGATCCATAAACTCCATTTTGGCGTGACCATATCCGAAATTGCCACCGAGATATTTTTTTCTCAGACTGGCAGTCTGTTGTTCATTCGCCACAATGGAGTACAACTTGAATACATTGCAGGTATCGGGATCTTTGGGTTCTTCCAGAGGAGTACTGTCAGTGATGATTTTATTGATGTTTTGTTTCAGTTCCTTTTCCGGAAGAAAAATATCAATGTAGTTATTATAGGACTTGCTCATTTTCTGGCCATCAGTTCCGGGAACCGTCATGACAGATTCCGAAATCCGAGGTTCCGGAATGGTCAGAATATCCTCCTCCATTTTATGGTTGAATGAAGTTGCAATATCCCTGGCCATTTCCAGATGTTGCAACTGATCCTTTCCAACAGGTACTATATCCGCACTATATAATAGTATATCACAGGCCATCAATACGGGATAAATAAACAATCCCGCGTTCACATCTGCCAAGCGGTCAGATTTATCCTTGAAGCTATGCGCATTGGCCAACATGGGATATGGCGTGAAGCAACTCAAATACCATGTCAGTTCGGTAACCTCAGGAATCATGGATTGCCTGTAAAAAACTGTCCTTTCAATATCCAATCCAAAAGCCAACCACGCGGCAGCCACTGCCAAGGTATTTTCTTTTCGTTGCTCACCATCTTTGATCGATGTAAGGGAGTGAAGGTCAGCAATAAAAATAAATGATTCATTCTCTTCTTTTTTTGTCAATTCCACAGCGGGTGCGATGGCACCGAGAATATTTCCCAAATGTGGTTTGCCTGAACTTTGGATACCTGTAAGGACTCTTGCCATTATTTTTAAATTTGGCGCAAAATAAATAATTCAAGGTACAATTCGGTTGAATTTTCACGTTATTTGCCCATATGAAGAATTGTATATTTCTAAGCCTTGCAATATTCCTTTCGGGACTATTGTGTTTACCTCTTGGTGCTCAAACACTTGAAAGAAAAACCCTGACCTGGGAGCAAAAGAAAATAGATATCGGTGCTGTTTTGGAAGAAAAAGGACCTGTTCAGGTTGAGTACTTTGCCGTCAACAACCATCCGGATTCAATCTATATCACGCATGTCACTACTGATTGTGGATGCACCTCAGTTGATTATTCAAAAGACACCCTGTCCAGAGAAAATATTGCCTCCATCAAAGTGCAATTTGATCCGGATCATAGGGGTGGAGATTTTTCAAAAGTGATTATCATCAGAACCAATCAGGATATATATGGTGACACATTATACCTGGAAGGCATCAATATGCCAATTCCCGAAAATATAGAAATGGCTTATCCCCATAGGATCGGTGGTCTTGGTTTCAAGCTTTCTGCTGTCAATATGGGTAATGTGTTTACCAATGAGCCAAAAATAAAATATGTGGAAGTCCATAATTTTGGAAGTGGGGAAGTTTCACTTGAAAAGGTCCAAGAAGGTCTTCCTTCCTATCTAATGGCTTCAATGCAGCCGGAAATCATCAACCCCGGCCAAAGGGGTCTGCTTATTTTTTCTTATGATGGTGAAAGAAAAAATGATCTAGGATATTTTGATGAAAAGGTTCAGCTTGCATTGAATGATGACCAGAAACTTGATCTGAGGGTCATGTCGGTAGTCTATGAATATTTTCCTCCCGTCCCGAAAAGCAGGGAAGAAATTGTCCCCAAATTGGGGCTTTCTGAAACAGAAATTGATTTGAGGGAAATCTCTTCCAATTCCAAAATCAGCCGGAACATCACTTTTACCAATATGGGCAAGGAACCCTTAATAATCAGAAAAGTAACGGCCAATTGTTCATGTGTTGAGCTCTACTTAGGAAAAGACCAACTGGATCCAGAGGAGAGGACAATCCTTGCATTCACCTTTGACCCCAAAGGCAGAAAAGGCATAGACCACAAGCATATCTCCATCTTCAGCAATGACCCCTTGAACCCCGTCAGGACAATCGTGGTTAGGAGCTCAGTGAGGTAGGGAGGGTAAAAAGGATGAAGGATGAGGGAAGAAGGATGAAGTGGTGCGTCATTGCGAGGAGCACTAGAGAAACTTTGATCTATTATATGGTCTTTTGTGCGACGTGGCAATCTCTTTTTAAAGGATGAAGGTGTGGTGCGTCATTGGTAGTCCCAAATATTTTTGAAATGTTCAGAAAGGGTAATGACATTTAGGATAAATCATTCTGGCCTCGTCCACGATAGCTATCGGGATCGGCCACCGGGGTTGTCTTGTTGGGAGGTGGGGGTTGGGAAATGCGGCGGCGCCGCA
>NZ_JBGTCA010000333.1:0-7096 GCF_041749095.1 Aquiflexum sp. | reverse complement strand
GATTCTGGACAAATTCAGGCCTATACAGACTGAAAAAGAAATTTACCAGCAAGCCACCTGCTTCATTGCACAATCCGACAAAGATGGCCCAAGCCACAATGAGGAGGCCTTTAAATACGAAGTTATTTGTTTTTGACATCGGTAAATATTTATTGTGATGTCACAAACATCGGTAAATATTTATTGATAAACAATAAATATTTTGTGTTATTGGAAAAATAGGTTAGACTATTTATTAAGCTAATTTATACCTTTGCTATGATCATATAAATCAACTCCACTAAAATATCATGGATCAGAAAAGGGTTTACTTATAAATGTTAAAAGGCATTTTTCTTTGTATTGTAATGTCTGTCGTTGAAGTTAAGCTGTTTCGCCATCTTAAAGTTTATGATTTCTACGTCATTAATAATCTTTGTCTGAGGTGCGAGTGTTTTAAAACCATTTTTTAAGAAAAATTTTCTTGCGGTTTCGCTAACGTCTGAATTCAGAACAGTCCCTCCCCTCTTAATCGCTTCTTTTTCGATTTCAGAATAAAGTTTGTCTGCAATACCTTGTCTTTGGTGGTCTTTGTGAACAGAAAGGAAGTCCAAATAATTATTATTCTCCAATGAAGCAAAGCCAACTATTTTGTGGTCCAACTCAGCAATGAGAAAATATTGTGAAGTTAATTTATCCGTCCATCGTTGGGTGTTTTTAATGGAAGAAGTCCAAGCTTTTATTTGTTCAGGTGAATAGTCCTCATTGCAAATTGTCGAAATGGTGCCCACAAATATTTTTTGTAGTTCAGGCAAGTCGGTAATTTTTGAAAGGCGTATAGATATTTTCGAATTATACATTGTCTGCTTTTTTGTCGTCCCAACGTGGTTCAGCTGGAGACGGCGGGCATTCGGAGCCATATTCTTTAAACTTATTCCTACCTTTCTATAGATACTGATTTTCGTATTTACTCGATACCGCCCGCTGTATCCAAGTTGATGTTACCAGCTATGCTTCTTGTTGTTATCCAATTTTAGTGCTTTGTTATTGCTTTTACTTTAAATGTTTTCTGTCCCCTTTCAATCAAAACAGAGTTTATTTTGTTGGCGAAAAAGTCTTGAATATAATTCCAATCACTTGCATTCATTCCACCATTTCCATTTTTGTCAAGATTGTCAACAATTTTCAAATTTCCAATAAAATCAAAGTTGTCTCTAAATTTCATAAAGTCCTTTCTCCAAATGAAAAGTCCAAATGAGCCTAAAAAGTATGGCTTGTTCTCAGGATGGAAAGTCCACATTTGATTAAGCTCACTGTCGGAATATTTAAAATAATCATTCTTTGTATTTCCAATCCCCCAAAACTCACAATTTAAAATTTTTTCAACAGTCGGTTTTTCAGTGTCGTCATATGTCAAAGCGGCAAAAGTAAAATTTTGAGGACTTTTTTCTTTATTTGTACTTGTGCAGATCAAAACTTTATAAATCTTATCAGCCGTTCTAAATGTCAACAAGTCCCCTTGATTTATGTCGGTTATTTTTTTCATTGAGTTGTCTATTTTAGCATTGCTGGTAACGTTCTGCCTTCCGCCACTTATGGCACTAATGAATCCTATAGGAACCATAAGCGCAATGAGCGCCGGATATTTCCCAATTACCCAAACTAAAATCAATCCCATAAAAATCCAAGGTAAAATATTTTTGAAATAGAATTATTGTCAGAAGCTTTTTTGAATGAGAATGAGTTTAATCTTCCAAAACCTCCAAGGGATAAATTTCCCTTCATTTTACTTTTGAATGTTTTTCAACATCAATTCCTTGTACATCTCTATCGGCATCATTCCGATTTCCATTCTTCGGTGATCCAAATTGTCTATGTCGGCTGTTTCAGCCAATGTCACGGTTCCGTTCTCTGGATCAACATCTGAGAATTGGGTGCCATATAATTGATTTTCCCCATTGTTGATTTTTATCCTATCATACAGGTAGGCGTAACTTTGCCCATCCATGTCTCCCTTCTTGACTGCATTTTCAATATTCGACAATTGATCCTTCTGCCAACCTGTTTCACCATCTGCATGCTGGATCATCAGAAAAACTCCATGCATGGCATCCTTTCCGACCATCTCTTTGGTCGGAAACCCATATTCCAAAAAAATCTCCTTTAATCTGTGCCTGTTTTTAGAATCTACTGAGGAGAACCCGTCTTCACCCTGAGTGACCTCATCTTTATTCAGTCCATACTTTTCAATAAGATCCTCCATCACATTTCCCCGTACTGCTTGGTCATCTACAAACATTTTGATCAGTTCCATCTGTAAATCGGCATTCTTCACTACATAAGGTTCTATATTTTCACAGACTTTCACGTCTTTCATTTCCAGAACGAATAAGTCACTCTTGCATATTTCCTGAAGTTGTTCAGCATCCAGATCATTTAAGATTGAATCGATTTTATCCCGTTTACCAAGCGCATGAAGTGTTTTCAATCCGGTTATTAAGAATTTATGATCTATTTTGTGATTTTGGGTCCGTAGCAAATCAAACTGACTTTCCACCAATTGATGATCATTATTCCAGGAAGAAGAAATCATCCTCCAGCCCAACTTCCATTGTTCGGTTTCGGATAAGTTGGTTTGCTTCCCTGATTCAGAACATGATAGAGTGATGGTGATTAAAAATAAAAAGTTGAGGATTTTCATTTTAAGAGATATTTTAAATGGTTTCGTACTTTGCGGACTGACGGATTTTTAACACAAATTCATTAGAAGCACTAAACTTGTTTTAAGTTGATATTTTTGAAGGCTCATAGTGTTGAAAATTAAATTAAATTTTTGAAAGCGCCTGATGGAAATCAGAAATGATATCTTCAATATTTTCAATTCCTACCGCACAGCGGATTAAACTTTCAGGTATTCCTAATTGCTTTCTCTCTTCTTCAGTTGCCTCCACGTGACTTGTAACCTTTGGAGGTCCTATTAACGTCCCTACCGAGCCTAAACTTGCCGCTAAGTGAGCCAATTCCAAGTTGTTCAAGAATATTTTTACATTTTCAAAATCCCCTTTTAATGAAAACGCAAGTACACCACCAAAACCTGTCATTTGTCCTTTGGCAATTTCATGACTTGGATGTGATGGCAGGCCAGGATAAAAAACAGCATCAACTTTTGGGTGATCCTGAAGGTATTCTGCCAATTTCATCGCATTCTCATTTTGCCGCAAAACCCTTAATTCTAAAGTTTTAATCCCTCTCAACAGCATATAGGCCGTGTTGGCATGAAGCGTGGCACCATTGATTTCTCTGTAATGAAATATTTGGTCAATCAACGCCTTGCTCCCACAAACCACACCACCCATAGCATCGGAATGTCCTCCTAAATATTTTGTGGCACTATGCAGCACTAAATCTGCTCCCAATGCCAGTGGTTGCTGGTTTATCGGTGTGGCAAATGTATTGTCCACAACTACTATAGCACCAACCTCATGGGCTACCTGAATCAGGCGTTTCAAATCCAATACCTTTAATGTAGGATTTGTGGGTGTTTCGAGATAAAGTACCTTACATCCTTTTCTGACCTCAGTTTCTATTTCATCATGATCGGTCGTTTCACAAAGGGTAACATCAATCCCTTTTTTTGGCATAAACTCTAAAAAAATTATGCTTGTACCACCATAGGTGTCTTTTACGGAAACCACTCTATCCCCTTGATTTAGCAAAGTGTACAAGGTATTGCTGATGCCTGCCATACCGGTAGAAAAACTGGTAGCTGCCTCGGCATTTTCCAGGACCCTTACTTTTTCCTCAAAAACCGCAACCGTTGGATTGGTATTTCTGCTGTAGATATGTCCTTCTTTTTTACCAACAGCTACATCAAACCAGTCATCCACGTTTTCATAACCGAATGTCACACTGTTTACGATAGGCACTTGGGTTGCTCCATGAAAAAACAATTCACTTTGACCTGCCCATACTGCTTTTGTTCCGTTTTGTTTAGTCTGCAATTCTTTGTTCTTCATAGTTTTCTTTTAAATCACTTTCATCATATAAATCCTCTTCTTCAATCAGAAAAGCAAAGCTATCAGACTTGCTGACCAAAGTTTCTATTCCCTTTTGAATAATTAGTTCTTTATATTTTTTGAGTACAAAATCCGCAAACTCTGCAATTTCACTGACTTTATCTTCGGGAAGTTTTTCTAAAGCCTCAATGGTTCAGTTTATAAATACTTGTTTTGTAATATTAGTAAGCTTTTTTACAATGTACGGATTATTTATTTTTCACAATGTCAATTCAAATGTGATCATAAGGTTCCCAACTGGCGGATTAACCTACAAATATTTCTTATATAAGTCTATCCTTTAAATCCACTAGAATTCAAACTGGGCGTAAAGTGCCAAATGTTGAATTGAATTTAGGTCTAGGTAAGGGTTGAATATGAAATGGTCTTTCTCCCAAAAATAGTAAGGAATAAAGGTGGGAATCACTCACTTACTAGCTTTCACTACAATAGGTCCAACTGACATTTTACTTTTTAAAACTATTCTTATTTTAGGGACAAGTCCTTTTAAAGTCAAATAGGCATTATCTTGGGCATGGATTACGATTACAGAAATTGGATATTTTTTAAAATTCTGCTGGAATTGGAGGTTCCGGTCAAAAGTAAATAAGACATCAAAATTTTCCTCCACCATCAATTTTAATAACCCCAATAGCTTGTTGCTTGGTGACACTGGGGAAATCTTCTAAAAACTCATCAATGGAAATACCCTTTTCCAAGTGCCAGAATAATGTTTCTACAGGAACCCTAGTTCCACTGAACACCGGCTGTCCATTTTGGATTTCAGGATCTATGGTGATGTACTTTTTCATTGTTTGCATGATACAATTTACGAAATAAATCCAGTTTTGAATAATTATTCAGCAATCAGAAATTGTAAGTTATAATCCTGAACCAAACATACTGATAAGGAAATCTGGTTAACTATGCGTCAATAAAAACGCTGCATCGATATGCAGCTTTTGGTGGGCTGCCTTTAAAAAATCAACTTCTGGTTCGCGCTTACCGAACGATATTTGGGATACCTATCATTTCAAACATAATCCACTGAATTGTATGGGGATTTTATGGTCAATCCTATGGTAAAAAAATAGGTTGGAGAACCGGAATCCTGTTCTCCAACCTGAATGTGTAAAAAGGGATTTAATTGTTCTTTACTAGAATCTTGGTGATGACCTGATGGTTTATTTGAACCTGAACCTGATACATTCCATTGGCGATGCCTTCAAGATTAAGGTTTTCGATAAATGTTTCACTGTGTTCTTCCTCAATTTCAACTACCAAGACCCCTTTGGCATCATATAGCCTTATAGCTACTTTTGAAGGTTTAAAGATATCCACTCTTACATTAGTTTCAGAAGTAGCAGGATTGGGATAAACAATTACCTGATTTGGAATTACTTCTCTGGTCAGTGTAATCTCCCTTTGAATGGTCTGCCCTACCCTATCCGTACTCGAAACCATCAGCTTCATCTCATTTTTGAGGAATTGAGCACCTTTCCAAACCACCCTGTCACCATCCAAGTCAACAAATTCATTTTCCAATATCGTATAGGTATGAATATCATCAGCAGGGTCAATAGTCCTAAGTGTACCAATCACCTCCCCGTCAACAATAGATTTTGGTATGATGTTCCGGTCAATCTCAATGTCAATTGGAAGACCTTTTTCCTCCACCATAACATACATCTGGACTTCATACTGCAATTTCAAAGAAATGGACTCCATTAAGCTACCCGTGATGGTGTACATTCCGGAAACCAATGGATCATAACCTTCCTTTGACCAATCGACTTTCAGATTGACTTCCTGTCCATATTCATCGGTAATCAGCAGTTCAAAATCCTTTATTTCCTCAAAAGGAGTGTTCCAAGGAACAATGGTCAATCCGTTGGCATCAATGGACTTGTTTTTGCCTTTTGATTTTGGCTGATGGATAACTATACTTCCGCCTGATATATCCGAAGAAGCATCTGCATTTTCGTCTTCTCCGATCTGATTATCATAAACCAGTTCACCCGTATCTGTTATCCAGATTTTCATCCGGAACTTGTCACTCTCAATGGGATCTTTGAGATTACCATCGATCACGGACACCATAAATGAATATCCAGCTTCCCGATTGATAGTTCCTTCCCCTTTGTATAAAGCTTTGTGACCGGCCACTACCAAGGACATCGAGCGATGATTGGTACTATTGAAGTTCAAATTGCCATCTCTATACTGGAATTCTGTATGCCCATCTACTTTGTTACTTCCTTTTCGATATTTGGCCACAAATCCGAAATTGGCCCTTCCTTCAGAATCCAAGTTTTGTAAATAAGATCCTTTAGGTGACCATATCCATCCTCCACCTGTTACAAAGCCTCCATCAGGATCGAAAATCACAGCTAAATCAGTCAAACCTTCTACTTCATTTCCGCAGGCATCTTTCACCACCAATTTGATTTGGTAAACACCAGGAGTGGTGTAGGTGTATTGAGCAGCAAAATCACCAAAAGGAGCACTGAGGACAGTTTCTTGTTCATTATCCCATATCCATTTAGCTTCCACGACATCTCCCACAACTGTTGCAGAAACCTGAATCGTGGAGTTCACTGGATTGGGATCAAGTGGTCCGGTGATACTCGATATCTCTAATTCTACTGCACAAGGTTCCTGATCAATATTGATATTAATGGTAACAGTAGCATCTTCACGTACTTGATTACCATTAATATCTGTCACTGTTAGTGTCACTGTATTTTCACCTTCGTCTGCAGCAGTAAACAAAGTCTTGTCTAATTCATAAGAAAGAATTCCACAGTTGTCGGATGAACCATTGTCAATGTCAGAAGGAACCAAAATAACATCTTCATCCAAATCAAGAGTGAAAATTCTATTTCTGGTAATTACCGATGGGTTTTGAGTGTCATTTACTATAACATTGAAGCTACAGGTTGACTGATTGCCAGCCCCGTCAGTGGCTGTATATTTCACCTCGGTTGTTCCCACAGGGAAGGCCGATCCCGGTGCAATGTTGCTTGTCTGGTTCACCGTACCGCTGTTATCTGTAGCTGTCG
>NZ_JBGTCA010000332.1:0-21000 GCF_041749095.1 Aquiflexum sp. | reverse complement strand
GGCCATAAAAACACCCGGGAAAATAATCCTGCTCATGGATGACCTGGCTGAACTGGCACCCAAAATCCTCAAACTTGAAGAAAAAAAAGACAAACCATCTTTAAATCAACAGTTTATGTGCTTAGCCTGACGGCTATGGCCAGCCCACAGGAACTCCGTTGATATGGACTACATCTTTCCCTGTGAATATTTGAACCACTCCAGGCATTCCCATAGCTTCATCAATATCCACACGTATAATTTTGGCATGGGCATAAGGACTCCTTACAAAAGCGGCATATGTTTGCCCAGGTAAAACGATATCATCAGTAAATCTGCCTTTACCTGTAATAAACCTTTTATCTTCTACCCGTTTTACGGATTGTCCGATCATTCCATTTGTCGCGCTCATACGGGTACCTCCTTCATTTTTTCAGCAGCCTGCATAATTGACTTTACTATGTTGTGATATCCGGTGCAGCGACACAAATTACCCTTTAGAGCATCCTGTATACTTTCTTTTGAAAGATCAGATAGCTCATTCAAAAAATCAGCTGCTGTCATGATCATTCCAGCCGTGCAGAATCCACACTGAAGGCCGTGATTATCTCTGAAGGCTTCCTGCAGGGGATGCAGTTCATCCTTCATCGCCAATCCCTCAATGGTCAATACTTCACAGCCATCTACCTGCACCGCTAGCATATTACAGCTTTTGGAGGCTTTACCATCAACATGTATGGTACATGATCCGCAAACACTGGTTTCACATCCAATGTGCGTACCCGTAAGCCTCAGTACATCCCGCAGGTAATGTACAAGCAACAATCTTGGTTCAACCTCATGTTGATACTCCACTCCATTAACTTTTACGTGAATTTCCATACCTTAAAATTTAATTTATAATTATTATATAAGACAATTTTTAATCATAATTCGTGAATCATATCCTTATGGTACTCTTAAAAATTTTAAAAAGAATCATTAATACATTATCTTACTTATAGCTGTTTGTTAATGCAAGTTCGTTTTGAAGGTTATCGAAAAACTGTTTGGTGAGTGTATTAGCGATTCCGCCAACTAAACGCTGACCTACCCGAGCCAACATACCCGAAAGTTTGATATTTCCGTCAAATTTGATTTCAGTTTGACTGTCATCTATAGGAGCCAAATTAATCAGGATATCAGCGTTGGCATTTCCCATTTTACTTTGCTGAAGTGTTCTAAGTGTAAAGCTTTTTTCCTCGACGATATCCTCAAGTTGTAGATTTCCTGAAAAGTTGCCATTTATCGGACCGATCTTGATGTTAAACGAAGCTTGATAACATACCTCAGAAAACTTTTCAAGACTTGATATGTTTGGGAGCACTTTTGCCAAGCAAACAGGGTCCATCAACATTTTCCATAAGGATGAAATATCTGCATTTACAATTTGGTTTCCTTTAAGAAGCATAGATGTGGGGGCTATATATTTTAATTATTATGATTAGTTTATATTCTCAAATGCAAGATTTTATTTAAATATCTTAACAAAGGGGTAAAAATATCAATACTAACACTTTTAAATTAGGGGAATAACTATGCTATTAAATTAGTGATTTTCAATTAATTATGCAATTTTATTTTGTAATTTATTTTACAGATAAGTATTGAAATTGAAAACTTCTCTTTGCAGTACAAATTTGTTTATACACTATAGTATCCCTTAAGCTATCGGGGTAAACCTTGGTACCCTTAAGTTTTACAAACCCCGGTTGTAATTAATATATTCAGTCGGGTTTTTACCTGTAAAATGACATAAGTCCCTTATCAAATGGGCCTGATCATAAAAACCTTCGCAATAAATTTGCCCTTCAAAATATGTTTGATAGACATACAAAGCCTTTAAAATGAACTCAAAATCTGAAATGAAGCTATTATTTATGTTTAATAATGTTAATTTTATATATCAGGCTTAATACAGTATGAGATGTTTCATAGATGAGCCATGCAACTACTACCGCTATTTTACAATCTGCTGAAAAAAAACATTCACATTTAAAACTTTTATAGCATGAGATATTTATTAATTATCGTAGGTCTGATAATTTTTCAGCCCGGTTATGGCCAGTTATCCAAGGGAATCAAAGCCGGATTAAGTGCCTCTACAATAGAGATCAATGAAATCAGGGATGGCTCCGTATTTAAAGGAGGAGAATCTGTAACCGGGTATCATGCCGGTGTATTTGCTAGGCATAATATGGGAATGTTCTTTATACAGCCGGAAATAATTTTCACCTCATCCGGAGGAAAAATAAACGTCACACCACCACAAAATTCCACTACAATGCCCAATCCCTATGACCTGGAAATCACTTACAATAAGATCGATGTACCTATTTTGGTTGGAATAAAGATTGCAAACCTTATAAGGTTTCAGGCGGGTCCCACAGGAAGTTATTTGCTTTCTTCAGAACAAAAAAATTCTGCTACGGGGGCTATAACTGATGTTTTGGCAAACTATAATCAATTTTCCGTCGCTTATCAAGCAGGAGTAGGATTGGATCTTGACAAATTCACGCTGGATTTAAGATTTGAAGATAATTTAAGCGATTTCGGTGATAAAGTAGGAAATTTCAATACTGATCAGAGAAACAAACAATTCTTGCTTAGCATAGGGATGATATTTTGAATCTCTGGTAGAAAGAACCCCCAAAGGTTTGTAAAAAAGTCCGGATTTTGATTTTTGAACGAAAAAACCGGACTTCAAACTAAGTTTGTTCTTTTGGTTATGAACTGGGTACCGACTATGATTAAATTTCCAGCAAACATGCAACTTAGGAGCATCAATACTTCACTTTTCCTTTTCCAATTTCTCCTCTCTGCAATTCATCCCAAATGTGGACTCCACCGCATCATACCATTCTTCATCCGTTTGGGCATTCCAATCCACCCACTGTTCATCAGTCATGGATGCCCGCCAGCCCAAAAATGGTTCGGCTGTGGGTCCTACAGGATGTTTTAATTGCCATGTTTCACTTTCAACGATTTCAAGTATTTTGTCTGAGACCATAGCTGCAGGTGTCGGGGTTTTAAGTGATTCGGCAAACAAACTCCCAAAACGTCGTACCTGAGGATAGAGGGAGTTGTTCTTTTCCGTTATAGCCACTGCCATTTCAGTATTAATAATACCTGGTTCAACGAGAGAAACCCGGATATTATAGGGTTTTACTTCTTGTGCCAATGATTCGGTAATAGATTCCAGTGCAAATTTACTGGCACTATATGCGCTTAATGGCGTACAGGCAATTTTCCCGGAGATTGAACTGATATTTATGATGCAGCCATTTTTTTCTTGTCGCATTTTGGTCAATACAGCCTTTATACATCGGACCGCACCAAAATAATTGGTTTCCATCACTGCTTTGATGTCAGCCATCGGCATTTCCTCTATTGAACCATGTCGCTCAATGCCCGCATTGTTGACAAGTACATCAATATGGCCATGCTCATTCATGATAGCATCAATGCATTGCGCTACGGATTCATCAGAATCAACATCCATTTGATACATGGTAATTGCCAAGGATTCGTGCTTGATTAGTTGCTTAAGATCAGAGGCTTTTTCCAGGTTTCGCATGGCTGCAAACACTTTGTGGCCGGCACGGCCGAAGGCGAGGGCAGTTTCCATCCCGATTCCCCTATTTGTTCCCGTAATTAAGATAGTTTTCATGATGATTTTGTTTATGGTTAAATGATTCAAAAAGACAAAAATATCTTACCTCTAAAACTAGCCAATTGCCTTTCATACCTGTTAGTACACTTGTTTCAAATTATGGTACATTGGTTGCATCTTGTTGACTCTCAGGTAAAATAATCTGTTATGATCACGAGAACCAATATAGAAATTGATGGAGGAAGCCATGAATATCACCGGCCACCATATCAAAAATGACACTGTGGAAGCCATTTTAAAATTAATTATCGAACTGAATCCTTAGGTAAATATCAAAAATGTCAAGAGTAAATTAAAATTAGAAGCTGATCTTAAATAAATGTATTTGGAATAATGATTCCGGTAACCTTAAAATATTTTTCGCAAATATTTAAATTGCCCGTATCCGAACGATAATGTCCGAATTTTGCTCCCGTATTTTGGTGGGGAGAGTTAATGGGACCTTCATAAGTAGATTAAATCCGGCATCGATCTGGAAGAGGGCATGTCCCGAGTTCTTGGAATAAAGGCAATGCTTACACAACTTTAATATGGTTGACAAAATTTGATACAAATATTGGTCAGTATCTTGATATGGTCATTATTCTCTTACCCCTGTTTCTGATAATAGTTGGAAGTAAGAAATTCCGTAATCATGGACCGAAACTAACATTTTTAAAATACAGCTGTCAGTATGGAAGTGATAAGAGTTGATAATATTTCAAAAAAATATGGTTCAGTCCAAGCTACTTCCAAACTATCTTTGAATGTGCGGATAGCGGCACAATCTCACTTTTCGATCATCAACTTACATCCCAATTCGAGCAATGGAATAAAATCGGTTATTTGGTAGAAACACCATACTCGTACCCCAACCTTTCTGTTTACGAAAACCTGAAAGTGATTTACAAACTGAGAGAACTTACCCGTCCAATTGCTATCGACAGTATTATTGAAAGTTTAAAACTCACAAAATACAGAAACACCAAAGCCAATCAACTCTCTCTGGGGAATCAGCAACGATTAGGACTTGCGAAAGCACTTATACATAGTCCGGAACTTTTAATACTTGACGAGCCGATAAATGGATTAGACCCCGAAGGAATTGTGGAAGTTCGTGATCTATTAACAGAACTTGCAAAAAATGGGTCGACTGTTTTTCTATCAAGCCACATCCTTGGCGAAATATCCAAAATCGCTAATCGTATAGCCATTATACACGAAGGGAAATTGATAAAAGAAATAACCACACAGGAGTTGTCAAACCAAATCATTAAGAAAATATTGGTGCAAACAGCCGACAATCAAAAAGCAATTCAGCACTTGCTAAATCTAAATTATTCGGCTGTACATAAAAATTCAAATGAAATAGAAATTACCAATATAGAAGCACTTGAACATCCCGAACACATCACAAAACTTTTGACGGAAAATGGACTGCCGCCCAAACAAGTTTATCTGTTTTCGGAAGATTTGGAAATGTTTTTCCTGCGTGCTATAAAAGAGAATTTGTAATGAAACAGCAAATACGGGCAATACAAGCTGAGCTTATAAAAGTCAAACACTCCTATTTCATTTTGGCAACTTTTGTTGCATTTGGTATAGCGCCAATTATGGGCGCAGTGTTTACCCTTATTTTGCAGGATAGCGAAGCATTGGAAAAAGCCGGTGGGCTTGCTGCCAAAGCTAAAGCAATGGACTTTGAAGCAAATTGGAGATCCTATATCGACTTATTGACACAAGCTGTTGGTGTTGGAGGAGTTCTGGTTTTTGGATTTGTAGCAAGCTGGATTTTTGGGCGTGAATACTCAGACGGAACAGCAAAAGATTTGCTTTCTCTTCCGACTCCCCGAACTAAAATTTTGAATGCAAAATTTTTATTGTACGGATTTTGGTGCGTAGCGCTTGTTTTGTCAAACCTATTGGTTGGATTACTACTTGGGACAATTTTACAACTGTCCATGATCAGTACAGACTGGTTAGCGCTATCGCTGACAGACTATTTTATTACAACCATCTTGACAATTATTGTTGGAGTTCCTATCGCGTTTTTTGCGCTATATGGCAAAGGCTATCTTGCACCCTTGGGCTTTGTTGCATTGACTCTGGTATTTTCCCAAGTAATAGCAGCAACAGGTTACGGTACATATTTTCCTTGGTCAGTTCCGGGACTTTATAGTGGAGCCGGCGGAGAATATAAAAATTCATTGGACAATTTTAGTTATACCATTTTGATAATGACCTGTATTGCAGGTTATTTCGCAACGACAATTTATTGGAAATTAGCGGATCAAACTAAATAAAACCTAAGGTTTAGGTGATTTATAAATAACGTTAAAGTATTTTTCGCAAATAATTAAAAATGCCCGTACCCGAACGATAATGACCGAATTTTGCTTCTATTTTTTTATAAAGAGTGCTAATGGGCATAATATAAGAAGATAATTTCTGGCATTGATCTAGAAGAAGTCAGGGTAGATTTCCAAAGAAATATACGCCATGATAAAACATTACCTCTTCATTGCCATCAGAAATATCCGGAAGAGCCTGTGATTTTCATTGATCAACTTTTTGGGATTATCCATAGGGCTTTCCATATCCATCGTCGTTTTGCTATTTGTCCAGTTTGAGTGGAGTTTTGATAAGTTTCATGACAAGGGGGAGCGTATCTACCGATTGAAAAGATTTGAGATGTTTGATGATGGCATGGCCCAATCTTTTTCCACGCCATTTTTGCTTAAGGAGGTGGTACAGGATGAGTTACCACAAGTCCAGAAAGCTACCCGGTTAATGCAGTCCAGTAGGGCCATCAAACTTCCCGACAATACCGAAAACAGGCAGGCCATTACTTTTGTAAGTCCTGAATTTTTGGAAATATTTGATTTTGGGCTTAAGGAAGGAGAAAGGGCACCACTTTTTTCAGGGAAATATGATATTATTCTTTCCGAAACAGCCGCAGAACGTTATTTCGGGGATGAACCTGCTATGGGTAAGGTAGTGGAAATGCAATTGATAGATGAATTTATTCCGTTTACAGTTAGAGGGATAATGGAGGATGTCCCCGATAATTCCAGTATTGCGGTTGAAGTTTTGATATCGGATGCTTTGGTCAGAGACATGCAGTCTGATGCATCTTTAAACAATTGGTTTAATGTCAATACAGAAACATACGTGATGACCAATTCTCCTGAGGACAAGGAGGCTTTAATATCAGGTATGGAGTCAATGATGCAGCGTGCTTTAGGAAATAACTATAAACCCGGCTTTTATTATTTTGAGCCATATTCATTGGATGATATCCACTTCCATACTGGAGAAAATCCCGGTAATATAAGGGTTACCAACCCCCAGATGCTGTACGTGCTACTGGCTTTGGGCCTGATCATTTTAGTGCTTGGATCGATCAATTTCACCACTATGGCTATAGGTAAAGCTGTGGTAAGGGCCAAGGAAGTGGGGGTGAGAAAATCCCTTGGTGCTGAAAGAAAGCAACTGGCTCTACAGTTTCTTTTCGAATCAATGGTCATTACCCTGTTTTCTTTCATAATGGCAATAATTCTTTCCATACTGCTACTCCCACAATTCAACACCCTTTTCAACACCAACCTCACCATCGGCTATTCCTGGGCACAGATGGGATTAATGATCACCTTGCTGGTATTGCTAACAGCCATGGCGGGGGGCTTCCCGGCATTCTATATGTCCGGCATGAGGACTATCAACGTTCTGAAGGGAAATTATTCAATTAGCTTTGGAAAGCAAGGTTTGAGGAAAGGCCTGGTGGGCTTTCAGTTTTTCCTTTCCTTCTTAATGATCTCCTGTACATTGGTGATGCACCATCAAATGGATGTGTTGAAAAACCATGATTTAGGCTTTAAAGGAGATCAGGTTTATGTAGTGCCGGTAGTTGCTGAATCATCCGGAAGCTTTGATGGAAGGTTGAAAACCACCTTTGAGAAAGCCAATATCTATAGGGAAAGGTTGCTGGAAAGGACTGATGTGGCGGATGCTGCATTATCTGTTTCTCTTTTCGGCAATGGTGACTGGTGGAGAGCTGGTTTTACCAATTCGGATGGCAAACAGTTTTTCTTTCAGCTCAATTTCGTGGTGGGGGATTATCTCAATACGATGGGAATGGAAATAGCTGAAGGCAGAAATTTTTATGATAACATCACTTTGGATTCCGGTGCCATAATGGTCAACCAAAAGTTTGCCGAACAAATCGGATGGAATAGCCTAGAGGAAGCAAGTTTGCCACCCAGCGCAAACTTTGCTTCGCATGAGGTGATTGCCATTCTTGAGGATTTTCACCATGCATCCCTTTACGAAGAAATAGCCCCGGTCTTGATTTCGAAAAATCCACGGTTGATTTTGGAAGGTATCAATGATATAGAAATCAGCAGGAGCAGTGCAATGGTTTTGGTCAGAAGTAACCAAGCAGATTCTGAACTATTCCTGGCCATGTTGGAAGAGGAATATAACAAGGTTTATCCCGGTGAAAATTATGCATTTTATCTATTCAATGAGTTTGTATTTGAAGCCTACCAAAATGAGGAAAGGTTAGGCCGAATGGTCACTTATACCGCACTGTTGGCTGTATTAATTGCCATAATGGGTTTGCTTGCCTTTACTGCCATGACCATTGCGGGGAGGTTGAAAGAAATCGGTATCCGAAAAGTGCTTGGCGCTTCTTCCAGATCCATTACCTGGATGTTTAATAAGGAGTTTTTAACCATAACCCTGGTTGGTATCCTATTGGCCATACCTACAGGCATGTGGCTGATGCATGATTGGTTGCAGCAATTTGCAGTGAGGGAATGGCCCGGCTTATTGACCATAGGCATAACTATCCTTGGTGGACTGGCATTGACGGCCTTGTTGGTTAGTCTTCAATCCCTGTCAGCCTCATGGATCAATCCGGTCAAAACTCTTAAAAGTGAGTGAGGTTTTAAATATGTAATTTTTGAACGGCATCTTTGTAGTAGGATCTACCAATGGGAACATTTTTGCCTTTAATTCCTACTTGGGAAGAAGACCAGTAGTCAACCTGTTCTAGATTTATTATAAAGGACCTGTGAACCCTTAAAAAACCTTTTTCTTTAAGCTTCAATTCCAGATCACTGATTTTTTGTAGAACTTTTATTTCCTGATTTTTGGTGACAATCTTAGAATAATCTCTCTGGCTTTCAATGAAAAATATATCTTTTAAAAGTACTTTGTGATTGATTTTGTCTTTTTGGAAAAATAAAAATTCATCGGCTTTTATCTCCTGTATTGCTGCTGTGTTCGGCTGTTTTAATCTTTTTGCTTTATCAATAGCTTTTAAAAATCGTTCAATTGGAATAGGTTTCAAAAGATAATCTACTACATCGAGCTCAAATCCATTTAAAGCAAACTCACGGTAAGCAGTAGTCAGTATCACTAAAGGAGGAACCTTTAGTGCTTTGATCAAATCAATACCACTGAGTTTTGGCATTTGTATATCCAGAAAAATTAAATCTACCGGGGCATCTTGTATGGCCTGAAATGCCTTCAAAGGATTTGTAAAAGTACCTTTTATGTCAACTAAATCAGAAGCTTCAATATAGGATTGTAAGACCTCTATTGCCAAAGGTTCATCGTCAATGATATAGCATGTCAGCTTCATTTTTTTTCAAACAAATTGTCTATTGAATCTACCAATGGATCCGCAAATGATAAATATGAACATAAATAGAACCTTTGGAGATCCTTCGTGCCTCAGGATGACGGCTGCCTAGCTGGTAACTTGATGTCATTACTTTTCTGAATATTTTAATAATGTTGGGGACTCGGATGGAACCTTCGGATCTTTTTTGACAAAATTATCTTTACTCAAAGCTCCTTTCTTTTCTGTTATAATTTTCAATTCAACACTAAAGCTGTCTCCCTTATCTATATGGTTCATAAAGTAATTTTTTTCTCCATAGATTAATTCGAGTCTTCTTTTTAAATTTTGGAGACCTATCCCGCCGTGCGTTTCTGCTTCAGTTAGGGTTAAAGGATCTTTACTATTCTGGACCTTCAAGTATAGAGAACTATCTTTAATTGTTATTTCTATGTCTACCCAGACTTCTTCCAAAACGTTATTTGCTCCATGCTTAAAACTGTTTTCTATCAAGGGAAGAATCAGTAAAGGTGGTACGTTTAAGCTAGTCGGGTCTCCTTGGACACGATATGTAAGGTTAAGTCGATCGCCAATTCTGATTTTTTCCAATGAAATATAAGTTTCTATAAGCGCTATCTCCTTTTCTAATGGAACCATCTTTTTATTACTTTCATAAAGGAGGTAATTTAAGAGTTGTGAAATTTTCAGGACAACCTCGCTTGCCTGTGCGGACTTTTTTAAAGTTAATGCGTAGAGGCTGTTTAAGGTGTTGAACAGGAAATGTGGGTTGATCTGGGATTTTAGAAATTTAAGTTCTGCTTCAACTTTTTCTTTTTGGAGGTTCTGATGTTTTCTGTCCTGTTCATACCAATGTTTCAAAACTTTTATCAAAGCCACCACTACAACGATGGGGTATATGCTGATCACGGTTTTGAAAACCAGTGCAGTTCGTGGATATAGGGTAAAATAAGTCTGTTCGGGTTCGATGAACCTGCCTATAATTTCACTATGAAAAAGTCTCTGAAGAAAACCGGCGATTAGAAGCGTGATGGCTAGGGTAGCCATGAATAACCAGATCTTTTTTGTAAATAAATACCGGGGTATTAGAAAGTACGCAACAAAGTATGAAGCAAGAATTTTTACCGGTAAATCATACAATTCCCATTTAAAAGGGTGTAAAAAGTCTTGCCTCATGTACCCAAAAAGAAAAGTATGGTACAGAAGGTAAGATAGCCAGAATGACAAGTGAAGAATTATTCTCCTCGCATGAAAGATGGTATTGGTATCAAAATAATTCATAGGCTTCTTTAGCCTTCAATTTATTGAAAATATGGATTATTTAAAAGCTGTTCCTACCAATGACTATTCAACCCTGCTGAATGACAGGTGTAAGGTTATTAATGGCTTTGGTAGTGTAAAATGATCTATGTGTCAGGTTACGTGGGTTGTGGATATGAGACGCTTTTAGGAGGAAAAATGAAATAATAAATTTATCCAAATAGAATCTTTTGTATCATTTTAATCCCAATATCATGAACTACATTAAAATAGGATTACTCGTTTTAATACTCCATTTCACTACCGGCTGTTCTAATCAGTCTAAGCTGGAGGCACAATCTACTCAAAATAATAAACGTATAGGGGGTGGTTGTGATGGTTGTGAGTTAATCTATGCCGGAATACCGGAAAAAATTACTTCTACAGACACAAGTGCGGCATGGAATCAAAAGGGTCAAAAATTGATGGTAACAGGAACTGTTTATCAATTAGATGGAAAAACACCTGCTCCAAACGTAATTGTTTATTATTACCAAACGGATGTAACCGGTTATTATCCTGTAAAGGCAGGGATGGATGAGTATATTAAAAGACACGGTTATGTAAGAGGATGGGTCAAATCGGATGAAAATGGAAACTATGCTATATTCACCAACAGGCCTGCACCTTATCCGGGTCGGGAAGTCCCGGCCCATATTCATGTAGTAGTCAAAGAGCCAAATAATAACAATGAGTATTATATAGATGATTTTGTTTTTGATGATGATCCCATGGTGTTCCTTGAGAAAAAGAAAAAACCTTTTGAAAACCGTGGGGGAAATGGAATATTGCACCCTCTTGTTTCAGGTGACCTGCAAATCGCTGAACACAATATCATATTAGGTTTAAATGTTCCAAACTATCCTGAAAATATTGAAGACCAAAAAGTTTCAGGTTTACCGGTTGGAGAAGATAGCCCTTCTTTTATGCCTTTTCATGCTTGGGGACCTGATAAAGGAAAGAGGGTTTGTCCTGTTTGTAAATATGGCAGATACCATGGGGTAGTCTATTTTGTAGGGAATAATCCAATGTGGGATGAAATCAAAACATGGCTCATTTATCTGGAAAATGAAAGTATAGCGCGAAATAAATACCTGAAAGTTTTTTTTGTTTATGGTAATGAAAGTAAGTTTAACAAAGCAATCAGAGAAAAAGAACTGGAGCACATAGGAAAAGAACTGAATATCAGAAATACCGCTTTGACATTCGTCCCATCATTATCTGATGCAGATTCTGAGGTAAATCTTTATAAAATCAATCCTTCAGTTGAAAATACATTCATTATATACCGGCACCGGGCGATTATTGATAAATTCATTGATCTCAAGCCATCACCTGAAAGCTTCCACTTAATATCCCAAACATTGGATAAGACAAAAAGTGAATACTTTGATTTGCGGGAGTCTTGGAATCATTAATGGATCAAGATGAAATTGAAAAAGGGATCTGAATCTGTGATAAGTAGGGATCAATTGTGTCCCACGGTAAGCACTGACTGACAGTATTAGAATGAATATCAGGGCTGTTGAGATAGTCACTATGCTAAGATGAATTCGATACGTCAAAGTTGCTCCCGCTCAGTTATTGCATATTCGACAAAATTTATTCTGTTTTCAGGTTTTTAACTGGGTTTTGCAGGGCTGTTTTAAGTCCCTGAATGCAAACGGTTGTGATTGCTATTACCAAAGTTGCTACACAGGCAAGGGCTATGACCCACCACTCAACAGTAATTCTATAAGTGAAATTTTCAAGCCATTTATTTACTGCAAAGAGAGAAATTGGAATTGCTATAAAAATCGAAACAGTAACCAGCAAAATAAAATCTTTGGACACCATGGCAAGGATTTTTGGTACTGTGGCCCCCATTATTTTCCGAATACCAATTTCTTTAGACCGACGCACCATAGAAAAAGCGGTAAGGGCAAAAAGGCCTAAACAGGCGAGAAGGATTGCAACCCCGGAAAAGGTAGTAAAGACACCTGCTATACTTTGTTCAGCTTTGTAAAGAGCCTTATAATTCTCATCGAGGAATTGATAATCGAAGGGGCGATGGGGAACTCTTTCTTTCCAGATATCTTCAATGGAAGCAAGGGTGGAAGGAATATTTGTTTCGTCCAATTTTATGAACATATAGTTGATAAGCCTCTTATCCATAAAGATTATTAAAGGTGAAATAGGCTCATGCAATGACCTGAAATGAAAATCTTTTACCACAGCTCTTACTATCCCTTCTCTTCCTTTTGAAACTTTTTTGCCTATAGCTTCTTCAGGAGTCCATCCGAGAGCTTGTGCTGCAGATTCATTTAAAATAAAAGTATATAAAATATTGTCCCCGTGGGTAATCGGATCTGCCATAGTAATGTCGTATGGCGTAAAATCCTCACCGGCAATAATCTGGAAATCCAGAGTTTCCACTATTTTTTCGTCCACTGGCATTGCATTTACAGAAATACTCTTGTTGTTTTCCAACTTAACGAAGGCATCACTCCATCCTACATGGGTAGGTTTTTCGTAAGCGCCGGCTATTGCTTTTACTCCTTCTATGTTTTCAAATTGAGCTTTTATGGCATCATAATTTCTCCTTATTTGAGAATCCACAGGGAGAACCAATACCTGTTCCTTGCTGTATCCCAGGTCACGATTCTGAATATAGTTCAGCTGCTGAAGGATGGCAACTGTAGCTATAATTAGGAAAATGGTAATGACGAATTGGAAAACAATTAAAGAATTTCTTAGTATGGGTGATCCTGTGAAAGAAAATCCGTTTTTCAGAACTTTGATCAATTTTCCCTGAGAAAGAATGAGTGCCGGATAAGCCCCCGCCAAGAGGGCTACTATGAAGGAAAGAACAATCAATAAACCAAAAGTGGTTGGTTCAAAAACCACGCTTGCATCTAGTTGTTTCCCGGCTAGCTGATTGAAAAAAGGCAGTAGAAGGACGAAGCTCACGAGTGAAAGTATCAGGGCGATTAACGTAAGATTAAATGCTTCTGAAATAAACTGAAAGAAGATATTCTTCCTTTCCGCCCCCATTGCTTTCCGCATTCCTACTTCTGTGCTTCTTCCCGAGGCCTGAGCAATGCTGAGGTTTGTATAATTCACACAGGCAATCAGTAAAATCAAGAAGGCCACTGCGCCTAAAATCCAAATATAGGTGAAGCTGCTATTGGGCTCAAATCCTTCGAATTTACCATATAGATGCACATCTTCCATGAGTTGAATATGATAAGTAAAATAGTTGCTCCCCTCTAATTTCATTTCCTCTTCACTAATCCGCTGCATATAGTTTGTTATTTTACTCTGCAGCGATTCGAGGCTTCCCGCTTCTTTCATTAATAAAAAAGTTATGTAATTGGCTTCACTCCACTTTTCATATTTGGCTGCATTCAGACAGGAGAAAGGAACTATAAAATCAAATTTGATCTGTGAATTATCGGGAACATTATCTGCAATTCCTGTTATTACATACTCCTTTTTTCCTCCAACTTTGAGGGTTTTTCCTACTGGGTCTTGTTCTCCAAAATATTTTGTAGCCATGGAACGGGTAATCACCATACTGTTTGGGTCACTAAGCACATTTTCTGCATTGCCCTTTAATAAGGGAAAAGAGAAAATTTTAAAGAAAGTAGAATCAGCATATAAAAAATTATTTTCTTCAAATTGTTGGCTTTCATAAGAAACCACACTGGCATTTTTAAGAAGTCGCACAAATGATTCGACTTCCGGAAATTTCCGGGAAAACTCCGGACCAACCCGGGTGCCTGTCAATGCTGTTTCTTCTACCGTACCATCAAAACTATATTCCCAAGTGACTCGGGTAATACGGTCAGAGTTTTCGTGGAATTTGTCATAATCCCATTCGTGCCCAATGTAAATACCGATTAAAAGACAACCTGTTAAGCCTATTGTCAATCCTGCAAGGTTGATTAGACTGTATAGTCTATTGTTTATTAGATGGCGCCAAGCAATTTTAAAATAATTAGATATCATAATCTTTTTTTTAAACTTTAAACTCTTTGAATTTCAGCGACTGTTATATCCTCACAGTATTACAGATGAATAGGTAATATACTAGATTCATGCCATTTCAAAAAGGCAAAGGAATCATCCGATTGGGCTATTGTCTCAAAAAAGTTGAAATATGTGGACAATTTCGTTCGAGTACGGGCAAATTATTTTTATTTTCTTCTACTATCTAAAGTTATTTAGCAACATGTGCCCTTCTTCCCGCAACTTGTAGTCGGTCGTTACATTGTCGTCATGGTGCCGCGGAACAGAATTTACCATCACGCCATCGTCATAACCTGCCAATGAATATTTTACCTTTTTTACTCTGGTAGGCGCTGCTGTTGAAGATTAGGTGACCAAAATCCAAAAAGATTAACCCTAAATGGGTGATTTTTGGTTGGAATTGGACCCTTACCTTAGTAACTGGGAACTGCGCCTCTATTTTCCAAAAAGTTCTTCCATGAGGTATTTTATTTAGTTGATAAAATATAAAAAGACAGAAGGTTTTACTTTCTGTCTTTTTTTTAGATATAGCTCAAAAAATCCACCAAAATGGGGGGTTAGTTTTTCCCTAAGATTTTTGAAACGTTCATATATATACATTGAGTGTCCGTTTATAATACCCATCATTTATCTAATTCATCCTTAAACGCCGGTAAGGGGGATTTTTTATTGGCTTCATTTTGGGAAGCTACTTTCATCAATCTTGAAGCCTTGATTTAAAGATCTGATCAAACCAAACCATTTTGAAAATGAATATTAAACCTATTACGATAATATTCGTAGGTTATTTCAATTCACATACATGGGTTTGGTACGCTGGCCATCATTCAATTTGTCAAAACATATATTCCCCTCTAATATGAATTTTATAAAAAGAATAGTTTTAATTGAGGATGATACTGAACTCAAGGAGCTTTATAAACTTATCCTGAAAAGTGTGGATAAGTATCAGTTTGTCAATGCTTATGAAAGTTGTGAAGAAGCATTTTCAAATCTGGCAAAGGACAAGCCCAACATTATTCTGATGGATATTAATTTATCAGGAGGGGTCAATGGAATAGAAGGGACAAAATATGTAAAGTCAAAATTTCCGCATATTGAAGTAGTGATAGTAACTGTCTATGATGATTCGGAATTGGTCTTTGAAGCTTTGAGGGCGGGTGCCTCTGGTTATATTACCAAAAGCTCCAACTATATAGAATTAATATCTTCGCTGGATGAGTTATCGAAAGGAGGTGCCCCTATGAGTTCCAAAATTGCCAGGCTGGTAATCAACAACTTCCATAGTAATCCCGATTCCCCTTTATCCCAAAGGGAAAAAGATGTATTGAAATTAATTGCGGAAGGAAAATCCTATTCGCAGATCGCGGATATCCTGTTTATTTCAAAAGAAACCTCCAAAACACATATTAAGAATATTTATTCCAAGCTGGAAGTAAACTCCAAATCTGATGCCATAGAACATGCAAAGGCTAAAAAGTATATATGACTTTTACATTAGAGTATGCCATTTGACCATTATCTCTTTATAGGCTAGAAGATGGAAGACCGAAGTCGGAAGACCCCTGCCTGCCGGAAGGTATGAATGTACCGGACATTTCAGCCTCCTACCAAGCACTATATCAAAATACTATTTTATAGGCATCATAGCCTAAATAAATATCTAATTTTCAAGCTTTTATCCGGATACCCACTAGACTTCCTTTTCTGCTTTTTAAAATCAGTTCGCCATTACAGCGAAGGGCCCTGTATTGGATATTTTTCATACCATTCCCCTTATGATTTATATTTGTTTCTATTCCGATGCCATTATCTTTCACCAGAAACAACAGGTGCGATCCACATTGTTTTATATTAAGTTGGGCTTCAGTGGCATTTGCATGTTTTAATACATTGGTCATTATTTCTTTCATTATCAGGAGTAAGTCCCTTACCATGTTTGGCTTTAGGAGTATGTTATTATGAATATCCAAGTTGCATTTAAACTGGACAGCAGAACCATCAAACAGCATTTCTCCAAAATCCCTTAATTGAATACTAAATTCCTCCAATCTGTTATTTTCCTGGTCCAGAGACCAAATAAAATCTCTTGTATCATGGTATAAGTTCTTAGCTGTATTCTCAATTTTCCCCATTGTTTCCTCACTTGTAGGAAAATTGTCCAATTCTATTTTAAGGACTGAAATCAGCGCTATGATTTTTGCAAGTTTATTACCTACCTCATCATGAAAATCCCTATGGATGTTTTTATATACTGTATTGAGTTCATCTTTTAAAAACTCCCTTTCGGAGACATTTCTTATGTTAAGCACATATCCTTGAATCTCATGTGAATTCCTGTAAATAACCTGTTTGCCCAATATTTCAACCAGAACTATTTTCTGTGTTATTCTATGCAATAGGGATAAAATAATGGGAGGGGAATGTTCTTCCAACTGGGTAAGGTATGAAGATAGACGTTGTGAAGAATGTGCATCAGGCAGAAGTTGGGATATTTGTGTTTTTATGAGGTCATCTGATGTAAACCCCAACATTTGCTCAACGCTGTCGGATATTAACTTGATGGAATAGTCAGGAGAGAGAAGGCAGACTATATCCTGTGTATTGGAAGATATTAACCTTACCTGGGACTGGAATAATTTTTTCTGTTCTATGGTTTTTGTGAGCTCTTTATTTTTATTATGCAGATCTAAGGTCCTATGATGGATTTGTTGTTCAAGGTTTTTATTGATCCGATTGATCTCTTTGGTGCGGGAATCCACCAAATGCTGAAGTTTGATATTATCGCGAAGTGTTTTCCTTTGAAACCATATATACCCCAAATAGACCATGACAACAAATGCAAAAGTCAGGGCAATGATGAATATAGGATAAAGCCAAAAAGGCTTTCTGATTTTAATTTCTATTGGAAGTGTGTAGATCCCATCATCACCTTGGCTATAAAGTATATTGGCCATAATGAGGTACTCTCCCGGAGGAAGATTGGTATATTGTACATTTCCCAGGTTCATGATAGGACCCCAATCATCTTCATATCCAAGTAATTTAAATCTTATGCGGGTATTTTTAGGATCATGAAAATTGGCGAGATTCACTTGAAAGCTCAGGTTGTTTTGGCTATGGGAAAGTAAAAGAGGTTTCTTTTGGATTTGGTAATCATGTATTGGAATTTCCTGATTGTTGACCATAAAATTTTTTAGAAAAGGTGGGTTTTTTGTCGTAAAGCTGTACTCACCTGAAATTTTAATAAGCCCTCCAACTGTTCCTACCAATAAATCACCGTTTGAAAGGTGGGAAAGTGAGTTATAGTTGACTTCGTGCTGTCGGATTCTTTCATCATACAATAAATAACTACCGTCCTGATAATGTCTTTCTACTCCCATTTCAGTACCTATGACCAAGCTGGTGTCGGATGCTATGGATACTGAATAGATGTTTTTGCCATGCTTACTATAGATTTCCCTCACTATGGAATGGTTCTTGAAATCGTATAGATAAAGGATGCCGGATGAGGTGCCCAGCCAAAAAATTTGATCTCCACTTGTTGTAATGCTGATTACTTTCCCTTTGAGACCTTTTAGCTCAAATTCCCGAATGCTTTTTAAATCAGTTTCATAAAGGTTAAAATAATCACCATAGACAATGTGGTTGTCATTTATCACATGAATTTGGAAAACATTTCTCACCTTAATTTCAGAACCATCATTAAAATCCCTTAGCAGATTGAAATCACTATCGAAAAGATATATTCCCCGCTGACTACCGACATATATTTGTTCTTTCCAAGTAACTATACTTGTGATCATGTTTTTATCAAAAACCTCATGGAAGTAGGCACTATAATTTTCCCTGCCATATTCTTTTTTTAGTATGAATCCATCTCCTCCAATATATAGGGTACCTGACGCTTCATCTACTCCGGAAAATAAAGTCCCGCCTTTTAAATTTTGCGGGATCTGAATGTGGGTGACCTGATCGTTTTCAAAATAATAAAGACCTTTGTTGGAAGTGATGAGAAATTTATCCAAAGACTTTTTTAATCTGAACACAGAGTATATCTGGCCTAATCCAGCCTCATCGATGGAATATTGGACAACATGGTCGTCATAAAGTTTATATAGTCCATGGCCATAAGTTCCAATCCAAATAATACCATCTTTTGTTTTGGTGATAACAGAAATGTCCATGTCAGTGAGTTTGGGAGCAGTATTTATTTTTCTGAGTCCTTCTTGGCTTAGGACAAATAAACCTTTGTTACCACCCATCCAGATACTTTGATCATCTTGATAAAATACAGTAAACAGTGCATCAGGGGGAGATGCGATTTTTTTAAGAATCTTGAATTCCTCTTTGTCCAAATAAGAAATATGACCGTCTTCTATAAGGACTAAAAATTCATCCAGATCAAAAACCTTTGCATTTCCACCGTTTGCTTGAAATACAGATTTGGGTTCATTGCCAAAAGGGTCTGAAATAATTTTCCCATCTCCAAGTATTGCCAATGTGATTTTATTTTTGAGGTGGATAACCTGGGTAATGGGTGAAGTGATGGGTAATTCGGAGACAGTATAATGATCCTTCAAACACTCAGCTATAAAATTACCTTTATAATTACTCACCAACATCCTATTGGGAGATAGCTGATAAAAATTTATAATTGGAGAGTCGTCCTTAAAAATCAATTCCAATGAGTCCAGCTTACTGTCCCATCTATATAATTCCCCCATTGTGATAAAATAGTGTTTATTATCTATTATTTTAAGTTTCCGTATTACAGGGAATTTGTCCATGTTTTCTGATATCATTGGAGAAAATCCCTGGCCTTCATAAGAGATGATGCCTGACCCAAAAGTGGCAAGCTGAAGCCGTCCCAAAAAATCCACCGCCAGGTCATTTACATAATTGGGAATTAACCCCTCTTTTTGGCCAAGGTGGACCAAAGGCAATTGATGTGAAGTAACTGGGGTTTGAACCTGAGCAATTGTAGCATTGAATAGGCATAGGAAACAACCTAGTGCTATGTTGAGGATGAATTGACAATCTTTCCCGGAGAACTTGTCCCGATTCATCAGGAGACGCAAAGACGCAAAGAAGGATATTTGAATCTTTTTGAAAGGGCGATAACCTTTAAACCACCGTTTTAGAGTTAACATAACACTAGTATCCAATTCATTAAATTTTTACATGTATGTACGGAATGATGCCAGTAAAATGGCAATTCAATATAATTCTTGCCAGGAAGCTTAAATGTCCAGTACATCGGACTTCCGACATCGGACTTCCAACCTGTTTGAAGTAGAATATTGGGTTATTGGCAAAGAAGCGTATATCCATTAATATTTAAGCATCTCGGTTTTTTTCATATTGTCCTTATACAAACAAAAATAAAATTACGTCATTTTAATATCCCCCAAATTGGGTGATTTTTGCATTAACAGCACATAAATCTGGCAGGTTTCTTTCTTTAATGCCTAAGTTAACAAAGTAGGGCTACTTTTAATTATCAGCAGTATCACCAAATTAGGGGTATTTATTTGGATAAAATTCCACGCTAATGGCGTGTTTTTTAAGCTCTATGCTCCTTCTATCTTCACATATAAATATTTACCGACAGAAACTAAACCAATAACCCAAATAATACAGATTATGAAAAAGTCAATCAAAATTGCAGTAATTAGTTTTCTTATGCTTTTCGGCAGTGCAAAAGCTAATGATGAAGGTACAGAAAAAACCCTATCCCAGGTGAAGAGCAAATACGAAAATGTAAAGGTTTATCAACAGGCCAGTACCTCTACGGAAATAGTTGCTATACTTGAAAAAGATGAAACGATAGGGTATTTCCGGGATACTATATTGAATGGAGGTGGATGGTCCATTGTGTATGTCAATGATCGTCCTGGATATGTGCTCAGTTCCGAAATTTATGTAGAACCCCAACTAGTCATTAAAAATAAAAGGAAAAAAAATAAACAGGCCAAGGGTGATGTGCTTGGCAAAGCAGGTCGTTAAGTTGAAAAAGAGAATAATTTAATCCTGGACATAAGCTGTGCAGGATTTTTTTTCGCCTTTATTTTTCCGTATTGAATAACCTTATATTGGGTTAGTGAATTTATGTTTTTATACCCCAATATGGGGGTTTTTAAGAGGTTGTGCATCATCTACTTTTAGACCCGTCAATGAAGGTCATTGATGACAACTAATCAATAATAATATTATGAAGAAAACTTTACTGCTATTTGTTGTAGTTCTGATGAGTATCTCGGGGTTAATGGCTCAGAGTAAAACCATCTCAGGGCGTGTAACTGCGCTCGATGCTGCAGATGGGTTGCCGGGAGTAAATGTCCTGGCCAAAGGCACGGCCATAGGTGCTGTTACA
>NZ_JBGTCA010000331.1:0-20682 GCF_041749095.1 Aquiflexum sp. | reverse complement strand
GGCAAGGGAGGCTTTCGTTACCGGTGATTTGAGATTTTTGGGTGAACCCCAAAAAGAGGCTGCCCGGGAAAAAATGAAACAGATAGTATCCCAAAACCTGAACGGAACAACCGCCGAAATCAAATTCCAGGATGGCATCCCATCCATGCCCCCGACACCGGGAAATTATGCTTTGGTTGAGGTTCTGAGCAAAGTCAGTGTGGATATGGGATTTGGGAAAGTGGAAGCAGGCGATCCGGGTTCTAGGGGAGCGGGGGATATTTCCTATGTGGCGGACTACTTGGATTGCATCGATGGCTTAGGCGCATCAGGCACAGGTGCCCACTCTCCCGCTGAGACAATCAATATGAAGCAATATCCGGATTTGTTGAAGAGGAGTGTAATGTTTGTGTATAGGTTGATGGATATGTGATTTTAGCAAGACCTGTTAGGTTTGAAAACCTGACGGGTCTGAAAACGGATATTTACTTTTCAAATTAAATGAAAAAATTGTTCATAATCGCTGGTCCAAATGGTGCTGGTAAGACGACAGCTTCCTATACCATTTTGCCTGAAATTTTGGACTGTAATTGAATTCCGGAAAAATAGTAATATCCCAATCAATCCTGTGGGAACAAATAACTGAAAAGTATGACAACTAAAGAAAAAGAGGCAGAGGAGGAATTCGAGAAAATTCTTTTTGGTTTGAGAGAAACCTACAAAAACCTTGTCAAATTCAAGCGTGAGAAGAACAGCCCCATCATTGTATCCGAAAACGGGAAAATCGTTGAGTTGGATCCGTTTTCCGTCCCTGATGAACTTCCTCCGGATGAAGAGGATGAAAGTAAATCAACGACCTGATTTTTTATTGTTTTGATTGAAACCCACAATTTGTTCTTTTCAACCTATTTGCAGGTCAATCCATAATTCCGGAAATCTCAAACCTTATCAAAGGGATTTGTCACAAACCCTTCCCCTAAGTTGGGAATTTATACCCTAAGGAATAAAAACCTTCAATCAAATTTTCCTGAAATAAATAATTCGTTTGAAATTAAAAACTAAAATATAACTTTAGAAAAAATTAATTTCAATCGATGAAAAAACTTCTATTCCTCTTGGCCTTTGTGCCCCTCGTTTCCTATGGTCAATTCTCTAAAGGAACAAAATATGTTGGTGGTAACTTAATGTTTTATTCCTCGAAATCAGATCTGGGATCAGCCAATACTCCTGCTTACACAATTTTTTCAGCAAATGGTCAAATTGGCTATTTCTTAAATGATTCATGGGCCGTAGGTCCGGCTGTAAATTTTATTTCAAGCAAACGCCCTAACATTAACCCAGTGACCAATTTATTTGAAGATTCCAAAGTCAGTGGATTTGCAGGAGGACTTTTCGCAAGGAAATTTTTCACTATTACGGACAACTTCTTTTTTAGCCTCGAAGGAAAAGGATTGATCGGAAATGTAAGAAGAGATCTAAACTCAACCTTTTTTGAAGAGAGTAGCACAAGACTTTACCTTTCAATACGTCCTGCATTTACATTTATGCCCAATCAAAAATGGGGATTTGATGCCAGTATAGGTGGAATTTCTTATCAATCTAATTGGAGCACCAATTATTTAGAGGAGAATAACTTCCTAGTTGACCTTGGTCAAGTGAATTTGGGTGTTAATTATTTCTTTGACAGGTAAGATAATATATCAACCTAAGGGAAAAATAAATTGGGGTTTCAAAGTCCTGCAACTATTAAGGCTGCGCAACTTTTGTTTTTGGGAATTTTCGAATTAATAGACGAACCAAGCCATCATTTTTTATCTTTAAGCCTATGAAGAAATTACTTACCTCAATATTATTGGCGGCAAGTCTATCTACGGGCTTTTTTGCCTGTGCCAACAAAACTATTGAAACAACATCCAAGATGGAAGAAACACATAAAATCATCGTTTACCACGTTTTTACCCGTCTTTTTGGCAATACCAATACAACGAATAAACCTTGGGGAACCATTGAGGAAAACGGGGTGGGCAAATTCAATGACTTTACGGATAAAGCCTTGGAAGAAATCTATGCGATAGGCGTTACCCATATTTGGTACACCGGGATTCCCCATCATGCGGTCATTCGGGACTACACAGCTTATGGCATCTCCAATGATGACCCGGATGTGGTCAAGGGAAGGGCAGGTTCCCCCTATGCAGTAAAAGATTACTATCAGGTCAATCCTGATTTGGCGGTTGACCCTGCCAAAAGGATGGAGGAGTTTGAAGCATTGATTTCCCGTACCCACAAGCATGGCATGAAGGTCATCATCGACATTGTACCCAACCATGTTGCACGGAAATATGAAGGAAAAAACAATCCCGATGGCGTAAGGGATTTTGGTGCTATTGATGATACATCAGTGGAATACAAAAGGGACAACAACTTTTACTATATCCCGGGAAATCCATTTGAAGTACCGGAACCTTTGAATGACTATCAGCCACTTGGTGGAGAAGCACATCCTTTGGCTGATGGGAAGTTTGACGAGAACCCGGCCAAATGGACCGGAAACGGAAGCAGGGAGCCACAGCCCCATTTATACGACTGGTATGAAACCGTCAAGATCAACTATGGCACCAAGCCTGATGGAACAAAGGACTTCCCTGAACTACCATCAGACTTTGGACAAAAAAGCAATCAGGAGCATTTTGACTTTTGGAAGGATAAGGACGTACCTGATTCCTGGAAAAAATTCAGGGAAATTACCCTTTTCTGGATTGAAAAAGGAGTGGATGGTTTCCGCTATGATATGGCAGAGATGGTTCCTGTAGAGTTTTGGAGTTACATGAACTCGGCTATTAAGATGGATAATCCTAAAGCATTTCTTTTGGCAGAAATCTATAATCCGAGAGAATACCGAAACTACATCCATTTGGGAAAAATGGATTATCTGTACGACAAGGTAGAGTTATATGATACACTGAAAAATATCATGCAAGGGAAAGGGTCGACGGATAATCTCATCAACATCCAAAATGGTCTTTCGGATATAGGCAAGCACATGCTACACTTTTTGGAAAACCACGATGAACAGCGCATAGCAAGTCCGGATTTTGTCGGCAAAGCGGAAATCGGCAAACCTGCAGCGGTCCTTTCAGCGACCATTGATGCGGCACCAATGATGATTTACTTTGGACAGGAGACGGGTGAACCCGGTGCAGAAGATGCCGGATTCGGCAATCCCACAAGAACTTCCATTTTTGACTACATCGGTGTTCCCCATCACCAAAGATGGATGAACGAAGGAAAATTCGATGGGGGACAATTGTCCGCTGGGGAAAAAGAATTGAGGAACTTCTATGTCAGGCTCTTGAATTTCAGCAAGGGAAGTTCCGCACTTGCAGGTGCTTATCAGGAAATCCACAGCCATAACCGCCAACATACCGAATGGTACAATGACCGGGTTTTTTCTTTTGTCCGATGGAGTGACAACCAAAAGCTTTTGGTTATCTGCAATTTTGATGCGGAGGATACTTTTGGGTTTGACTTGGAATTGCCCGGTAATTTGATAGAAAAGTGGAATTTGCAGCCTGGGGAATTGGTGCTTCCTGAGAAACTTTATGGAAAGGTTAACCCTGTTCTAAGAATTTCAGATAGCAAGGCGACTGTCAGAGTGGATTTGAAACCTTTGGAGAGTTGGGTGTTGGAAATTAACCTTTGAGTTGGAGATTAACCTTTGAGGTCTCCAAGACCTCGAAGGTTTTTAGGCTAAACCTCAAATTGAAGATCCTTAAAGGAAAATGATTACCACATAGTTCATGTAGATCACATAGTTTTTGAGGTGAGATGTATTTAAATTTCTACAGTCTTAAGGTAAAAACTATGAGTCCTCCTATGCCTCTATGTGGTAAATAATTGGAATTCCTTTAAATCCGAGAAAACTAAGATAAAAACAGGAAAACCATAAAAATAATCATCGAAAGATCAAAAGACCAATTTGCTGCCTATGCACCGGATGTTTGGGGCGTTTCAGGTGCAGGTGAAACTCCTTCGGAAGCAAAACAAGCTTCCCTAGACTCAATTGAATTAATAAAAATACAATTCATCCGAAAATATCCCAAAAATCCTTAAAGGTGATTATCAGATTTTTTATGAATTAGATTTAGAAAGCCTAGAAGGAGAAAGTTGAGCATCCACCCAAATTGTCATACAGCAATGATTGGATGGTTAAGTTTGCTGCTAGCATATTTCAAAGAAGCTTCAATATCTTCCAATTGCAGATCAGGTAACTCATCAAGCACTTGTTCCTGGGAGCCCTGAAGCCAACAGATTCATAAAAAAAAGTCCCCAAAATCGAGGACTCTTCATTTTTCTTATGCCTGCCTGCCGAACGGCAGGTCTTGCGTCTTGCGACTTGAGTCTTGCGTCTCCAATCTCACATCTCACTTCTCACATCTCAAATCTTTCACACATAATTATTCAACATCACCGGCATCACCAACATCAAAATATCCTCATTTTCAGATTTATCAGATGGAACAATCAAACCGGCACGGTTAGGGGCGCTGAACTGTAGGGTCACTTCTTTTGAAGAAAGGTTGGCCAACATTTCCACCAGGAACTTGGCATTGAATCCGATCTCAATATCCTCTCCATCATGGTCACATGACAATCTTTCATTCGCTTCATTGGAGAAGTCAAGATCCTCAGCAGAAATCTGCAATTCACTTCCGGTCAATTTCAACCTTACCTGATGGGTTGTCTTATTGGCGTAGATGGCAATCCTTCTCAAGGAACCCAAAAACTCCAACCTGTCAATCGTCATATGGTTGGGATTGTCCACAGGGATCACATTTTCATAATCCGGGAAACGCTCATCGATCAATCTGCAGATCATTTTGATACTGTTGAATTTGAAATAGGCATTGGAACTGTTGAATTCCACTGCTACCGGTTCATTTTCAGATGGCAAAGTTGATTTCAATAAGTTAAGTGCTTTTCTGGGAATAATAATGCTCGCATCATCCTGGGAAGCTACATCTACCCTCCTGTACCTGATCAATCTATGGCCGTCAGTCGCTACAAAAGTCGTATTGGTGCTGCTGAGGTTGATATAAACACCGGTCATAGCAGGTCTCAACTCATCATTGCTAGTAGCAAAAATGGTATTGGAAATAGCTTTGCTCAATATCTCCGTGGACATGTCCACTATAGTGGCATTGCTTACGGTAGGGATCTTTGGAAAATCAGTGGCATTTTCACCTGCCAATTTATACCTGCCATTATCAGAGCTGATCTCAATGCTGTAGGTATCAGGGTCAATGCTGAAAGTAACAGGTTGCTCAGGAAGGTTCTTTAATGTTTCAATAAGGATCTTGGCAGGTACTGCGATATTTCCGTCTTCTTTGGCTTCTACATCAATTTCAGTAATCATTGAAGTCTGCAAATCGGAAGCAGTAATGGTGAGCTTTCCGTCTTTGATCTCAAAAAGGAAGTTTTCCAAAATAGGAACTACAGGATTGGTGGTGACTACACCGTTGATCGTTGAAAGCTGCTTTAAAAGAGCAGAAGAAGAAACAATAAATTTCATATATAGCGTGCTTATTTTTTCGATTGAATTTGAACAGGGTAAATTTATAAATAAAATTATAAATCATGCCTTTGACATGCAAAAAAACCTCTTTTTTAATACTTCTGTTGCATTAGGGGATTTCAGCTATTGTTTTCAGAAAATTTCCCGTTCAGTTTTAAGGAAAAATATGAATAGCCTCCTTACTTTTTAGAAAATCTTGCCCTTTTGAACCCTATCCACACCAACCCAAGAAACAGAAAAAACACTACAGGTGACAGCACATTGATCAACTGCCACTTGGTTTTTTCGTTCTGCACCTTCGATTTGTTCAAAGGTCTGATCTGGAATTGTTTGGTTCTTGTGGCAATGATCCCATCTGGGTCGGTCAGAAAATTAATGCTGTTCTGTAAAAGCTGTCTGTTGGCATAGGTGACTTCCGTAAATGGATCCTGACCTAAAGGCAAAGGCTGACCATCTACAACTGAAAACAAACTCGTAAAGAGTTCTCCGGATCCTGAAACGAGAACTTTCCCCTTTCCTGATTCCAGGAATTTTCCTTTATCCGTTCCTTCCGGCAAAAACCTGTTTTTATACAAAGAAGTGAACTCGCCTTCCAATAAATAGATCAATGGAAGGTTATTGATGGTAAATTGATCCAAATCCGGCCCATCTGACATGTCCTCAAAAGCAATCCTCACAGGTGCGGCAAGCTTCCTGCTGAAATCAGATCCGAAAATCAAGGGTGTTTTTTTCACGCCATCTGCCTTTACAGTATCTAAACTGCTGGCAAAACGGAACATTACCTGATCGAGGCCTTTGGTAATGGGGTGATTGGCCATCCTTCCGGCAGACACATAAAAGGGCCAGGGCAAAGAAATCAGTTGCTGTTGGTCGCCGAAATTTCCGCCCATTACCGGATGGTATCCAAAATTCATGTCCTGGATCAGGTCTTTGTTGACCCTAATCCCATATCTGAAAAGCAATTGATCCAATCCGTTTTCAAAAGGCATGGCCACCGTCCCTTCTCCCCCGGCCTGATCCATATCAAAAGCCAAGGCATCAACCAAGAATATTAAATTACCGCCACTCATTAGGTATTGGTCAATCAGAAAGATTTCCTTGTCAGAATAAATTTCTTTTGGCCCTGCAATAATCAGCACATCAAAAGGGAGCAAATCCTCCACTTTTTTTGCCTGTTCCAAAGGAACTTTATACACCTCAAAGTCCTCTGACAAAGCCTCTACAATTCCAAAACCATCATCAGTCTCCAATTCGACTTTGCCTACAATCATTCCTATAGCATATTGCTGTTTTCTGATGAGCTTACGGATTGCCTGGGCCAGTTCAAATTCCAGGTTTTCAATAGATTGATTTAATATTTGATCGGGTCCCAATTCCTTTTCTCCTTTCAGCAACAAAGCCCCTGTTTCAAATTCCTCATTTCTTACCACAACACCCGGAAAAATCAACTTGCTTTTTTGACCTCCTGCTTCGGATATGTACAAGGTGGTAGGATTGATTCCATATCCTGCCAAATCAACGATGTAGTCCTCCCTGATGTCAGCAGGTAGAATCATAGGGTCTTCATAATAGAAGGTGATTTTTTTGGCACTGTATGCATCAAATGTTTTGACTGTTTCTTCTATCGATCTTTGAAGCCTTCTCATCCCACCGGGAAGATCACCGGTCAATAAGATTTCCACTTCCAAAGGTTCTTCAATGGATTCCAACAAGGCAATGGTAGCAGGATGGAGGGAATATCTTTTATCTTCTGTCAGGTCAATCCTAAACGGAAACAGCGCGACAAAAACCCAAATGAGAATAAGTATTCCAACGGGAATTCCGTAACTCCTGAAAAGCGATATATTGGAACCTTTGCTCATCTCCTTCTGATCAAAATTCCCGTTAAGCCCAACATCAAGATAATCACTGTAAGAAAGTACGCCACATTTCGGGCTTCTATCACTCCCCTACTCAGACTTTGGTAATGATAACTCAAACTCATTTCCTCCAAAAACAAAGCAAATGGGCTCATCACCTGCAATTGCACCAAAGCGGTCAAACCAAAATACAGTAAAAATGAAATGAAAATACCCCATATAAATGCGACTATCTGATGTGATGTCAGGGCACTGCTGAAAATTCCTATGGACGCAAAGACAGCCCCAATAAACAACAGCCCTATCCAAGAACCAAAAAAGCCGGCATGGTCAATATTCCCGACAGGGTCTCCTAATTGCACTACCGAATAATAGTAAACCAAAGTCGGGATCAATGCCACAAAGATCAAAGTCAATGAAGCGAAATACTTGGCCAATATGATTTTTCGGATTCCCAAAGGTGAGGTCATCAATAATTCCCAAGTTCCTGTTTTCTTTTCCTCCGCTATCATCTTCATGGTAATGGCAGGGATCAGAAAAGTAAATACAAATGGTGTGTACACGAAAAGCGGTTCCAAATCAGCAAAACCATATTCCATTACGGCTGTATCCGGAAAAACCCAAACTATCAGGCCAAGGGAAACAAGAAATACGCCCAAGATCAGGTATCCGCTGACATTGCTGAAGAAAGCATTTACTTCTTTCCAATACAGTGCTCGCATCAATTTTGGGTGATTTGATGAAAAATAGATTCCAGATTTTTTTCCTGCTGCTGGATACTTACCAAAGTCAGAGACTTTTGCTGTATTATTTGAAGCAGCTCTTTTCGGGCAGACACGGCATCCACCACGTTCAAACTGATTGCATGCTTTTTGTTTTGGACAAAAGAAACTTCACCCAAATGGGCAAACCATTCCAAGTCCAAGGGTTCTTCCGTCTCTACTAACAGAATGTTTTTACCTCCAACTGACTTGAGATTTTGCAATAGGTCTGAGGCGACAATTTTCCCCCTATTGATAATGACAACTTTGTCACAGATCGCCTCCACCTCTTGCATGATATGGGTACTCAAAACCAACGTTTTGTTGACGGAGATATTTTTTATCAATTTTCTGATTTCTGCCAATTGGTTGGGATCCAGTCCGGTGGTAGGTTCGTCCAAAATGATCACCTCCGGGTCATGGATCAGTGCTTTGGCCAATCCTACCCTTTGCCGATAGCCTTTTGAGAGTTGATGGATTTTTTTATTCGCTTCCAATTCAAGGCCACAGAGGGAGATCAGTTCTTCTATTCTAGTTTTCAGAACTTGACCCTTCATTCCATAAAGACCCCCAATAAAATCCAAAAACTCCCTGATATACATATCCAGGTACAATGGATTATGTTCGGGTAGGTATCCGATCATTTTGCTGACCGCTTTTGGGTTATCCAATACCGAAATCCCATTGACAAACACATCGCCGGAATCAGGTAAAATAAATCCCGTCGCAACCTTCATCGTGGTGGATTTTCCGGCACCATTTGGTCCCAAAAAACCCAAGACTTCTCCCTTTTCAGCTACAAAAGAAACCTCATCCAACGCCTTCTGCTGACCGTAGGTTTTTGTAAGTGAATTGATTTGAAGGGACATGTTGAACTGTAGGAATTTGGGTGGCTAAATTAAGGAATGGTTTGGCTAAAAAAAGCATAAAAATCAAAAAAGGCTTCAAAGAAGCCCCGTGGAAAGATGAAACAGCCATTGACTGTTAAATCTTTTGAAATATTAAACCTTACTGCCTGCTAATATAGAGGGGTTTGTGGTATTTTCAAAATCTTGAAGTTCTGAAGTGTGCCAGTAGGCAGTGGGCAGTATGTCAGTGATCAGTGGGCAGTGTTCAGGAGCCAGGGTGAAACAGTGGTCAGTAGGCAGTTTTCAGTAACAGTGGGCAGTGTGGAAATGACCTTTTGGAGGCTTGTCCTAAAATTAGTGTTTAAGATTACTATCAAACTTTGCCTTGTCACTTCGACGTCAGGAGAAGTCTAATTGCCCCTTTTGGGCGAAGTTTAATTTAGACGCTAGGTGTATAGATTGCATCTTTTATATCCACGAAAGGAATCACGAGGAGAACAAAATTTGTCTTGTTATCTCCAATAAATGAGGGATTTAGAAATCCTACCTTTTAGATTTCTCCTTTCGTCGAAATGACAATGTGGTACAACTCGACAATTTCATCAACTAAAATTCACCTAACGCTGCAGAAAACATTCACACCCCTCCCTCCCTTCAATCAAAATTAATATTTATAAAGCTCGCAATCCCAAACCTCATACCTGCCCGCTGAAAGGTGCCTCCTTCGAAGCCTGCACCCATTTCGACCCTGAATATCCTGAAAAGGTTATCCAAGGAATACCCCAATTCCCAATAGTGGGGTGAGTTTTCTGTTTTGAGGTAGTTGAAGAAGATGTTCTCCCTGACCCCGGAAAACCGAAGCATGGGCAACTGGGTCAGCAGAAACTTTCTGAACTGATAATGGACAATGGCACTGACATATTGGGTTTGGGTGCTGTATTGATAATAATCCAAAAACCTATAATTAGAAGCCACTCCCATATTGGCAAATATGGTCCTGTTACCACCAAAATGTTTGTAGTCCATAAAATATACCCGGTCATTGTTCAGGAATGCACCTGCTGTCAGGTTAAAGTCCCATTTGCCACTGACACCAAAATTGAAAAAGTGCTCCACACTTGCCTCCACCAAATCAAACTTAGAAGCCATCGCATTGTTGAACATCCCTGGAAAGGCTTTTGAATACCGGAAATTGACCAATGGTGCGGATTCATAAATCGGGTTTTTACGTCCGTTTCTGATATAATATTTCATTCCAGGCCTCCATTCGACATTGTTAGTCCAGATCAAGGCGTGATGGTTTTCAAAAGCCGATGGGTCTGCTTCAATATTTTCAGGCCTATTTGGAGTATAAACCCTTTCAGGTCTGTTCCAAAGGCTTACATCGGAATTGTTTTCCAACTCCCTTCGATAAGCATAATTTACATTTGTTCTGTAAGTAAATGCATCATTGACCCTATGGCTGTAAAATGCCTTTAAGAATTGTTGTTCATAGAGTTTCATGTAATTCTGCCTCAGCAACAGGGAATACACCATGTTGACCTGTTCCTGAATGGGATTGTCACCATTAAACTGAAAAATATATTTTCCACCCGTCAGCCCATAAGTATATCCGGGCCTGCCTTTGTTGACAGACCTTCGGATGTCCAGAGTTCCATAAGCCTGCTGACTGGCAAAACCATACCTGAATTCCGGACGCACCGTCCAAACTCTCCGGTGCATGGTCACAGAATCGGCCATTTTGGTGTTTTGAACTATTCTGTAAAATCCTGATAAACCGAATTTAAAGCCTTCCACAGTATTGAAAGACAGCTTGGTCAGATTGGAATCAAATCCTGCTGACCTACCTTTCCCAAAGGAATAAGAGCCACCTGTGATCACCTCCAAAGGTTTGAATCCTCTTTTTGCTTTTTTGGCAATACTGTCCACTTCACTTTCTTTGGCAGCTTCCACTACGGCAAGACTGTCATCTCTTTTGTATCCTTTAATTTCCGCATCAGTCAATTTCACCGGTCTGATGCTGTCCCAATAACTCAGGTCTCTTTTTTTGGCCAGACTGTCCACAGAGTATTTTCTATTGGAAATGACCTCTACTTCTTCCCTTTCCTTCATGGCTTCCTTTTCATATTCATTGACCAGCTTTCTGAAATCCTTTCTGGTCATCTTGTCCGCCTGACTCATCTGTTCAAGACTGGAAAGGCTCTTGCTGAAGGTATTGACGTCATCAGGAATCTTATCAACTTTTTCGTCAATGATCTTTGTCTCCACAATCAAATCGGGGTTGAGTGTAATATTGTAATCCCGGGTGGAAGCCAGGTATCGGAATTCTCCTGCAAAGCCAAAAAATTTACCTCCAAAAGTATAGGTGTGGGTAAAAGGCATCCAAACATTCTCTGCCACAGGTTGATAAAGCTGTTTGACTCCAATCTGAAACCCCAATAGTGAAGTGGTCAAATCCAGGCTGTGAATGGCCCAAAGGTCCTCAATGATATATATATAACCTTCAAAAACCCGCTCACCTCTTGACCTTGGAGTTACTTTGACCCGGTTGATCATCACGCCATTTTCCACATACGCCCCTTCATATTTGAATTTATAATAAATAAATGCCGAGGGGGCCAATGGGGAAATTGCCTCATTGATTTTTTCACTGTAAAAACTGGTAGCAATATAGGGAGCGGGCGAAGTTTGGTTGTTGTCCCCATTGGTCCGGATGCTGATCACTTTTTCTTCAACCGTATTGGGTTGCCTGAAAGTAATTTGGGAGACTGACTCAGAAGTATAGGCCTCATTTAACTTCACCCCTTCTTTTTCCATTTCCTTTTTCAAAAAAAACGGTGCATTGGTCAATTCCCCAGTACCTTTCAAGTACACCATCATCGTATATTCCTGCACCTGAAGTCTATGGTATTTGGCTTTGGAAATGGCTTTCCGCATAATGGTCAAGGCAGGGTCTTCCTGTTTTGTTTTTACTTCCACCTCCTGTAATGCATAAATCTGTTCACTCATTTCAAAATCCAACACGATCCAGTCATCTTTAACTTCCACGGTTTTCAGAACAGATGCATAACCAAGATACTGTGCCAGGACATCATAGTAGCCGGGTTTCAATCTAAATTCATATTCCCCATTTTGGTTGGTCGGTACTCCATCACCCAAATTCCTGATATAGATGGAGGCAAAAGGCAAAGGTTCACCATTATTTGTAGTGACTTTACCCCTGATTCCTTGAGCAAAACTTTCTGAAAAAATGGCTGATATTGATAAACAAATGGAAATTCCTAGGAAAAATCGAACGAATAGGGTCATGGTAGAGGTAGTAAATGATGTTGGAAAAATAATATTTAAAGTTTAAACGAGCCAATTTTATTGTGGTTGTTGACAATATTTAACGATAAATAGAGGTTTTTAATGATTGTTGAGATTCTGAGGTCACCATATTATCGCTTCGGTTTTTTCATCCGTGATTTTTCCAGTTATGGCCTGAGCCTCTATTGTCAAAGAAAAAACAAAAAAACTGAACCAAAGCCGAATATTGAAAACTTTTTCAGAAAAGGAAGTCTTATTATCATTGAAAATATTTTAAGCTGAAATCACAAGGTGTAAGAAAAAAAACCTATTTTACCTAAAATAGATTTATTTGATTTCCATATTCCAAATTACATCATACTGCCATTATTCAGGTGACTATGTTAAATCCAAATACTTTTTCATGTCTCAAGGCTAAAATTAACTTGAAAGAGATCGGTAAAAAAAGGTTGCCTTTTTTGCTATACCTTCTATGGTATCTAAATATCTTAACTTTTCAAACTGTAAAAGGCCAGACTGAATTGATAGAAGTGAGTTTCCATCAGGAAATTTCAAAAAAACGTGCCCAATATTACTTGACCGGAAAAGTTAGCCACGTGAAAACAAAGGAGCCCATATCCGGTGTATCCATTCATATAGACGGATATTTTAAAGGAAACAATACTGACAATAATGGCCAATTTTTTATTTCATTGGATTCAGGAATTCACCGGATTGTATTCCGTCAGTTTGGGAAAAGTCCTGCTCATTATCAGGTCGAACTATTTGGAGATGGACAATTAGATTTAGCGCTTGATAACCTGGATTTTGAGCTGGAAACATTCGTTCTAGAGGCGGAGGAAAGGGATAGGAATATCAGGAGTCCAATCACAGGTGTTACCAAAATGAATATTGAAAATATAAAGCTTGTCCCGGCTTTTCTGGGCGAACCGGATGTGTTCAATGTACTCCAATCCATGCCGGGAGTCACTTCTGTAGGGGAAGGTTCGGCGGGTATGAATATCAGGGGAGGACAGGCCGATCAGAACCTGATCATGATGAACGAAACGATTGTCCTGAGCAATAGCCACGCCTTAGGATTTCTTTCGCCTTTTAATGGAGATGCAGTTCAAAACTTTACCTTGTACAAAGGTTCGGTGCCAAGTTATTTTGGAGGCCGGAGTTCCTCTGCCCTAAATATTGAAATGCGGAAAGGTAACAAGGAAAAGTGGATTGGAAGCGGATCATTGGGAACTGCGGTCAGTAAATTGATAGTAGAAGGGCCTATAGTCCCTGAAAAAACTTCAATGATATTGGTCTCAAGGTTGTCCAATGCAAATTGGCTGTTGGACAAGGCGAATGATTTGGATGTTCAGAACAGCAATATCAGGTTCCATGATATCTACCTGGGAATCAATCATCAGTTTTCCGAAAATAGCAGCTTGGACTTCAACTTACTCAATACAGGGGATTATTTCAGCTTTTCAGATCAGTTTGGCTTTGAGTGGGATAATATCGTAGGGTCATTAACAAGCAGAAATCTATTGACCGGGAATTTTTCTTTGGTCGGTATGATTGCATATGGGTCATTCAACAATGGTTTTTTTGAGCCTACTCAGCTAGACCCATCTAAGATCGAGAATGGCCTACACTATTTTCAAGGAAAAGTTTCCGGCTTGCTGACCTTGGAAAAAATGGACATCAGTTTTGGTGGGGAAGCGATACAATACCAAATGAGACCTGAAGGGCTAAGCCCATTGACTTCGGAATCAGGCATTGCACCCAAAACAGTTCAAAAAGAAAATGGAATAGAATACGCTCCTTTTATTTCTGTAAATTGGAATCCTAACGAAAACATTGCAATATCAGGAGGGCTGCGTTATTCCAATTATGTACAGCAAGGGCCGGATTCTATTTACCGTTATGAAGAGGGAATTCCGATTTCAAGAATAAATATAACAAGGGTGGATTTTATTGAAAGTGGGAAAATTGTGAAATATAATGGCTTTGAACCGAGGTTTTCTTTCCGTTGGACTTTTGATGAAGTAAGTTCAATCAAGGCAGGCTACTCGGTTATGAACCAATACTTACAGACCATTTCTAACGCTACGGGTCCAACTCCCATCGATTTGTGGCAGTTGAGTACTACTTATATTTTGCCACAAAGATCCCATAATGCCTCCTTGGGATACTTCAGAAACTTCAAAGATGATGAATGGTCCACTTCACTGGAAGGATTTTATAGGACTACAGGCAACCAATTAGAATACCGGGATTTTGCGGAGTTTTTTGTAAATCCACATATTGAGACAGAGTTGATCCAAGGAGAAGGGCTTGCCTATGGAACCGAACTTTTGATCCAAAGAAATAAGGGGGGCATCACAGGTTGGCTTGCATATACCTATAGTAGATCACTTATCAGGACCACGTCCGAATTCTCTGAAATCCAGGTAAATCGGGGCAACTGGTATGCTACCAATTTTGACAAACCGCACAATATTTCGCTTGTTACTAATTTCCATTTGGGTAAAGGAAGAACATTCAATACGAATGTCAATTACTCAACAGGCAGGCCGGTGACAGGACTATTATCCAATTATACAATTGGTGGGGTCTTTATCCCGAATTTTGGAAACAGAAATGAATTCAGGATACCCAATTATTTCCGTATTGATATTTCGTACTTGACCAATGGCTTTGTCAGAAAGTGGGAAGACAAAATTAATTTCAGTGTTTATAACCTAACAGGCAGGAGAAATGCCTATTCGGTATTTTTCCAGAGGGAGGGAACTAACCAAAGGTTGGTTCCATTTCAGATTTCGATTTTAGGATCCGCATTTCCGTCCATTACCTACACTGTATCTTTTGGCAAATGAGAAATTTAAACAAATTTATATTAGGCTTCTGGATTCCTTGTTTATTGATATTAAACTTGATCACCTCCTGCATAGACAGGCTTGATTTTCTCGGAGACACTGAGGAAGGACAGCTAGTCATCTACGGACTATTCACAGACCTCGATGAAATACAAGTAGTAAATGTGAGCAAGACGGTATCCTTTGGGTTACAGCCAATGGGGGTAATTAATGCACTGGTTACACTATTGACTGATGAAGGGGAAAGGTTTGCTTACTTTAATGCGGGAAACGGGAATTATGAATTAAGGGACATTAAAGCAAAAGAGGATAAAAGGTATGCATTGGAGGTTTTGGTTGATGGCAAAATATACAGGTCTTCTTTCGAGAGCATCCCATCCGTGATCGGGGAAGATAGTCTGAGTTTTGCATTTTCTTATGAACCATTTAGAAATGAAGTTTCAGAGCAGGTTTTTTCCTTGTCTGCTGCCACATCCCTTCCTTCCTCATCAGATTCTTTTTTTCTCAGATGGATTACGGAAGAAACCCATTTGTGGATACGTACTATAGTCCCTTGTGCTGGGTGGTGTCCACCACCATTTCCCAACTGCTTTATTTATGATATTTTAGAGCCCAACAGGTTGAACCTTTTTGATGGAACTAAGTCAAGTACACGCAATTTAAACCAATTAATGGGGAAGAGGTCTGTTGACAATTCATTTTTCTACCCGTTTTTTTTCACAGTCAGACAGTTGAGCATCAATAGAGGAGCTTTTGAATATTGGGGAAAAATCAATATCATGATCAACAACCAAGGATCCCTATTTGATATACCTCCTGCACCGGTATTCGGAAATATCTCAAATGTGGAAGACCAAAATGACCTTGTACTTGGATATTTTGAAGTAGCCAAATCCAAAATAACAAGGATCTATACAACTAGGGCAGATGTGCCTTTTTATTTGGTTGAACCCTGTTTGTATATGCCTGGCAAACCCCTAGATTCCTATCCTCGCGGCTGTAGGAATTGCGCTGAAAGGGCAGGGAGCAGAAAGTGGAATGAATTGAACCCTGAGTGGTGGAAGTTTGATTGACCTGACATCAGTTACTATTAAATGACAATTTTGAAATTTTTTGATAAAACCCATGTCACAAATCTGTCAATCTGACACAATATCATGGTTAATATTCATTGGCACAACCATTGTCAATAGGGAAACTGTAATTAAAAATTTTGTAATCAATAACAGAAATAATATATCATCATGGGAAAAATCATAGGTATAGATTTGGGTACTACTAACTCATGCGTTGCCGTAATGGAAGGTAGCGAACCGGTGGTCATCCAAAATAGCGAAGGAAGAAGAACCACTCCATCTATCGTAGCTTTCTTGGACAACGGTAACGGCGAAAGAAAAGTCGGAGATCCTGCAAAACGTCAGGCGATCACCAATCCCGCCAATACCATTTCATCGGTAAAAAGATTTATGGGCAAAAAATTCTCCGAGGTTTCCGAAGAGAAAAAGCATGCCTCTTACAAAGTTGAAAAAGGCCCTAACGACACTGTAACAATCAAAATAGGAGACAGAGCTTACACCCCTCAGGAACTTTCTGCCATGATTCTTCAGAAAATGAAGAGCACAGCAGAAGACTTTTTGGGACAAACTATAACCGAGGCTGTGATTACCGTTCCTGCCTATTTCAATGATGCTGAGCGTCAGGCTACCAAAGAAGCCGGTCAGATTGCCGGTCTTGAAGTGAAAAGAATCATCAATGAGCCTACTGCTGCTGCTTTGGCTTATGGTATGGACAAGAAAAACAAAGACATGAAAATCGCAGTGTATGACCTTGGCGGTGGTACATTTGACGTCTCTGTTCTTGAATTGGGCGATGGCGTATTTGAAGTAAAATCAACCAACGGTGATGTTCACTTGGGTGGTGATGACTTTGATCAAAAAATCATCAACTGGCTTGCTGACGAATTCAAGTCCGAGGAGCAAATCGATCTGAGACAAGACCCGATGGCACTTCAACGATTGAAAGAAGCAGCGGAAAAAGCTAAAATCGAATTGTCCAGTTCATCCTCTACTGAAATAAATCTTCCATATATCACCGCAACACAAACAGGACCTAAGCACTTGGTGAGATCGCTGAGCAGGGCCAAGTTTGAGCAGTTATCAGAAGATCTGGTAAAAAGATCCATGGATCCTTGTAAAAAAGCCCTTCAGGATGCCGGATTGTCTCCTTCAGATATTGATGAGGTAATCTTGGTAGGTGGATCTACCAGAATTCCGAAAATCCAGGAAGAAGTTGAAAAATTCTTCGGCAAAAAACCTTCGAAAGGTGTAAACCCTGATGAAGTTGTGGCCATCGGTGCTGCTATTCAAGGTGGTGTTTTGACCGGTGAAGTGAAAGATGTGCTGTTGCTTGATGTGACGCCACTTTCTCTTGGTATAGAAACCATGGGCGGTGTCTTCACCAAATTGATCGAATCCAATACTACTATTCCAAGTAAAAAATCCGAAGTGTTCTCTACCGCAGCGGACAATCAGCCGGCGGTTGACATCCATGTATTGCAGGGAGAAAGACCTTTAGCCAAAGACAACAGGTCAATCGGAAGATTCCAGTTGAGCGATATCCCGCCTTCTCCAAGAGGTGTTCCTCAAATCGAAGTGACTTTTGATATTGATGCCAATGGTATCCTTAATGTATCTGCCAAAGATAAAGGAACAGGCAAAGAGCAAAAAATTAAGATTGAAGCTTCTTCGGGATTGTCTCAGGATGATATCGAAAGAATGAAAAAAGAAGCTGAGGCAAATGCTGTCTCTGATAAAGAAGAAAAAGAGAAAATCGAAAAATTGAACCAAGCTGATAGCCTTGTTTTCCAAACCGAAAAACAACTGAAAGAATATGGTGACAAACTTTCCGATGGCAACAAAGCCAACATCTCTTCTTCTTTGGAAAGTCTGAAAGCAGCACATCAGTCCCAAAACATAGCGGGAATTGATTCTGCCATGGAAACCCTGAATAAGGCTTGGGAAGCAGCTTCACAGGAAATCTACAATGCTACCCAAGGTGCACAGCCAGGTGCTGACGCAGGTGCAAGTGCAGATGCAGGAGCTTCAGCAGAAGCCGGAGACGGAGTCTCTGATGTAGATTACGAAGAAGTGTCCGAAGACAAAAAATAAATAAATTATTAACCAAAAAAAGGCATCTGTATCTGATATGGATGCCTTTTTTTTTGAGACGTGAGATGTGAGACGTGAGATTTGAGACTTGGTTCCTTGTATTAGTAGGGTAATTCAAAGCCATAGAGTTATCGATAAAAATAAAGTAAAACATATTTGGTGAGGAAAATTTCAATTAGTAATACTTATTGCCCAATTGAACAAGCAACTCTCAATCTACCGAAAACTTCGTCTTGTATCTTGTGTCTCACATCTCACGTCTCTTATTTCAAATCTAAAATCAAAATGAAACTCACCCCCGACAATAAACTCAAAAAACTGATCATAGTAGGTGACCGTGTTCTGATCAAACTCAGAAAGGCGGATGGAAAAACAGCCACAGGGCTTTATCTTCCTCCCGGTGTGCAGGAAAAAGAAAAAGTACAACAGGGCTATATCATCAAAACAGGTCCCGGCTATCCCATCCCTTCACCAATGGAAGTAGATGAACCTTGGAAAGACCGGGATGACAATATCAAATACATTCCCCTTCAGGCAAAAGAAGGAGATTTGGCAATTTTCCTTTTGAACGGTTCGTATGAAGTGATTTATGAAGGAGAAAAATACTATATCGTACCTCAACACTCTATATTGATGTTGGAAAGAGAAGAAGACCTGTAAAATCCCCCTTAGCGATACAAACTCTTAGGGGTTATATTTTATTTTAGTTTGCGATTAATTCTTCGGGATTTGTGTTTACCTGGTCAATATTCTCGAACTTCTTTACCCGTGCCTTCAATAGTGAAATCATATCATCTTTATCCTTGAAAGAATCATTGATATTGACGAGATGTGCAGCCATCATATCATAATTTTTTGTCATCAGCCACTTGAAAATATGAAGGTAATGAACCCCTGAAAACACAAAGGTTTTTTTCTCGGCAAGCTGATCTTTATACTTTTCAAACATCAATGGATATTCTGTGTAGTGAGCTGCGGGCTTTAAATGATGGAAGGCATGGTATCCATCATTCCAGCATTTGTGATTGTAAACAGTATTCATGCAGATAACCGTGCTGGCCAATTCATCTCCGGGTTCGATGGGGTCCACAAATGCATGCTGTGTCCAATTGCCCAACATCATCACAAGTCTTGCAAAAAAGAAAGGAACCACAAATACCACCATGGTTGCTTTGAAGTTCACGAAACACATGGCTACCGCGAAAATGTAGAACAGTATTTCGCTATAACTTAAGGGAACATAAAATTTTCTCAACTTTCTTTTGAACAAAAATTGATAAGTATCATGGAAGCCCAAAGCCATGAAATTCAGCCAGTATTTGATAAAATCCTTTAGGCTATCTCTTTGGTAGCCCATTGTACTGCTGGAATCTTCCGGCATATTTCCTTCAATGTGGTGCATACCGATATGATGGCTATTGTATGATTCTCCGAGATGTCCAAAAAACGGACTTAAGAACCAGAGAATATATTTCTGCATCCATTGCCATTCTGATTTCCACATACTTCGGTGACAAAAACAATGAAGCATCAGGCCAAAAGAGCCTTTAAAATAAAACTGCGAAATGTAAAAATATGGAATAGCAACTGCCCACCACCAAACCCCATTTAGAATGGGCAAGTAAAGCAAAATAGCCAAAGGAATGACTGTAAGGTGGATTGAGGTAATCAAATGTAAAAAAGGTATGTCCCGTTGATCTTTGATAAATCTTATCATAAATTGTTCGTAACCGGTTAAGGTTTGTTTTTCTTGATATACAGGATCTGTGATTTCAACTGGAAATGCTTGCACAATCTTATTTTTAATTTGAAATAATTTTTAAGATAAAAATATTTGGTGAAGCAAGGAAATGTCAATCCAAAAAATAACAAAAATTTAAAAAAAGTTGCCCTTACTTTGTAACCTTTTTAGCTACTTACCCAATTGGGCAAACTCTTTGGCAAAATAACTTAAGATCACATTGGCACCGGCTCTTTTGATACTGAGTAAGGATTCCATCATGGCCCTTTCCCCATCCAACCAACCTCGTTGGGCTGAAGCTTTGATCATAGCATATTCTCCGCTGACATTATAGGCAGCAATCGGCAGGTTGGAATTATCTTTCAACAAGCGTATTACATCCAGATAAGCCAACGCCGGCTTTACCATCAAAAAATCCGCACCCTCCTCTGTATCCAGATCGGCTTCTATCAATGCCTCATAGTAATTGGCCGGATCCATTTGATAGGTTTTCTTATCTCCCATTTTTGGGGCCGAATCCAAGGCGTCACGGAATGGACCATAAAAAGCCGAAGCATACTTCGCTGTATAAGACATAATCGAGACATT
>NZ_JBGTCA010000330.1:0-11655 GCF_041749095.1 Aquiflexum sp. | reverse complement strand
ATTTCCAATTGAGCCTATTTGACCTCGATCCAAAATTCAAGGAAGCACAGGAAATGTTGGGCAGCATAGACATCAATACGATTTCTCCTATTGAAGCATTGATCAAGCTTAATGAAATCAAGAAAAAGCTAGAAACGTAGGCGATGTCAGTAGGATTGCCAAGATCTTGATGGTGGCCTACTTTTTTGAAAATGACCGATGACCGAGGTCTGATGATGCCGAAAATTAAGATTTAAACAAATGGTCCTATCAATTCTGGAGTATATTGTTATCGTTGTGAATACTAATAATAGTCCGTGTGCCCTTTAAAATAAAGTAATGTTCTGACAGTCAATTATTGAATCTGTGACTGCATGACTATCCTAAAATTTTTGACAGATGCTTTTTGCATATTTCAAAAACTGCTTTACCTTTGCACACACAAAAGACGAAGATGTAAGGTCATCGGTTAAATTTAATGAAACGAGAATGGCTCATCCGCGATAGCTATCGGGAGGTAGAGCACAACCGTTAAATTGAAATATTGCATGCGAGAGTAGCTCAGCTGGTAGAGCACGACCTTGCCAAGGTCGGGGTCGCGAGTTCGAATCTCGTCTCTCGCTCAAAAAGCCCTTGCAAAAGGGCTTTGTTGTTTTAAGGTACCATACTCTAGCAGTAGAGTAAGCCGGGATGGTGGAATAGGTAGACACGCAAGACTTAAAATCTTGTGGCTTCACGGCCGTGCGGGTTCGATTCCCGCTCCTGGTACAAAAGCTTCACAGAAATGTGAAGCTTTTTGTATTTTTAGATATGTTCTTGGTTTACGCCATTTCAAGCGAAGTACGAAACTACATTTTTTCACAATCTCCTACTATATTTCCAGCATTTCTGATCACCACCTATAATGGAGGAAACATCCTAAAGTTAACCAAATATTAACATAGCTTTTTGTTGATGGTAATTAATTATCTCGTAATATTGCGATAAATAGATGTTATAAACCATAATGATTTTAGAATACCATGAAAAATTCAATATTCTCCCTTCTGTTGTTTTCATTAATCTGGGGCTGTTCTTCCGAGAAAAGTTCAGAAACCAACGAAATAACATCCACTAAGGAAAATATTCCTGCCATTTCCACAAACCATAAGACCTCAGCCATGTATCCCACCCTCAACCAATATATAAAAGGCATACAGTCAGAAATAGACAAAATCCCCGCTGACAGGAAGAAAGAACTTCAAAAGTTGGCACTCTATATTCAGACCAAAAAGAAATCAGGTGAAGCGGCCAATCTGGTTTTTATCTGTACCCACAATAGCCGAAGAAGCCATATGAGTCAATTATGGGCTGCAACTGCCGCGGACTATTATGGTGTGTCTGAAAATATTTTTACGTTTTCAGGAGGCACCGAAACCACAGCCTTCAACCCAAGGGCAGTTGCGGCAATGGAAAGGGCAGGATTTACTGTCGAAAATCCAGGAGGGGAAAATCCTCACTATCAGGTTAGATTTGCTGACAATAGACCTAAGATGGAGTGTTTTTCCAAAATATATGATAACGAGTTTAACCCTCAGGAAAATTTTGTTGCCATCATGACATGTTCAGAAGCAGATAAAAACTGTCCGTATATCCCTGGAGCAACCCTCAGGTCCCCCATCAAATACGAGGATCCCAAAGACTTTGACGGCACACCACAGGAACAAGCAGTCTACGATGAAAGATGCCTTCAGATTGCCACGGAGATGTTTTTCCTGATGTCGAAGGTTAAAGCATAAACGCCAATAAATTCACAACCATGTTTGATCAAATCAACAACTGGGTTTCGGACCAATTGGTAATCAGTTCAGGACCGAGTGCATTCCTGTTTCTATTTTTGGGTGGGGTATTGGCCAGTTTGATGCCCTGCGTATATCCGGTATATCCACTAACAGTTAATTATCTGAGAAACAGAAAAAGCGATATGGGCAAATTTGCCCACCCCCTAACTTATTATGCGGGTTTGGCAGCCATTTACTTTGGCTTTGGCATTATTGCAGCATTGACGGGAGGGGCATTTAATCAGGTCTTGCAATTACCACTATCCAACCTTTCTATTGGCTTGCTGTTATTTGTTATGGCATTGTCTACGCTTGATTTGTTGCAACTGCCATTATTTGGGGGAGAGGTAGAGAGCGAGAAAAGCGGTCTTGGGGGAACTTTTATCATTGGTGCTGGGGCAGGGCTTTTATCATCTGCATGTGTGGGTCCTATTGTGGTCAGTATCCTTATTGCCATTGCATCCGGTGCATCTGAAATATCTTTAGGATTGACCTTGGGTGCTGCTTTCAAGATGATGCTGTTTGGTATGGGTGTAGGAATACCGGTGTTACTGTTGGGAGTTTTTGGTATGGCTTTGCCGAAAAGCGGAAAGTGGATGCTGTCCGTTCAGTGGATTTTTGCCATGTTGATTGGTTATTTTGCAATCGGCTTTCTGGTGAAAGGACTCAACGGATTGGGCTTCAATGACCAAGTTGCAAGTTATATCACTTTTGGAGCCATTGTTTTTGTGTTGGCCATCTATCAGATTCAATCTGTCCAGAAAACCAAACAGGAGAAGACCAAAATTGCCCTGTATTCATTGTTGGGGGTGGTAGGGTTTTTGACAATGGCTTCCAATGTGTTGCCAAGTCAAACTGTGATGGGAAGTAATTTGGCAGTTTCAAATTCAGTTTCTGAAAACATCGAACAAAAAGGAGATTTATTGTGGTACCTCAACAAGGAAGCTGCTTATGCCAAAGCAGGGGAAACAGGCAAACTGGTATTTGTGGATTTCCACGCAGATTGGTGCACCAATTGCAAAGCTTTCCAGGAGAAAACCCAAAAGAATGTAGAATTGAATTCAGCTTTACAGAATGCTGTGCTATACAAGGTTTATGATACCTCCCCGGAATTTGATAAGTATAGAAATGACCCCAGATATCCTGAACTCCAAATCGGCATCCCTTTCTTTTTGATCACGGATGCATCAGGAGATGTATTGTACAAGACCAATGATTTTACCAGAACCGAGGATATGATTTTGTTTTTGGAGTAAGTTTTTGCTTTCCATTATTGAAAAATTTTTGGGCATTTCCATACCTGCCTGACTTTCCTCGTCCACCTATTCTACTTTAACCAATTTTACAGCCACCACTTGAATTTCGGTAGGAGCAGCATATTCTATTAAAATTAATTTTTCAATAACTTTCAACAAAGTATTGAAATTCACCCTATTACTTTATATTTTAAGGTTTTAATAAATAAAATCTTTGTACTATGGAACATCAAAAATTAATTAAGCGAAAGAAAACGCTTACAGCAATAATGATTGTGCCCGGTATTTTGCTGGCAATAATTGCTTTATATATTTTGACCTATAAGGGAGATCAAGATTTAATTGCTTTATATGCAATGGTACCTTTAATTGCTTTCACTGGATTGATTTTTCCTTTTATACAAATTTTAAAGATTCAGAAGGAACTTAAAAAAATCCCATAATCCAGTTTTCTTAGAAAGCTCGATAAATCAAACTCATTCATGAGAATTATTAGTGATCATTTACCGATAACAGGAAGCTTTATAAAAAAGGATTGACAAATTATTATTTGATCACAGAATAGCCGAAACTCATCCCCACAAATGGCTGGAAGTCCGTACCGGTAATATTTAAAGAAAGATTGGCTTGGGTTCTATCGAGTAATGCCCCAAGTCTGTACCCGAGACCAAAATTGGTTATCCATGCTTCCGCGTCTTCCCAATTTCCTGCCCTCCGGGAAGTAATAATATACCTTTGATGGGTATGAACGTTGATGCTAAGGCCCGAGTAGAGTTGATAAACCCCTCCTTTTTTCCCAATTTTTTGGTTACCCAATCTATTATCTACAAAGAAATAATTATTGATCAGAAAATTAGATCCCTCCCGGCAGCTTGGCATTCCGGGATAATGGCGGTGCACTTGGGTACATCCTCCCGGCAAAAGTAAAACTCCATAGGCCAATGCCACAGGTTCCAACCGGTATCCTATAATCATCCGCTCATTCAAATAAAATTTAGGTTCCAGATAGACACCTACCGCTGTAGTAGTATTCCATTTCATGTTGGATTGGTTATAAACCGGACCTGTGACCAAACTGAAATCCTTTACATTCTCTTTTTGGGCATAGGTGATGCTCAAACAAAAAAACAGGCAGATCAAAATCAAGCACTTATTCATGATTGAGGAGATTGGTACTTGACAATTTTTGATGAGGATGTTATGGGTTTTCGATAAGATAAATGAATTTTTCATCAGGATTAAATTGTTCGGTAAAGCTCCTTTTATCCTTTTGGAGGTTAAATTTTATAAATTAGATGAGATGCAAAAATTCAAAATTTAATTATATTTTAATTTTCCAAATACGTCTATATCATTTTTATTCTATTAGGAAACTTTCTTTTTTCCTATTAATTAGACGGAATAAATACTCGATATGTCCCACAACTACTAATTTTTTGTTACTTATGTAATTTTTTCATTTCTTTTAGACTAAAGCTCATTATTCTCTTGGTCAGTTTCTGTTTGGATCGTGTAATGCCTAGCCAAAGAAAACTTTTTGGATTTTGGCCTTTTTGGATTTGACATCTAAAAATCTAAAGAGAGACTGTCTCCTAAATTATGGACGGTTTCAGAAATAGCTTTCCTATAATTGGTGCATCAAAAGCTAAATATAGTAATACACTAAAAGCTAAACCTAATGATTCAGGTAAATAGATGTGTTGCGGCTGATTGCTCTTTTTTTAACTTTCATAATTGATATTAAAGGGAACCCCAAAGGTCACACTATTGGCAATTTGTTATGCTGAATTAAATCCATCCAAATCTGTAAGAAAAGAAAGAAATTCACTTCCTTTTGCATCAATTCCCCTTTTATAAAATGCTTCTTTGTAAGCCTTTTCAAATAATATATATTTCAGCATGAAAATAACCGTTTGGCTGCTATTACTTCTAATTCCTTTGTCCACAATTGGACAAAACCGGATAATCATTTCGGATAAAATTACCCAAAACACAATTCCGGGTGTTCTTGTAAAAATTCAGGGTCAGAACAATCAGGTTTCAGATTCTAATGGGGAAGTTGTTCTCAACTTAAATAATCCTACCCTACTCGTGTTTTCACATATTTCCTTTGAAAACCTTTCCGTTCAGCTCAATCCAAACGAGAACAGGACCATTGAGTTGATACCTAGTATCAGCTCGTTGAATGAAGTGGTTGTATCAGGTTTTGAATCCGAACGTCCTTTGGTACATCAGGCTGGTGCCATCAGCAAAGTTTTGGAAAATGAATTGTACCGATTCAATGAAAATTCTCTCCTAAGTGCATTCAATACCAAGCCGGGAATCAGGGTAGAAGAAAGAGCTCCTGGTAGTTATAGGATATCGATTAGGGGGAGTTCTCTAAGGTCACCTTTTGGGGTTCGGAATGTGAAGGTTTATTGGAATGACATTCCTTTTACATCTCCTGATGGTACCACAGCATTGAATATCCTAGACCTTTCCAACCTTCAGAATACAGAAATCATCAAAGGTCCGGCAGGAAGTATATTTGGAGCAGGAAACGGAGGTGTCATCAGCATGGAGAGTAGGAAAACAGTTTCTGACAATTACATTTCATCGGACATTGGTATCGGGGACTTTGGATTATTTAGGTATCGGTTTGGAATAGACCAGAAAATCGGGGAAGGGGGAATCAATGCCTCCTACGTCCACCAAAAGTCAGAAGGCTATAGGGAACACAGTGCATTGGACAGAAAAGTGTTTCAACTTGCATTGCATTCCAAACCTTCCACAAAGCAGACACTTTCGAGCCAAATTCTATATTCAGACCTTAATTATCAGATTCCTGGAGCGCTTAATGCCACACAGTTGGAAGAAGATAGGAGGCAGGCAAGACCAGGTTCTGTCGGCCAAAACAGTTCTATTGCACAGAAAACCCTTTACGGCACCCTATCTCACCAAATAGATTTCAATGAAAAATGGGCCAATACCACAGCCATATATGTCAACACCACAGAATTTGAAAATCCATTTATCCTTGACTACAAAAAAGAAACTGCATTCAGTTATGGAGGAAGGTCAAAATTTTCTTACAATGACGAATGGGGGCAATTCCCTGTTCAGATTGTTGCGGGAGGTGAATATCAGTTTGGAAAAACTTTGGCGCAAAATTTCGGAAACAGGCTGGGGCAGGCCGACACCATCAGGTTTAGTGATGACCTGATTTCCACACAGGCATTTCTTTTTCAGCAGCTGGAAATAGAATGGACTTCAAAAATCCTGATGACCTTAGGCTTCAGCCAGAATTTTGGAAGATATGACATCATCAGAACTATAGATGCCGGACGTAACCAACCATCATCCAACAGAAGAAACTTCAATCCCATTGTGGTTCCAAGAATCGCAATGGTGTACAAACTGGATGAACATTCCGGAATTCACGGCAGCATAAGTTCCGGTTTTTCTCCCCCTACCATTGCTGAAGTAAGGACCAATGAAGGAAGTATCAATTTGGATCTTGAAGCGGAAAGAGGGATTAATTATGAAGCAGGATATCGAAGCCGCTTTGGTATTTTCAACCTGGACTTTACAGCATTCTATTTTAAGCTGGATCAGACCATTACCACGTTTACCAATGAACAAGGTGTGGTACTCTTCAGGAATGCCGGGGCGACTGATCAAAAAGGGATTGAGGTCAGTTTGGATTATGCCCTGTTCAGAAACCAAAACTCCATGATTCAGGAAGTAAAACTGAACCATGCCTTTACAGGACATTATTTCAATTTTGCAGACTTTCAAAAAGGTGGCAATGATTTTTCCGGAAATCAATTGACGGGAGTATCACCAAATACTTTGGTCAATTTACTGGACATTAGGAGCAGATTGGGTTTCTACTTCAATTTCACCCATCAATTTGTAGATGCAATACCCTTGAATGATGCGAATACTGTCTTTCAGGATTCTTATAATTTGGTTGGTAGCAGATTAGGTTGGAGAAATTCACTGGGCAGCCGTTGGGATGTAGAAGTATATGGAGGTGCGGACAATCTATTGGATGAGGTGTATAGCTTGGGCAATGACCTAAATGCTTTTGCCAACCGGTTTTTTCAACCTGCACCAGGGAGAAATTGGTACGGTGGGGTAAAGATAGGATTGAGATATTAGAATGTGAATTAGTAAATTTCCTTTAATCTGATTAAATTCTGGATATTAGGATATTAGTAGATATATCTAATGACCTATATGATTTGGGAAAAACAATTCAACTTGGGATTGGTATTAAAAAAATTGGGGATAAAAAATTAGTTTTTTTATTATCCCCTATATTTTATCAAAAAACCGTGGAAAAATACTTTATCGTACTGTACAAATTTAACCCTTTCACTAATACCAAAAAATACCCTAAACAGGGTATTTTTCGTGAAAAAAGGGTCTTTTTTTTATGAATTTTGGTATGAAATGAAAATTTTTCAAAAATACCGCACTTAAAAAATGAGATTGAAATTTGATTTTCAATGCTATGATAATTGATCATTTGAGCTATTTACCTTCCATCTTTTTTCCTCAATATCAAAATACACTTTATCATCCGGAAATTCTATAAATTCCTCCGGAGCTGAATTTTGAATGTAATAGGGACTTAAATCCTCACCTTTTACCATTTTATCAAACAGCATCAAGCCTTTTTTTTTCATTTCGGGAATTTCAAACTTCCAGGTCCTGAAGACCTCTTCATAATAAGTCAATTCTCCTGTTTCATTTCTTTTCATTTTCACCCCCACTGCTACTTTTTTCACTTTAATTGACGGGGCAACCCTGCTGGCCAGAAAATATTCGAAGTCGCCATCTTTATGGTATGCTTCAACCTCAAAATCCAAAACCAGTTTGGAATAATACTCATCAAACTGTGCTTCAAATCTATTTTCATAGGTCCCCCTTTTAGGCAAATGCCCTAAATATCTAATTGTGGTATAGAGTATTTGACTTTGCTCATTCTCTGTCAAGCTTCTTTCGGGAGAATATTTTGGTTTACTTTCACAGGAAACCAAAGAAATGAGAATTACAGCAGATAGAATTACGTATAGCTTCATGTTTATTTCCTTGCAAATAATTGTAAATAAAAAGGCTTGTCAAGATTGTTATCCTGACAAGCCTTTTAAAATTGATTAAAGATTAATCTTGTGAATAATCTGTATTGATAGGGTTAAAATTAACCCAACCATCTGTCCAATCGGTAGCACCAAACGCTCCTACGAATGGAACAGTTTTGTCAAAGTAAGCGCCTAATTTTGCATTGCTGAAATTAGCACCTGTTGCCAATGTACCGTTTGGCAATAGACTGAAATCAGGATTATTAGGATATGTCAACAGGGTAAATCTTGCGAAGAAATTTTCCGGTCTTAAACCATAACCTCTATAGAAATCTTCCCAAGGTCCATCAGCAGCAGGAAGTGCTACAGTAGAATTTGAAGCTTCCCAAATTGATTTTACATCAGCTACATTGGCACCACCACCAGCTGCATAATCAGTGTTTGGCACTATTAGTATATTGTTTGCCAAAACACCCGTACCATTCTGATACTGTCCGGTTACCGACGCAGTATTGAATCTCAATCCAATTGGGAAACCAGTGATTACTGAATTAAAGATAGATAATGCCGTTCTTCTTCTCAAATCTATACCTTGTGCATTGTTTCCTGAAATTGATCTACCTACTCTGTCTCTTGGTCCATAAATGGTAATATTTGAGAATACACCGGTAGTATATGGCTGAACATCATTGTCATTAGGGCCATTGTCAGTCTCAAATCCATTTGATTGGGACTGATCTGCAAAGAATGGGTTTCTTACAGCAAGTCCAAACTGTACATTACCTGTGTAACCATAATCAACATCAAAATCATCATCCCAAGTTGATACAGATACTAAATATTTTCCATCAACATTTCCACCAAACCACTCAAATCCGTCATCTCCTCCATAGGAAACAACCAAATGCTCCATTTTGGTACCTCTTCCAACTCCTCCCATGGTGATGGAGTTAGTTTCATTGTTTGGAGTCAATTCGATACCCGCATATTCAACTCTTAGGTATTCGTATTCACCTGAACTGTCATCGTCATTAGTACCACCAAAAATTCTTACCGGATCAATTCCTTCAATTGCAGGATCTACCTGATTGGTTCTTGCTCTTCCCAGGATAACCAAACCTCCCCAATCACCACGGTCTCTTTCACCTGGATTTTGAGCAGAAGTCATAACGATTGGAGCAGCCTCGGTTCCTTTAGCAATCAATTTTCCACCTCTATCTACAATAAGTGTTCCCCTGGTAGCTTTTTGTCCATAGAGAATAGTTCCTGGATCAATAGTTACTGTTACACCATCCGGAACGAACACCTGACCGACAATTAGGTATTGCTTGTCATTTGTAAGTCTTCTCGTGGTTAAATTGCCCTGTAGGGTTTCAACATTGCTCACTTCCTCAAATACCGCTACAACTGCTTTGTCAGCATTCATGGTGACGGTTGCAGGATTGGTAGAACCCGTCAAATCACCTTCCCATCTTACAAAAGCCCATCCCGCAGCAGGAGTGGCAGTAACGGAAACAGAAGCATTTTCACCTTGAGTTCCAGTAGCAGGAGAAACAGTACCTCCCTGCGAGGGTAATGAAAGTGTTGACAGTGTATAATTCACTGTTGGAACTGGATCCTCACCACAAGAGAAAAGGACCAAGACTAGGGCGAGAGACAAGCTGAGCTTCATCAAATTGTTTAAATGTTTCATAATTTTTGAATTTGTAATCATTAATAAAGTTTAGTTATGTGTAATTATTATTTGATCCGGTAATTAAGTGAAAGACTGAAAAGTGTCCCCTTTCTCCATAGATACATCGGGTCATCCACATCGAATGTGATTTTCTTATCGAAGTTGGAATCCTGATAAAATCTGTACTGGTAGTTTAACAAATCCTGAATACCAAATTTGACGGTTGTCTTTTCTCTGAAAGTCTTGCTGATGGTAAAGTCAATAGCGTGCCTTTCCAATTCATATATAGAGGGATTATTGACGTTACCTGCTACAAAGATTCTAGGACCCTGTACATTGTAAGCCAAGCTCGCCTGGAAATTACTGATCGGATCGATATAGTACATGGCCGCATTGACCACATAAGGAGACTGTCCTTGAAGGGCCCTTGTGTTGGCTTCAAATGCAACATCTTCCCCTAAAAATACTTCAGACCATATCAATGATGCATTGACATTAAATGAAAGGTTCTTGACAAAAGGCGCAGAGGTTACAGTACTTAAAGCCTTTCTGGCCTCTATTTCCAATCCATAAACAGTTGCTTCATCGGCGTTGGCATAGCTGAACTGTAAAGTTTCAGTAATATTCTGTTGTACTTTTTCGATTGGGTCATCAAAATACTTATAAAACGCTCCAATACTAAAAGTCTCTCCTTCGTTGGGATAGAACTCATACCGAAGATCGAAATTATCAATTCTTGCCATCTGAAGATCTGGATTGCCAAAGAATCCTGCAATAAATTCAAAGCTGTAATAAAGGAATGGGGCGAACTCCCTGAATTCAGGTCTGTTCAAAGTCTTTCCATATCCTGCACGAATCAGTGATCTTTTACTGAAATTATAATCAACATTAAAAGAAGGCAAAATGGCCAGTTCTATATTTTCTACATTTACAGGACCTGCGTCATTACCACTGGCAAGTTCCTGAATACTATATTCTGTTCTTACACCACCGGACAGATTAAAATCACCCACAGGATAAACCCCACCCGCATAGCCTGCGGCCACCAAAGTCGATGCATCGTATTGGTCATTCGGTCTAGTTCCCTCCTGAATCAACCATCCGTCTCCCTGACGATAATTCTCAGGAGCAAATGATTCATAGATGGGTTTTCTGATCAACTGCTCTCCAACTTCCTGATCATGAAATCCCGGAAAAAATGTAGTAATGTATCTGGCAGAAAAATCCCTCCATTTGTAATCAGCTAAGTATCCAGCTCTGAAGATTCTAGGCCTGTCTTTTTCAACTCCTTGGAATTTTTTCTCAAAGTTCAATCCGTTAACAACGCCCTTTTCATTCATATAACCAAAATACCTACCCAAATCTTGGGGGCTTGAACTCGGAGGTGCGATGACGAGAAATTGGCCTTCGGAGCCTTCCATGGAGAATCTTGTCCTTAGCCTTCTGAAATCAGGCTCTTCATGATAAAGAGAATTTGCTCCTATTACCCAATTCCATTTGGTCATTTCATCATTGAAAAGATGTGTGCCTTCCAATTGACCGGAATACAATCTTTTTGATTCATACCTGAATGAATAATCTTGGGCACCTTGCGGTCTTTGTACAAAATCCTTTCCAGTCCTGAAAACAGTTTCATTCATTCCACTCTGATTGAACAGGTTCCTGAACTCTATCTTATGGTTTGAATTTAACCTCAGCATCCAATTGGACATCAATCCAACCTCATTCATCTTGACATACGTGTTGTCAAAGTATTCATCTCTTTTTTCAGTAGGCCTTCCCGGTTCAGGGAAAAAGTATCTGTTCCTGTCAGCCAAAAAGTATTGGTAATTTTGTGACCATGACATACTTGTCAA
>NZ_JBGTCA010000329.1:0-3537 GCF_041749095.1 Aquiflexum sp. | reverse complement strand
GTCTCCGATATTTTCGATAACCAATTCTCAATTTTTATGGTCAAAGGCGGTGACCAATATACTGTAGGCAGGGTATTGAACAGGTATTCAAATCGCGTACAGATAAAAGGGGCAGTTTTCCGGGAAGGTAATTTTGCCCTGACTGATGGACTTACACTTGGGCAATTGATCAAAAATGCAGATGGAATCAGAGGCGAAGCCTATCTTGAAAGGGCAAGTATTCTCAGAACAAACGATGACCTGAGCACAGAAGTCATTTCAGTCAACCTTAGAGAATTACTCAGTGGCAACAGACAGGATATTCTCTTACAAAGGGAAGATGTGGTCAGGATTTCGAGTATTTATGATCTTCAGGAAGAATTTTATGTGCAGATTACAGGAGAAGTAAGAAATCCGGGTACCTACCCTTTCTCCAACCAAATGTCAGTTGAAGACTTAATAATCCTGGCAGGAGGATTAAGGGAAGCTGCAAATCGAAAAGATGTTGAAATTGCCAGAAGATCGCAGGATACAAATGTTGGCACTTTCTCAGAATTGATTCCTGTCAACATTGATCTTGACCTCACCCTTCAGGAAAACCCAATTTCCCTTTTACCTTACGATAATGTAATTGTCAGGAGAAAACCCAATTTCACCTTGGATAGATTGGTTCAGGTGGAAGGTCAGGTAAATTCCCCGGGTGTCTTTTCGGTTACCACTGCAGAAGAACGGGTTTCTGACCTGATCAAAAGGTCCGGAGGATTGACTCCTTATGCCTATCCAAAAGGTGCTACTTTAATCCGTAGAACTGAGTTTTTTGAAACTGAATCAGAACAATTAAGAAGACAGCGGAACCTTCAGGATCTTCAAGTGAAATTACAATCGGATCCCAACAATACAGAAGCACAGGAATTGCTCTTGGAAAGGCTTTTCAAGGATTTGGGCAATACCCCTACTGATGTTACCGAAGGTGCCATTGCCACCCAATCCAAAAGAGAGGCTTTGGCCGGAATCGCAGAAACCAAATCCGGTCTCAGTGAAATTAAAATCAAACAGCGGGAAGCTGTAGCCATTGACCTAGAATCGATCTTGAAAAATCCAGGTTCGGACAAAGACCTGATCCTGGAAGAAGGTGATATCATATCCATTCCCAGACAATTGCAAACGGTGAGGATGCGGGGGGATGTAGTCTATCCTGCCACTGTAAGGTACGAGAAGGATAGGGGAATGAAGTATTATATCAATAGAGCTGGAGGTTACGATATCCGGGCCAACAGAAAGCGGACCTATGTGGTCTATGCCAATGGAGAAGTCGCAAGAACCAAAGGATTTTTGGGCATCAGGTCCTATCCTTCCATTGCACCCGGGGCCGAAGTCATCGTCCCTACCAAAGGACCTAGACTTCCTGTAAGACCCGGAGAAATAATCGGTATCACCACAGGCATTGCCACCCTGGCACTGATCATTTCGCAACTCAATTTCGAATAAGCATGAAGGGGCAACAACATATTTTGGATGATAAAATCACCTTCAAAGAGATCGTGGAGAGATTCCGCAATTGGATTGGGTTTTTTGTCAGCAAATGGAAGACCTTGCTATTTGCTGTCATCATTGGAGCAGGATTAGGCGCATTGGCATCAGTTATAAAAAAACCTGTTTATCATGCCGAGACGACTTTTGTTCTTGAAGAGTCTGATATGGGTGGATTGAATCAAATGTCAGGTCTGGCTTCACTTTTGGGCATCAATATCGGTTCCATTGGCGGATCCTCCAGTGGGATTTTTCAAGGTGACAACATCATGGAATTGTATAAATCTGACAATATGCTGGGCAAAACATTGCTTAGCACTTTCAATTCAGAATCATTGCTGATTGACAGATTCATTGAATTCAATAAGCTTTCCGATAAATGGAAACGAAAAGTAGATTTAGAAAAAATGGACTTCTCTATTGCAAGGGAAAGATTTACGGTTACCCAGGATTCAGTGGTTAAGGAAATTTCAAAAATCATCAGGGAAAAACTCCTTGCAGTTGAAAAACCCAACAGAAAGCTGAGCATCATTCAGGTTAACATCAGTTCAAAAGATGAGGCCTTTGCGAAAGTCTTCAATGAAACATTGGTTGATAATGTCAATTCATTTTACTTCGAAACCAAGACCAGGAAAACAGCGGAAAACGTCGGCATATTGCAGATCCAATCTGATAGCGTCAGGGCTGTCCTGGATGATAACCTAGTGGAATTTGCCGGGATGGCTGACAGGATACCGTTCCCAAATCCCCTGCTTCAAACTGCAACAGTGGAAGGAAGGAAAAAACAGATCGATATTCAGGCGGCTTCAGCAGTCTATGCAGAAATCACCAAAAACCTGGAGATCGCAAAAGTCAACCATAGGAACAATTCCCCTCTTATTCAGATCATTGACGGACCAAGGTTACCATTAAGAATGACCAAAATCAAACTCCTGAAAGGAATTGTTTTTGGCGGCGTAATTTTCTTTTTTCTGGCCATAGCCTATTTGTATTTCAGGAAACTGTACAGTATGCATTTCACAGGTTACTGATCCATCTTTTGATATGATTGAAAAACTAAATTCATTTTCATTTTCCAACCTGATCAGAAATAAACCCATTCAGAATTTTGCTTTTTTGGCTACCATTCAGGCCTCCAATGTGATCATCTCATTGATCACTATCCCTTTGTTGATCCAATCCATCGGTGTAGACCAGTTCGGATTGGTCAATTTGGCCCTTTCCATAATAGTACTTTTCAATATTCTGGTAGGCTTTGGCTACAACCTCAGCGGTCCCCGTGAAGTTGCTCTAAACCACCAAAACAAACAGGCGCTTTCACATTTGGTCTCCAATATCATTTTCAGCAAAATGCTGATGGCCTTTTTGGCAAGCCTTTGTATTGTCCTAGCAATTTTTGCCTTCGGTATGTTTCAAGAGTATCAATGGATACTTTTGTTTTCCCTTTTATTGCTTTTTTCAGAAGCCACGCTTCCACTTTGGTTTTTTCAGGGAATGGAAAAGATGAAAGTGATTTCCATTGCAAATGTGTTCAGCAAATTGCTGTACCTGTTGGGCATCATTTTGTTTATCCACTCCCCGGAACAATCCATTTGGGTCAACTTCCTTTTGGGCATAACAGGACTCAGTATCAACCTGCTATTGCTGTTATACATCCATTACCAAATGGACATCAAATTCTTTAAACCAAAATTTTTAGGTGTTTATGACTCGATCAGGGAAAATGGGTTATTGTTCCTTTCCAACATGGCAACGCATATTTCAATTAATGGAGGGCTTATCATTCTCAGCTTTTTTTCTACCACTGAAATACTCGGTATGTTCAGTTTGGCAGAGCGGGTATCAATGGTTTTACGGTTGTTTCCCGCTTTGGTCATGCAGGCCATTTATCCCAATGCTGCAAGATTGCTACAATCAGATCTACCCCGATTTATTCGATTTATAAAAAAAGTCTATGGAATTTCTTTGCTTCTAGGGCTTTTGGGTTCCTTGACAACTTTTATCCTGGCTCCATTTATCATTCAAATA
>NZ_JBGTCA010000328.1:0-2685 GCF_041749095.1 Aquiflexum sp. | reverse complement strand
ACTGACCCAATGATGACATCATCTGCCAAGACACCGAGTTTTAACTTGATTTTGTTTTTTTCCTCAAGGTTGACTTCTCTAGGATTATTCACTCCATTGTTGATCAAAAGAACCTTTGATGCAGATAGTCCAACCGATTCTTGCAGGTATTTGACAACTGAAGGTGCAATCCCAATCACCTTGTCTGCTACTTTGGCAAAGAGTTGCTGCAAATAAATCGCCTTTTTAGACCTGCTTAAGGGGTGAGAGGTTTCTTCCAGTATAATTATCGGCACTTTGCCCAACTTTCCTCCAAATGCTGCCATGGACATTCCCTCAAAAATAGCCCCATGAATGATATGGGGCTTGAATCGCTTGATCACTCTCAAAACCTGTCTGTGCTTTGACCATTGAAAAGGATGCCTGAAACCACCTATGGCAATCAATTCCACACCTTCAGCTTTCAATGCATCTGCAACAGCACCCCCCTCCCAGGTACAAATGATTTTGTGTTCGAATTTATCCTTGTCCAAACCTTTTATCATTGTCAGCCTTACCTGTTCAACTCCACCGGAAGCAATGGTCTCAATGCAATGCAAAACCCTGATTTTCAACCTTTATATATTACTTCAAGAGATTTCAAATAAGTCTCAGTTGAAAATCTCTCAGCCTCCAACATTGCCCTTTCACCCATTAGCTTTCTTTCTAAATCTGTCAAAGTTGCCAAGGAAGCCATTCCGCTTTTAATAGAGGACACATCCAAAGGATCTACCATTACACCTGATTTGCTGCTTCCCAAGATTTCGCAAGCTCCACCAACTTGTGTAACAACAGAAGGTAAGCCGCAAGTCATGGCTTCAGCCAAAGAAACGGATGAACCTTCTCTCAAAGAAGGTAATACAAAAGCATCTGCCATTTCCAAGAATTGGAAAACATTTTTCTGAAATCCCCAAAACTTCACTTTACTTCCAATTCCAAGTGACTTGACTTGATGGATTAATTTTTCCTTCAAAGGCCCATCCCCCACAATCCATAATTCCATTCGCTTTTCACCTTCTTCCTTTAATACTTCATAAAATGCCAAAATCAATCGATCCAGATTTTTTATTTGTACCATCCTACAAGTCGTCACAAATACAAAAGATTTTTCATTTTTTAGCTTGCCCAACATTTCAACTGCACCATTCCCTATAACATCTCCTTTGTCATTTTCTGGTTCGCCGTGGAGAACTGAGGTAAGAAAAGAGAAATCCACTGACCTTTTTCCCATTGTAACAGGATTGTACACCACCCTTACCTTCTCCTCCTCCACTTCTCCCAATTCCACAATTGCATTTTTCACTGCTTCCGAAATGGCAATGACGAGATTGGCTTTAGAATAAACCCATCTAAAAATATATTTCCAATAACTATGGTGGTTTGGAATCCCGATCTCCTCTCCGATAATTCTATTTACTCCTGCCCAATGCCCTGCCAAAATCCCATGAAAATTTGCTTCCCCTCCCTGACAATGCAATACATCTGCCTTTATATCCACCAACATCTTTCTAAGCCTAAAAACCAACCCGAAATTGGGAATGCGCGGGTTTTGGTTTAATACATTCACCTGAATTCCTTTTTGTAAAAGTTCTTGGGCTATTTGTCCCCCTTTGCCCAATACAATGATGGAAACCTCAATATCACCGTCACTAACCAGGCCGGGTATAGAATTGGCCATAACCTGTTCGACACCACCAAAATCCAATTCTGATACGATCCTGACAACCTTCATTTCAGGTATAGATGAAGCTGTAGCAGAATTTCATATAGTTTCTAAAAACTCCTGAAAAGAAATCATTCCTGAACAAACGCTGCAAAAGATCAAAAGGCAAAAAGTAAAAAAACCTGACCAATAAATACCTGTTCGGCATATTATTGAGGACTACAGCAATGGGCTTTTTATTGGCTTTTAATCCATAATGGGGAAACAACGTGAAATAGATCCACTTATCCCTGAATTCCAAAAACCCATTTTCGCTGAATTCCGATGATTTTTTAACCCTTGAAAAATAATCCTTACCTGAAAGCTTTGGGATCAAAGTCTGATGCAGTGGATATTTTTTTTGTGTTGCCCTTTTGTCGTCTTCCTGACCATAGTAAACCAAGGTATTAGAAATATAGTAACCGTCACCAAAATACAAGGATGCACGCAACCAAACATCAATATCTTCCCCCAATTTGATCTCAGGATCAAATCCTATATTATGGTCAAAGAAATCTTTCCTAATTGCGGTGGCTGAGGTAAAAAACATTGTGTTCCTGACCGCTCGTTTAAAATAATTGTCCAGTTTAAAATAGGACAAAGTTGGATTGGATTCCAGGGCATTTGAACTGTAATGGGTACCGATAATGCCATTCTCAGGATGAAGGACTATTAACTTCGCCACAAACTCCAAATAATCAGGATGCCAATAATCATCTGCATCCAAAAAAGCTATCCATGGAAACTTGGCTTTTTTGATCCCTCTGTTTCTGGCAATGGATACTCCTTGGTTAGTTTGGTAAATCAACCGAAGTTTATCCCCATATTTTTCCTCCACCAGTTTTTCTCCCCCATCCGTAGTACCATCATTGATGATTATGATTTCATAATCCCTAAAAGTCTGATTCAATACAGAGTCAATAGCCCTTTGAATATATTTGGACTTGTTGTAAAGTGGGATGATG
>NZ_JBGTCA010000327.1:0-10169 GCF_041749095.1 Aquiflexum sp. | reverse complement strand
AACCCCAGAGTATTTTCACCTATGCATTTTCCACAAGAATCGGAGGGTACTTTGCAGAAGGGGAAAGATATAATGCTACAGGAGAAATGGGGTACAGGTTTCAGCCCTATTTCAGCTTGACCATGAATGCCAACTACAATGAAATCCACCTTCCCGAACCATGGTCGGTTACCTCATTTTGGTTGGTCGGACCCCGATTGGACCTGACATTGACCAATACATTTTTTATCACAGCATTTGTGCAATACAACGAGCAGATTGAGAATATCAACCTCAATACCCGCCTGCAATGGCGTTTCAAGCCCGCGTCCGATATATTTTTGGTCTTCACAGACAACTACCTCCCCGCCCCATTCTATGCCAAAAACAGGTCATTGGTATTGAAATTTACTTATTGGTGGAATATTTGATGTGGGGGAGACGTGAGACGTTCTGATTGTAGATTTTAGATTTTAGATTTGGTGCAACAGAGGAACGGTGAGGGTAGAAGAAAGCGTCATTGCGAGGAGCACATGAAAAACCTTATTATTTTAAATAATCCTTCGTGCGACGTGGCAATCTCTTGAGGAGGAGTGAGAAACAAAGAATCCAGATGCTAGAAGCGAGAGCCGAGATACACACATTGGCATAGGCAAAATGCCATCGGCCCGTCCGACTGGTTATCCGGGCGGGCATGACCGAAATTATAGCCCGGTAATTTATTGCCGGGATAAAATTATTAACGCGGACCCAAAAGTACCGTAGGTACGAACGATTTAAAAGACCCTGTTCCTGATTAATAAAGATGAGGGCTGATTCATTTTGTTGTTTTTTTACATGGTTTCTCCCTCAAGCTTCCCGTCATATCGAACATGGAGAGATATCTGTTCTCCCTTGGAAGTAAAGTAAGTGGACAACTCACATCGGCGGCAGTAAACCCGATACGGCATGACCTATCACTTCACAGGAACCAACTTTGCCTTCATGTCGGGATCCTTCATATCCCTGTCAAAAGGAAACATGGGGCGGTTGATGCGTTTGAATTCCAATCGGTCCAGATCCTGATCCACCCCTCCCGGAGTCAAAGCCATGATCCAATCCGCCCGCATATCATACAGCTCCGGCACCAAATAACCGATTTTCACCACCACTATATCTGTTTCTCTGGGCTTCAGACCCAAATTGGTAAAATCTGACTCATGGTGATACGGTTTACGTCTTTTGGTCACAATCACAGATACACTGCCTACCTTGACCACAACTTCCGTCTGTGCATGTTGGTCGCCGTGTTCGATGGCAGTGATCGTCCCTTTTAATCGAATTGGGGGAGAAAACCTGTCATCTACCATAGCACCTGCATCACCTTCCACTTCTGCCCCTACCCCTGCTTGGACTGCCATTTCCACAAAATCAGGCCCAGGAATAGAAGCATAAATTAAAGAAGGTCCCTTTTCTGTTTTGAATTCGGGCCGGGAAAGAATTTCATTCAAGGTCCAGGTTACATCCCCCGCCCCACCCGCCGTTGGGTTATCTCCCATATCACTGATGATAAATGGCCTCTTGTCACTCGCAATGGCCATATCCAGACTTTCCTTCAAGGTAGCTGTTGGCGCTATAAAATCAAACTCCTTCCTTACCTCCCAGAAGCTTTTAGCCAAATACTCTGCACCATCGGTTACTTTTTGTTGATCATCTCCCGTGACCATCACATAGGCCTGATTTCTCGGTTCATCGGCCCATGCATAGCCAATCCATATCCCAGCATCCACTACCCCTTCCTGATCTGCGATCGGGGCAACTTTATCATACAGACTCTTAGCAGGCTCAACCCTTGTGCTCGTTTTTTCACCTGGTAACAAAATAGGTACAGCCACCCAAGCCTTGTATTTAGGTTTTCCCAATCCCAATTCCAGTCTTTCCAGTAAATTATCCACCGTTCTCTTCTTGGATTCCATGGCATCTTCATGGGGTGCCATCCGGAAGCAGGTGATCAGGTCGGTATTTTCGGCCAATCTCCATGACACACTGCCGTGTAGGTCCATGGAAGTAGATATCATTGTTTCCGAACCAATCACTTCCCTGATGCGGGTAATCAAATCCCCTTCAGGATCATCCATTCCCACCACACTCATGGCACCATGGATATCAAAAAACATCCCGTCATAGGGGGTATTTTCCCGGAGTTTATCGAGCATTTCGGTCACCAAGGACTCATAAGTTTCCTTTGTCACCGCCCCTCCCGGTAAAGACCGTGCATACAGGGTCGGAAACCAGTTGGCCCGGTTTCTATTGGTGGAATCAGAGGATAAAAAAGGATACAGGTTGAAAATCTCCTCACCCCTACTTACCCTGAATGCATCCATTTCGCTCACAGCAGGGGAAAATGTACTGGATTCAATGGCTATTCCCGCAATGGCAATTCGGGGTAATGAATCAGAATTTTCTGAAGTTTTTTCTTTTTGGCTGCATGCGATCAATAAAGCACAGATCAATACCAAAGACAGGTAGGTGGTGGTTTTAGTCATTTTTGGTTGAATTAATAAGGCCTAAAATACAGGATTTTCAGATACAATATCAATTTTCACATCATCATTAAATCCTCAAATTGAAGAATATTTTCAGTCTTCAGTACCTACTGCCACATTTTAACTTCCCCACTGTCGGTTATGCTGCTTACTGCGACTGCCTTCTGAGACTGCCCACTGCGACTGCCAAACTGCAACTGCCTACTGAGACTGCCTACTGAACACTGCTGAGACTGCCTACTGAGACGGCCCACTGAACACTGCTTCCAAACTTCCCTCTCCCCAACTTCCCCAACATCGGACATCCGACATCGGTCAAAAAAAAGTATTTTCAGATCTACACTAAGATATTCCCAATTCAATAATTCAGGAAATCAATGAATTAAGCCTAGGCAAAACAATTTTGGAGAACGGGGATTTGCAAAATCAAAGTTAAGGGCTACATTTGCAATCCGTAAGAACAACGACTATTTAGAGGAGTGGCAGACCTGTCTGCCTTTTCTGAGAACAAGTTTGAATTACAAAAATTAGAGGAGTGGCAGAGTGGTCGATCGCGGCGGTCTTGAAAACCGTTGTACCGTGAGGTACCGGGGGTTCGAATCCCTCCTCCTCTGCTTTTAGTCAATCAAATATTTCGAAATGCCCCCAATTTTAGCGTTTGGGGCATTTTTTATTTTGTGCCTTTTCGAAAAACACCATATTTTTCGCATTTTTTGCGGAAAAATCGAGACCTCCCCATTTTTTCATCGAGACCTGTTTTGCTTCAAGAACAAGGAAATCTCCAAGATCGAAGCTGTTGCATTCGAAACTGCTATGAAGGCAAAGGGAGGAATCGGTCAAAACCTACAAGGCATAATGCTTGAAAGTATTCCGGGAACAGATTTTTCCGGAATAAGGCTCCTCTCATATTATTATGTTTCCTGGGCTTTATTTAAACCGGATTTTGTTGGAGAACTTGGTTTGCCTTTTGAAAAGGAATATGCAGCAGCCAACTCACAATCAAACCCTTAATCGAAATTACGGCAATGGATGGAAACGATTTGAAAGATCTCCTAAACAAAGTACTCTTGGAAGATTGCGAAGAAGATTTTCAAAAGTTTATGGCCCAGTTTGACTATAACCATTGTCTTGTGGATGGGATGGATACAGTATAGAACTTTTATATTCCAATAAACATATGGCAGTCTATTACTACCATCGGCAAAAGAATGAAGTTTACATTTCTATTCTCGGTATTGTTGACTGGAAAATTGAAATGATGAGATTTTTAGCCAGGATTTATCAATTTTTCGCATTTGTTCTACCACACTTTGAACCAAGAATGGTCTCTGAAATTGATACTCTTATTCAGGAATTTGGGATTGAATAATGGATTTTCGTTCTTTTTTAAACAGTTTTTTTATTTGGATTTTATTTGTATAATTTTATATATCAATAAGTTAGCCATATTGTCAAAAAAGAATCTCAATAAAACTTTCATAAAGAGAAATATTCGCCAAAACTATTTTTTGCATGGAGTTTTGGGTCAATAGTACCGTAGAAGTTGCATATATAAACATCTAAGCGTTCATTGGTAAAAGATGTCAGAAAAAAAATAATAAACTTGACAAACCAAACCCGAAAAGCATTTTTAAAAGAGTAAGGGAAATTTAAAAAAATGAAGAAAATGAAAAAAATTATTTTAGTAATAACAATGTTAGGGGTAATTCTATCTTGCCAGAAAGAAGAAAACGAACCCACACCAACTGTTACAGATATTGATGGCAACCAATATCGGACGATTCAAATAGGTACTCAGGTTTGGATGGCTGAGAATCTAAAAACATCTAAGTATTGCAATGGCGACCCAATACAAAATATAGATGACGCTATTCAATGGGCAAATTTAACCACAGGTGCTTGGTCGCACTACAATATCGAAATCGAAAACCGTTATGGCAAATTTTATAACTGGTATGCAGTTGATGATGCGAGAAATATTTGTCCCTGTAATTGGCACGTACCCACAAAAGCAGAATGGACTGTTTTATTAGACTTTCTCGAAGGGAAATCTGGAGATTTTTCACCTCTTCCGGGCGGCATCCGGTACTCCCATGGCTCGTTCGACAGCATTGGCGAGTTCGGCTACTGGTGGTCTTCTACGGAGGACGGTATCGACTATGCCTGGTTCGTCGGCTATGATATCGTCTTCAGCAGCGGTGACCTCCCATGGCCTAAGAAATGGGGGATGTCTGTACGTTGCCTCAAGGATTAATTTATTTGATTAATTGATAATTGGGGTTTGGGTCAAAGTCCCAATTTTTAGAAAAAAATGGTATTTTTTAGCGATTTACCGGCAGGCTGATAATCATAGGCTATAAGGGCATTTATTAGCCATATTGAAACCAATCCAAACTTGGCCATAGAAGGCACTGAAAATGTTCAGGAATGGATTCAATGGGCCAAGCACAAAGCAGATTGGTACGATCCTACAGTTGAGAAAAAGGATGAGTACTTAAATCCGTTTGGTGAATTACATGAATCACTTTTGGATGGCAAAAAGCAGTTAGATAGATATAATACTGACGAACTTTAAACAATTTATAATGACAATTTATGGTTGTAGGCAATGACAGTTTCATGGGTAAATTCGGTTTTTAACCTATCTGTTTTAAAACATTTTGAACATTTATACTTCTTAGCTTGTAATAAATCATTTGACAAAAGAAGCAGCCATGGAGCTGGAAAATAACCCACAGTTAATAGAGTACTTCGAATGGGCAATAAATAAATTAGAGCGTGAATAAAAGCGGCTCGCATTGAGTAGATGGCCATCAGCTGTAAGCAAATGCGATCTTAACGAGCTCCTTCTCTCACCAGAACAATGAAAAGAATTCTTTGATTTTAAGAATGGAAATACGGAACTTAAACATGAACCATGTTCAAAGAATATAATAAAAGCTTTTATCAAAAGGAAATTGAAGTTTTTATTATTCTAAAGTCAATGAATTTTAAGATATGTACCAAGGGTTCGAATCCCCGAATTACCATTCATCACAGATTTATTGAAAATTTTCCGTGGGGGAAAATCGAGACCTCGGAAAAAATAACGAAAATAAATGATTTATTTACAGTGAGTTATATCGATTATTCAAATCCCTCCTCCTCTGCACAAAAAGGCTGAGCAAAATGCTCAGCCTTTTTGTGTTTTACGAAGAGCGATACGCCCTGCAAAGTGGCTCCTGGCTGATACAGTCCACCGAATTGTATCTTCACGATCGGCCCTCTCCTCCTCTGCCTGGTAAAATCCTAATCGCTTGCAATACAGTCGATTAAGATATTCTATTTTTAAGGAGAGTATTTGGAAGGCTAAAATTGGACGGACCGTACTAAGCCATTGTATAAAACAAAAATCTAAACTCAGACGATTCTTTTTAAATTACCCATAAATCACAAATTAATCCTGTAAATTCGCTATCAATATAAATTCAATAATTATTTAGGATAGCATGGTGGCTAAGTCAGACATGTTTCACTTTCTTGTTGGGATTTTCTTTAGCATGAGTGTTATGATAGTTGAGGCTCAAGTACCTGAGGAATCCAGGTGGAAATCTGTAAATCAAGAAGATGGAATCGAGGTATTTACCAAAGTGGGTAGAAACTCAGATTTAAAGGAAATTCGTTTTACCTGTACGGTAAAAGCAAATTTGGAGCAGGTTGTAAATTTACTTTCGGATGTGCCTTTATATACTGAATGGGTTTATAAATGTGTGAGTTCCATTCGGCTAAACACAGTTCATCCAAATGAAACCAACTATTATGTAGTATTAAATTTCCCATTCCCTCTTCAAGATAGGGATTTAGCCGTTAAAAGTAAGCATTGGTTTGATTCTTTGGGAGTGTATCATGCCTATTCTGTTGCTAAAGATGATTTTTTATATAAGAACGATGAATACGTTCACATTTCGGAATTTAAGTCTACATGGGACATTATACCAAAACCCAATGGAGAGGTATTCATAGACTATAAAGCTTTATCTAACCCAGGTGGTAATCTTCCTATTTGGTTGGTAAATCTCGCAATTACGAAAGGCCCACTTGAGACCATGAAGCAATTTATCGATTTGGTTGAGCGGAAAAAATGAAAGATTTCTCCCTATTCATGTTAATCTTTTTTGGAGTTGGGAGATTTTGCCAAAAAACGGCACCAAGTGGCTGATTCCGCTGTATTGGAATACATATTCTCCATCGTCAGTTTCAGTATGCATTCCTGCCAGAGTATCTTTATAATAAATCTCCGCTTGTCTCGTCGTTCAATGTTTTACTGTTTTCCGGAGACAGCTCGTGGCCAAACATCTGGAGCACCAGGTTGACCTTATCCAGATTGAGATTGGTCTTTCCCTGTTCGATCTTTCTGATCACTGTCAAAGCAACACCACAGCGTTCTGCGAACTCCTCTTGAGTCATTCCTGTTTCCTTTCTTCGTTCCTTTACAAAAGCAGCAAGTTTTTTCATTATATGCTTTTAGATAAAAACCAGATAAAATAATAGTAAATTATATGTAAAAAAGTATAATCAATGTATTGGAACTGATTTTATATGTATTTGTCATTATATAAAAGTGGCTTTTTCCATAACCTTCCCGTCCCACTCAAGAACTCCAAGACGAAACTCCTAAATCATGGATCAATAATAGACAATGGAAATCCCATAATTTCTACAAAACCGGCAATAATCGATGAGATATAATGGTCGATGAAGCTTTCTTCGTCATCTTTTTCTCTGCTAAACTTAACAGTCTTGGGCGGGTCAGATTTCCCCTCTGACATATCCTCATCCAAAATCAATACATTGGCTAAATAGGCTCCAATTTGATATAGTCCTCCTGCGGGTTCCGGAGAATCGGACGCACTCAGTTGGATGTTCAGATTTTCATAGCTTAGACCGAAAGTTCCGTTTGCTTCCTCATTCCCTGCCTCAAAATCCCACAATAAGGTATATATGGTTCCACTTTCAAATCCAAAGAGGGTGGTGTACTCGGTATAGCGATTTAATTTTGTCAGGTCTAGGCTGTCTATTCTTCCGGTAAATTTCACAGGTCGTGACAAATCATTCATGGGGATAATCAGGCAGGTTTTAAAATGGCCATCTCCCATAAGCATGGTATTGACATTGATGTTAGTTTCTGGATCCGAGTTGATTTTTCGGTCAATATTCGTCAGGTTATTGACTTCAAGGTTTAATTCCTCCAACCAAAACCTCCCCGGCTCATCACCATCCTCAGCGAGCTCCTCATAAACAACCTTGGCATTATTGACCAACAACGAACCCAAATAAAGAGGCATTCCAACTTCTTTGATCAGCTGTTGGATGGTAGGAGGTAAATCCTCACCCGCTTCCGCAGGATAATGATTGTCCACAAATACTTCCACATTCAAACCCTCTGCAACGATAATTGAATCCGCAAAAACACCCTTCTGTTGAATTAATAGACCAAAATCCAGACCTTTGATAGAAAAATCATTATTGGAAATTTTCATCACCATGTTGGTTTCAGGCCCTTCCATTAATTGCCTAAAATTTTCATTATAATCATAAACAAATCCATCAGCCTGTAAATAACCCTCTCCGGTACTCATTTCAAAAAGTTCCAGACCCACGCTGTTAACGTTGTCAGGAAGGGGGAAATCTATCCTCTCCAGTCTTACCGCAATGTCACTGCTGTGCAGTACCCTGTCTTCCCGGAAAGCCGTTCCTTCGGCAATCAATACATCAGAAGCCTGCAAGTAAATTGCCGGAAGATGTGCAGTACGGTCAGCTATTCCATCTACTGATATATCTGCCTTAACAATGGCAATTTTATTGATCTGGACTTCATCCAAAAAATCCGCTATTGCAGGATATAAATCCATATTATCTGAATCCTTCTGCTTCTCACGCTCCCCTGGTTCAGGTTCGTCTGCGTCTTCAACACTGTCCCCCAAATCTTCCAAGATTTTTGGATTCGATAGGACAATACTGTCTATGGAAAACTTCTTATCAGTCATTTCCCGGGTATCTATACCCTTGATATGAAAACCCTCGATCGCAGCATCCAAATAAATTTCGCCCGGATCATTTTCACTGTGCTTGGCGGTAATCTTGTTCATTCCGAAGCTGCCGGTCCCGTTTTCGATTTCGAGTGCCATGTCCTTAAATGCCACACGTAGCATTTGCCTTTCCTCCAAAAAGCTGACTGTGTCCATCGAAAATTTAAACGATTTGGTATGTAAAAATCTGTTTTCTGCAAAAGCCGGATCTTTGTCAATCTGTATATTTCGGATGGCTAATTCCATGCCTCCGACTTTGCCCAAATCTTCATGATTCAGGTTGATTTCCTGAAATTCGACAGCACCTATTTTTACCCTACCAAAAGTTTCCGGTAGCATATCCGCAAGTGTAAATGCACTAAAGTCCAATTTCATCTCTTCCCGGGCTTCCTTTGCCGCTTCTTCCACTACCTTCTCCGCAAAAGCAAGTTCTCCGAATACGGCTACATCCAGGCCGTTTAATCTAACTGTCCCGGCATAAAAGGCTTGATCCCGGATCAGTGCGGCATAATCGAGCTTAGTTATTTTTAACTGATTACTGTTTATTTCAAATACCATTTCAACCTCTGAATCCTTGAGTAAAGCATCCACATCCTTATCAGTCTTGTAAGAAATACCATTGAGTTCAAACAATCCTTCACGTGTACTTAACCTGAAAAGGTCTAAGCTTGCCCGATGTGTGCCATCGGCCAGAGGGGCAGTGATATTTTCTACCCTAACCGCAATATCATCCGTATGCAGTACTCTATTTTTCGAAAATGCAGTTCCCTTCGCAATCAGCAAATCGGAGATTTGAAGGTATGCAGCAGGAATCCGTACAGTACCACTTGTGCCTTCCAGACCGGACACCTGAATATCTGCTTCAATCAAGGCAATTTTATCAATTTGAAGTTTATCAAGGAAGTCTGCGATGGCAGGGTATAAATCCAACGGATTCTTTGCTCCCCCTTCATCACTGACCTCAGGCATTACCACGATAAACTTTGGATATTCAATGGAAATGCTATCTATGGAAAACGATTTTTCCGGTAGGTTTCGGGTATTGATGCCACTGATATTGAAACCGTTAATTTTAGCATCTGCATATAGTTCCCCATTATTCTTTTCGGCGTGGCGGGCTATTAAGGTATTCAGACTTAGACTACCAGTACCATCCTCCATATCGATGCGGAATTTGTCCAGTCCAACCATAAGCTGCTGATCTTTATCCAAATAATCCAGAGAATCAATTGAAATGCTGAACTTGTCTGCATGCAAAAACCTGTTATCAGCAAAAGCTGGGGTTTTGTCGATTCGCATGTCCCGGGTGACAAAGGTAATCCCTGATACATCCATAATGTCCTGCTGCCTATAGTGGATATTTTCCAGGTTGATTTCATCAATGTAGATCTTATCCAATAATTCCGGGAGATTGTCCCCGAGTGAAAATTCCGGGAAATCAAATGCAGGACTGTTTTTATCTACCTCCTCAGCGGATGGCCCGGCCTCTTCATCATCCATATCCATATTGTTGATCAGGGTTAGATGACCAAGAAAAATACGGTTGACATTGGCCACACTGTCTTCCTGCACCCTGTTCATGTTCAGGTCCGTGAAG
>NZ_JBGTCA010000326.1:0-1595 GCF_041749095.1 Aquiflexum sp. | reverse complement strand
ATATTGACAATACTGGTTGTCGTTTCTTTTGTAGTTTTTATAGCTACTTCTCTTAAAGAATTTAACAAAATGGAGGAGAAGCCCTATGAATTTGAAAAGGCATCCGGTTTTACCAGGGCGGCATTATTTAATGTGCTCAGTTCTTTTTTTGATGATGATGAAATTCCTGAAAAATCCAGAGAAAAGTTTAAAAGCACTATAAAGCGTACCATTTCTGATATGGAGACAGATGGAATGTATTTCGATGAAAAAGTTAAAAAGTCCATAGTAAAGGACAAGTCGAAAAAACGACCCGAAGAAGAAGATTAGAAATTGTAACTTTCGAATTATCTTATGTTGTTTCAGTTTTTAGAATAAACAATATTATTTTTTAACAGCTTCAATTATATCCAACTTTATCAATTCCCAGTACTTTCCTTTTAAGCATGTTGGATCAGGTTCATTATCCGCTTCCATAGAATTCTCTAATCACCTCTTTTTCCTCATCAGTTCCCCGCTCCATTCCCTTTTCAATTATATATCGCTTATGGTTAACCCAATCTATCAAAGGCATTCATTCTTTTTGGAGGGAAATTTGCAGATTCTTTACTTGGGAAGTGGAATTGGTAAAAAGTAACAGAAAGAAATGATATGAAACTTTTTAAAAAAATAATAAAAATTTTGGGGTTTATTGTAGTTGGGATTGTAACACTGTTCATCATTGCCAGCATCATCATTGACCCTTTTATGAGGGATTTTTTGGAAAAAGAAATCAATATGGCCGATAAAGGGCAATATTCCGCTAAAATTGATAGGGTCAATGTTTCGATTATAAGAGGAAATTTTATTGTAGAGGGCATTCATCTGGTAACCGATACGGTGAAGGCCAGAGAAAATGAAACCCCGGTTATCGAACTGGATGCAAAAGAGATTTCAGTGGAAGGAGTTTCCTGGCTTAATTTTTTATTAACAAATAATCTTCAACTCAACAGAGTGTCCCTGCTAGACCTCGTGTTGGAGGCCAAAGTGAGAACAGTACCTGAGGATACCGAGGATACAGGACCTTTCAAATGGGAAGACTTGAATATTTATCCCATGATCAAAGATCAGATCGATCGGGTCCGTCTTAGTGACTTGCGCTTTGGAAATATCGACCTGAAGCTTATCAATGTGGAAAGTGCGGATACCTTGAAGTTTAATGCAGAGGATTTCAATCTTTTTAGCGATGATATTCTGATCGATGCCGACCGGGTATTTACAGATGGAAGGGCATTTTTTGCTTCAGAAATAGATATTCAGGGAAGGAATGTAACGGTGGACAGGGTAGGTTCCCCGCAGTTTCAGATTTTTCTGGAGCTGATCGAATTTGAAACCCGTGAAAGCGAATTTAGTATGCTTTCGGAAAATGCGCGTTTTTTTAAACAAGGGGAATCTGCACAGGATACGGTCCTGTTTGCTTCGGCTCAGGAATTCGTCTTCACGGACCTGAACATGAACAGGGTGCAGGAAGACAGTGTGGCCAATGTCAACCGTATTTTTCTTGGTCATCTAACCCTGATCAACAATATGGATATGGATGATGAAGAGGCCGGGCCATCCGCTGAGGAGGTAGATAA
>NZ_JBGTCA010000325.1:0-5082 GCF_041749095.1 Aquiflexum sp. | reverse complement strand
TTAAGACTTCACTCAATGATGCACTTAGAGAAAATAATGTTGCTGTTTAAAACAAGATAAATACAAAATGAAAGGATGGAATTTGGGTTTTGCCACCCTTATAGGCATGATGTTGATTTTGGGCTCTTGCTCCTCGGGTGGATCGAATAGAGGTGATGTACTTTTCAGTCAGGGAAAATACGAGGAAGCCATTAAAGCTTATGATAGTTTTTTGGCCGCCAAACCTAAAAATGTGAAGGCTTTGTACAACCGGGGCCGTTCTTACGAGGAATTGGGAAACTATCCCCAAGCAGAGAAAGATTTTCTGGCAGCATTGGATCAGGACACCAAAAACATTCAGGTGATGCTCAGCCTATCCAATATCTATCAAAAACAAAAAAACCATAATTCTGCATTATTATATGCAGATTATGCAGTAGAGGTTCCAGGTGCACCGGCAATGGCTTATTTCATGAAAGGCAGAGCCCTACATCAAATTGGCAATACCCAAGAAGCCTTAAGAGAATACAGTGCGGCCATCAAAATGGATAAGGATTTTGGACAAGCTTATTATTATAGAGGTATGTTAAAAATAGCTACCGATAAGAAAAGATCAGGTTGTGAAGATATTGGACTTGCTATCAGATTGAATGTCTCAATTGCAGAAGAGGCAAGGGATAAGTATTGTAAATAGAAGTGAGATGTGAGATATAAGACGTGAGATATGAGAAGCGAGAAATTAGAAACAAGAACAAAGACTAAACGAGCAAAAAAAGGAGCCTAAAATATCATCAGTTTATTCCAATAAAAGTCTTAATTCCCCACATCTTAACCACCTAACTTCCCATACTGCGACTGCCTTCTGCAAACTGTCACCCGCCCACTGTGCACTGCAACTGCCTACTGAGAACTGCAACTGTCACCCGCCCACTGCCTACTGTGCACTGCGACTGCTTACTGCAACTGTTACCCATCCACTACATACTGCAACTGCCTGCTGAGAACTGCAACTGTCACCCACCCACTGCCTACTGAGAACTGCGACTGCCTACTGAATCAATGCCCCGCCACCTGCTTCAAACGTTCAAACTTTTGTGACATACTTCTGGGTTCGGGTTTGTGGTTGCAGATTTCATCGGAAAGTAATCGGCCCTGACCTTGACAGGTACGGCAATCAGAAAACTCTTTAAGATATCCATCACAACGGGGACAACCCAGCCTGCCATCACCTCCGCATTTGTCACATTCATGGTATTCCACGATATTGAAGATATTTCTTTTGGTGGTCAATCCTCTTCCCATACATTTGTTACAACCTACCATTCCTCTTCCCTTACAAAATGAACACGCTTGCTCCAATTGTCTTTTTCCATCACAGGTAGGACAATCTTCGTACCGGTATCCGTTCGAATTACAGAATCTGCAAGCAGCGATAGCTTCCATAGGCGCTTTTAATTTGGACTGAAGGGCAATTGCAGCTTCATAATTGTCTCCCTGATGACCGTTGATCTCGAGGTATTTTTCCAAAAAAACCGAGCTATTGTCAAACTGACCCAACTCATATAAAGTCTCTGCAAAAAAGTAGGGCATTTCGGGTGGTATTGGAAGATTGTTTTCTACAATTTGACGGAAAAAGGAATTTGCTTTTTCAAAATCGCCCTTCTGCATTTCGGTCATGGCATTGTTCATCATACGGGATGAACCACCCAAATTAGGCCTTACTTGGGAATAGCCGTCAAAGCTCCAAAGAAAAAAAAGTAAGCAACCAAATAGGGAAATTCTAAATTTGGTCAGGAAAGGTTTTGTGTAAGAGGAATCAATCATTAAGAAATATTCGGGTTTTAATCCTTGGCAAAGTAAAAAGCTTTCATCAATAAAACAATGCAAAAACTACAGCTTGAACTTCTCAATTTGAATTATTTTTTTTCTTCAATTATTCATTGATGATCAAAACTTAAAAATTTCCTAATCGAAAATGCTTAAGGGAGGACTTGGAAACTTATTTAAATGAGACAAAAAAATGACCAGGTTGGTGCCAGCACTTTCCCAAGTGGTGGATTTTGTCAATCAGGCCAAACATTTGGAACCTGTGGTGACTCATTAAAATAAATTCCGCTACTTAAAAAACCTGAATACTTCAAAACTGTGTTCAGGTTTTTTTATTTTAGCCATGTTAAATTTCAACTATCAATTTTTACAATGGGTAAATCTGAAGAATTCAAACAGCATATTGAATTGGGTTACACTTTTAAAGGTGATTCAATTGTTCTGGGAACCGGTATTCTTGAAAATGAACCCATATCGAATACACAAATTAAAATTCCATTAAAAACTTTTAACAGACATGGGCTGATTGCGGGTGCTACAGGGACAGGAAAAACCAAAACCTTGCAAGTAATAGCAGAGCAGCTATCTCTGAATGGCGTACCTTCGGTGTTGATGGACTTAAAGGGAGATTTGTCCGGTATGGCCAAACCCGGAACCTTGAATTCACATATTGAAAAAAGGAGTAGTTTGATAGGGGTGGAGTACCAGCCTGAAGGTCTTCCTGTTGAATTGATGTCGATCAGCAATGAAAAAGGAGTGAAGTTGAAAGCTACGGTTTCTGAATTTGGGCCTGTGTTGATTTCCCAGATACTGGAACTCAATGATACTCAAAGGGGAGTCATAGCCTTAGTCTTCAGGTACTGCGATACGCATCATCTTCCGCTTTTGGACTTGCGGGACTTAAAAAAAGTGCTTCAATATGTGATCAATGAGGGAAAAGCTGAAATTATGAAAGAATATGGTGCTGTCTCTCCCGCCACGGTCAACACCATTATGAGGAAAATCATTGAATTGGAGCAACAAGGGGCAGAGAATTTCTTCGGAGAACTTTCATTTGAAGTTGATGATTTTGTGAGGACTGTGGACGGAAAAGGAGTGGTTTCCATTATCCGTTTGACCGATATTCAAAACAGACCAAAACTTTTTTCCACATTTATGCTCAGTCTGTTATCTGAAATTTATGAGACATTTCCGGAACAGGGAGATTCTGACAAACCAAAGTTGTGTCTTTTTATAGATGAAGCACATTTGGTGTTTTCCAACGCCTCCAAAGACCTGATAGATAAAATTGAAGCCATAGTCAAATTGATCCGATCAAAGGGTGTTGGTGTCTATTTCTGTACCCAAACTCCAACAGATGTACCGGACAATGTGCTCGGACAATTGGGATTAAAGATTCAACATTCCCTAAGGGCCTTTACCGCAAAGGACAGAAAAGCAATTACTAAAACTGCCGAAAATTATCCTTTGTCCACTTTTTACAAAACATCAGAAGTACTGACTTCGATGGGGATAGGAGAGGCTTTGGTAACAGTTCTGAATGAAAAGGGAATTCCGACCCCTTTGGCCCATACTTTATTGAGAGCGCCGATTTCCAGGATGGATATCCTTACCGATAGCGAAATTGAACAGTTGGTCTCTCAATCTTCTTTGGTCAAAAAGTACAATGTGAGCATTGATAGGAAAAGTGCATTTGAGATTTTGGATCAGAAAATTACTGCCGCGGAAGAAGCAGCACAACAGCAAAAACTACCAACTGCCAGAGGAAATACAAGGACACAAAGCAGAACCCCAAAGGAAACAAGTATGTTTGATGACCTGAGCAAAAATACCATGGTAAGACAGATCGGAAGGACAATTTTTAGAGAATTGACCAGGGGCATTATGGGTTCTTTATCTGGAAAGAAAAGGAGATAATCTGTGGATAAAATTTCAATCGGAGTAATAGGGGCAGGTGCTGCCGGATATTTTGCCGCAATCTTCGCAGCCCAAAATGGCGCATTGGTTACCATTATTGAAAAAACCTCAAAATCCTTATCAAAAGTTAAGATTTCAGGAGGAGGCAGATGTAATGTGACCCATGCAGCTTATGAAATTTCCAATTTGTCCAAGAATTACCCCAGAGGAGAAAAGTTTATGAAGAAAGTATTCAGACATTTTGCAGTGAAGGATACCATTTCGTGGTTTGAATCCAGAATGGTGGAACTGAAAACTGAACAAGATGGCAGGATGTTTCCGGTGACTGATAATTCTCGTACAATTGTGGATGCTTTGGAAAGCGCGGCTTTAATTAATGGGGTTAAATTGATTTTCAACTATTCTGTAAATGGAATTCAAAAAGAGGAGGGTAGGTTTATTGTCCGGTCAAAAGACAGGCATCTGTTTTTTGATAAACTGATCGTTTGTTCGGGAGGAAGTCCAAAGATGGATGGATTTAATTTTATCAAAAACCTGGGCCATGGCATTGCTGCACCGATACCTTCCTTGTTTACATTTAATACTCCTAATGAGCCGATCAAAAAGCTGATGGGGATTGCAGTACCGGATGCTTTGGTAAAATTGGAAGGGACTAAACTTTCTTACAGGGGCCCGGTTTTGATCACGCATTGGGGCATCAGTGGCCCTGCGGTATTGAAGTTATCTGCTTTTGGGGCAGCATGGCTACATGAGAAGAAATACAATACCAATGCGCATATCCGATGGGTTTCGACTTTGTCTGAAAATGAAATTCTGGAACATCTATCTGATTTCAGAAACAACCATCCAAAAAAGAAAGTCGTAACAAATCCTTTGTTCTCTTTGCCTTCCAGGCTTTGGGAACATCTTGCAGAAAAGTCCGAAGTGGAACGGGACATTATTTGGCTAAATTTGCCAAAAAAACATATTCATAAACTAGTTCAAAATCTTTTTTGCTATATTGTCCGCATTGAAGGTAAAACCACTTTTAAAGAGGAGTTTGTAACCGCGGGTGGAGTTGAATTAGACCAAGTGAATCCCGAAACAATGGAAAGCAAATTGATTGAAGGTTTATTCTTTGCAGGTGAAGTGTTGAATATCGATGGCATAACCGGAGGATTCAATTTTCAGGCAGCTTGGAGTACCGGATATCTAGCAGGAATGAGTGCAAATCAACAATAAGAAAATGGTCAATAATTATCCCATCAACTTTGAAAAGATAGATGAAATGGCTGAAGGTGATGCTGATTTCAGAGCTGAATTGGTCAGTGCCCTTTTTAAATCTTTGACCGAACTCAAGGAGAAATACCTAGAGGGTGC
>NZ_JBGTCA010000324.1:0-3372 GCF_041749095.1 Aquiflexum sp. | reverse complement strand
CCCACCATCCAAGATGGATTGACTATGTCCGCATTGCCTTAGGTTTATTTATTCTGTATAAGGGTATCTTATTTATTTCCAATACTGATGCTTTGATGGGAATTGCAGAGAGCATGGAAATCACATTCTTCAATATGGCACTTGCTCATTATGTGGCTTTTGCTCATCTGGTCGGAGGGCTTTTGATTGCCATTGGACTACTGACCCGGTTCGCCACGATGTTCCAATTGCCTATCTTGTTTTTTGCAGTCTTTTTTGTCAATATCAAGCAAGGCTTTCTATCAGTCAGCAACAACCTTGAATTTGAAATCTCAATAATAGTATTCGTTCTGCTGATTGTCTTTTTGATTTATGGCTCTGGAAAATTTTCAGTGGATCACTGGATGAAACAACACCCAAATGAATAAAAAAAAGGCTCCATTTTAACAGGGAGCCTTTTTTTTGTAGCGCATATTTATTTCAAATCTTCGGCTGAAACAGAAGCATTAAATTCCAATTTTTCAACCTTAGCTTTTAAGGGAACAGGTATCATTGGTGATTTTAGGGTGGACATCATTGGATATTGGATGCCTTCGACAATCTGGTATTCCGAATAGAATATTTCTCCAGCATCCACACTTTCACTTTTAATTTTCAAACCTGTATTTACAGCGTAGTAGTTTATTTGTTTTGCTCCGGTAGGATTGGAAATGATGACTTTGTAAGCATTTTGACCTTCGACATCATTGATGCCTTCCAATGTAATACTGTAACCCAGTTCCTCATAATGCAATTCAGGAAAAATAAACATATTCATCTTTGCAGCTTCATATTGCTCATCAGAAAGTTCCTGAGTTTTACCTCCTGCGGTAACTGTAGCTTTTCCATCCTTTATCAATGTATGCATAGCGACATTGCCCATGGCCATTATTTTATTGGAAAAAGCCTGCACTTTTTCATCATATACATAATTAATGTTCAATTTTACACCTGGAATTTCCGCAATAGATTCCATTTTGGATGATTTGATTGTCTTTACTTTTTCTGAACCACCAATAGCCTGAATATAGTCATCTATAACCTTTTCAGCAGTGATTTCAGAATCCATAGCAATTTGCACCTCAGGATCACCCGCATTGGTAAATCTTTTTACTTCTCCAAATGCCATAAGGCCGTCCTGAATTTCCGATCCGTTGCCCACAATGGTGATGTACATATTATCAGGTTTCAAAAGTTTTTTAGCAGATGCATTAACCTGATCGACTGTAAGGTCATTCAATCTCTGAAGGTATGTACTATAATAATCTTTAGGCAAACCGTACCTTTCCATGTTTATGGCAAAGTTTGCAATGGTTGAAGGGCTCTCTAATGATCGAGCAAAAGAGCCACTTAGAGCAGATTTTGCTCCTTCCAATTCATCCTCCTGGACACCATTTTGCTTGAGGTTTCTGATTTCATAGATGATTTCATTGATGGCTGAATCCGTAGCAGAACCCCGTACACTTGAACCAGCATAGAATCTTGCAATTAAATCATCAGAACCAAAATTTGCTGAGGCACCATATGTAAAACCTTTATCCTCCCTTAAGTTTTGAAGAATCCGTCCAGCAAATCCTCCTCCCAAAACATATCCTAAAATTCTACTTTTGAGATAATCCTCTGATGTCAGAAAGTTATCCAAAGGATATGTCACTTCTATTACAGATTGCTGCGAAGCAGATCTGTCAACCAATGCAACTATATTTTTTTCAGGAGCCTTAGGTTTTTCAAAAGATTGTGAAGGGACTTCACCCCTTTCCCATCTTGCAAAATACTTCTTTACCAAAGTTTTAGCCGTCGATAGGTCCATATCACCTACAATTGCCAGATAAGCAATATTTGGTTTGAAGTAAGTCTCATAATAAGATTTTATATCCTCAACCGTGACATTATCTACTGTCACTTCAGTCTCTACTTCACCATATGGATGATTGTCACCATAAACCAGTTTGGATGTCAAGATGGACGAAATCGTATTTGGATCATTTTTGGCAATGGCAAGACCTGATTTGGTTTGGGTTTTAAGTTTAACCAATTCCTCTTCAGGAAAAATAGGATTGTACAACACATCTGCCATCAATTCCATTACTTTTTCTTGATGTTTGGTTAAAGTAGATCCTGAAATAGAAGTAGAACTTCCTGAAATTCGTGCACCGATAAAATCCACTTCTTCATTAAATTCATCTTTTGACCTGTTCTTGGTTCCCGCTGTCATCATATTTCCTACGAAACCAAGCATTCCGGCCTTTTCTCCCTCCAAAATAGGATCTCTGTCCAAGATCAGCGAATACGTAACTCTTGGAAGCTTTTTGTTTTGGATTAAAAAGACTTTTAATCCGTTGTCCAAAGTAAAAGACTCTGCTTCTCCAAATCTAATTTCCGGAGCAGGGCCTGGTTCTGGCAATTTCGCACGGTCCACTTGGGCAAATGCTGTTGAGACAAGGAAGAATATAAATATGTATGATGTTATCTTTTTCATTTGATTCTTTTTAAGATTTAAAAATTATTCAGTTATCTGTGCAGATTTCGGGAGATACTTTAATACTACCCTACTATCCATCTTCAAATATTCTTTAGCAACCCTTTGAATATCCTCTGGCTTCACTTTCCTGAACTTTTCAAGTTGCTCATTGATATAGTCAGCTCCTCCATTAAAAACATGAGCCTGAGCCAAATCAAGGGAAATATTGGCTACAGACCCAAGGTTATTTACCAAATGGCTCTCTTTAAAATTAAGCAATTTTTCAAACTCCTCTTCATCAATACCATTTTGCTGAACCTGTACCAGAATCTCATCAATAGCTTCATTCAGCTCATCAATATTGACACCCATATTGGCAATAGCTAAAATAATGAACATACCGCCATCCTCGAGATCATTAGGAAAAGCCGCCGCCTGTACCGCTTTTTGACTTTTATCCACCAATTCTCTGTACATCAAAGAACTCTTTCCCGATAGTAAGTAAGTACTCAAGAGATTTAATGCATAGGTATCTGGATGGCCCAACTTAGGAATCTGATAGCCTTGAAAAATAGCTGGGAGTTGAATATTGTCATAAATTATATCCTTGACCTCTGAAGTCAATTTCTGAATCTCAATATCCGGTCTTGGTATAGTTTGGGGGCCACGCGGAATTTCTGAAAAATATTTACGGACCAAGCTTTCTGTTACTTCATAATCTATGTCACCTGCAATGACCAATGTGGCATTATTGGGAACATAAAAGGTATCGTAGAAATCTTTAAAATCCGCCAATGTGGCTTGATCCAAATGTTCAGCCGAACCAATAACAGGTGATTGGTAGGGATGATTTGGGAAAAGTCTAAGAGGCATTTCTTTTCGGAAAGACATGT
>NZ_JBGTCA010000323.1:0-2925 GCF_041749095.1 Aquiflexum sp. | reverse complement strand
GCTTATCAGGCTGGGCCGGATCGTGCCGATGCCTCTGGAAGATACCGTTTTCACGGTCCATAGTGTGCAACCCATCCCCGGCAGTGCCTATCCAAAAGGTTCCCCGGCTATCTTCGAAAAGACTACTGACTTTGTTGTTGATCAGGGACTGCAGATTGTCCGGATCGTGCAGGTACCGCTTGAATGTACCGGTTTTTTTATCAAAGCGGTTTAAACCGCCTTCATCTGTTTCCCCACCTTCACCGTTCCAGGCACTGCCTGTCCCCACCCATAAGGTACCTTCCCGGTCTTCATACAGCATACGTACCCGGTTGCAACTTAAACTGGTAGAATCCTTTGGGTTGTGGGAAAAGTTTTGGAATTCACCTGATTTGGGGTCGTATCGGTCCAGGCCGCTGGTTGTACCTATCCAGAAAATGCCATCCTGGTCATGAATGATACTGCGTATGGTATCACTGCTCAAACTATTCGGATTTTCTGGATCATGCCGATAATGGGTAAAGGTTTCCGTGCTAGGGTCCAGTCTGTCCAGTCCATCCATCCATGAAATGATCCAGATAATCCCTTGCCGGTCTACATAAATGTTTTCAAGCCGGTTGTTTACCAATGATAGGGGGTCGGAAGGATCATTGTTAAATATTTTGAACCGGTACCCATCATATTTAAATAATCCCCCTTTTGTGGCTATCCACATATAGCCGTTCTTATCCTGAGCAAAGCCGCCCACACCACCATGTGAATCACCGGTTGGTAGCACCACCTTGTTAAAGGTGATCTGTTGCGCCCGCAGGGAATAAAAAAACAGCAACAGCATAAAAATAGCGAAAAACGAGAACAGTGGCTTTTTCATAGCAACATCTTTGGATCGACTGTTGGGGAACACCAAATAAATTTAATGTGAAAAAATTATAAAATAATTCTTTTTGCAAAATAATTGGGGGTATTACCTGAGCTTTATCTTAGAAAACATTGGCTTGGTTTTGAGAAGTTTATATAGCAAAATTCATTTCGAAGGTTAAAGAATACTGGCCTCATTTTGAATCTGGTTTTGTTTCTGGAAGAAAACTTACAGGAAGTGTTATTATAAACTCAGCTCCTTCTCCTTCCATAGTTTCCATATTGATTTTCCCTCCATGGGCTTTCACAATATCATAACTCAAAGACAATCCCAAACCCGTTCCCTGCCCCGTCGGCTTTGTGGTAAAGAAAGGCTGGAAGATCTTGTTTTTGAGGGAGTCGGGGATGCCGGGGCCGTTGTCCTGAACCGAAATCTGGATTTTGTCGCCGAGGTTTTTGGTGGAGACAATGACTTGCGGTTTATTTTGAATTTCGAATGATGAATCCTGAATGATGAATTTCGAACTACAAGCCTGAAAAGCATTGTTGATAATATTCAGCAAAACCCTTCCAATGTCCTGGGGTATTAGGTTGACTTTGGGCAGGTCGGGATCAAAATGGGTTGTAAAGTCAACTTGGAAGTTTTTATCCTTAGCCCTCATCCCATGGTAGGATAGTCTCAGGTATTCATCTGCCAAGGCATTGATATCTGTAAGTACTTTTTCCCCTGAACTGGCTCGGCTATGTTCCAGCATGCCTTTCACAATTGAATCCGCCCGTTTGCCGTGGTGGTTGATTTTCCCCAGATTCTCTTTGATATCCCCAAGAATTTCACTGACCAAAGTCTCGTCTCTTGCTTCTTGGCTCTTGGCTCTTTCTTCTTCAATCTCTTCCACCAACTCCGCACTTACCTCACTAAAATTGTTAACAAAGTTCAAGGGATTCTGGATCTCATGGGCAATACCGGCTGTGAGCTGACCGAGACTTGCCATCTTTTCGGACTGGATAAGCTGCGCTTGGGTGGATTTCAAGTTTGCATGCGCATGAGCGAGTTCATCATAAGCAACTTTCAATTCCGCTGCTTTTTGCAATTCGAGTTCTTTACGTTGTCCTTCAGCCCGTTCGCGCTCTTTTTGGATCAGCCGCCGCCGCTGCACGCGATCGAATGCAAACACCAGCAGCCCTAGAAGCACTGCATAGCTCCCATAGGCCCACCAGCTACGCCACCAGGGTGGCAAAACTTTAAAAGTGTAACTAACCGGGTCAGTCCATACCCCGTTGGCTCCTTGTGCTTTGAGCTTAAAAGTATAAGTGCCTTCACTGATATTGCCAAATGAAGCATTGCTTCTGCTGGTAAGAGGGCTCCAGTCTTTGTCATATCCCTCCAGCATGTATTGGTATTTTACCATAAATGGCCGGGAGGTTTCAATGGCGGCAAATTCAAATGAAATATGATTAAGCTCATGGGGCAGTATTAATTTTTCAGGTACTGGATAGAAAGGTCTGATTCCATCAAACTGAATGCGTTCAAACCGTTTTTGCAAAATATCCCTTTCGGATTCTGTTAATTCCCTCCCGAAAAGGCCCACCTCTTCAGTGACGTAAGCAGGGGTAGTCATGCTGTCAATCGCAACAGGCTTTTCATTTAAATCGTACCAGGGAATATTCTCACCGTTTATTTTTATGGATTGAATGACCAGGGTTGGGGCTTCCATATTCTTTTTCAATGTCACAGGGTCAAACCGTACCAAGGCTGTTTTTTCGCTGCCCGTGCCTGCCCATATTATGCCCTTACTGTCTAAGAACATAGAGTTTTGCCCTATATTTACACTCTTTACCGGATAGCCTGTATTGGAGTTGTATATTACTATATCGGTCAGTTTAGCAAAGTCATGGGAAGGGTTAAAAAGGGTGATTCCAAGGTTGGTGCCAATAGCCATTTTACCATCGGACATTTGAATAACTTGCGTCACAACATTATCGGGTAAGCCATCCGCTATTTTAAAACTTTTAAACATCGTTGAAGAAATGATGTCTATTTTCTTTCCTTTATTTTCGGATAATATCCTCACATCTCCTGCACGCATC
>NZ_JBGTCA010000322.1:0-2327 GCF_041749095.1 Aquiflexum sp. | reverse complement strand
GACGAACAGTGATTTAATTTCCTGCAAATCTTCCTCTGATTGTTCATGGCTGAATAGCTTCAGGATTTCCAATTGGGTTTCATTAAGAGGATTTGACATAATAACTCATTTTTGTTTTTTAAAATATTATAAACTCAAATTTACAAAAAATGGCAGATAAAGAAACCCAAATACAAGAGATCTCTAATCTTGTGATTAAGATGGGAATTTACCTATCCTTAATCCATATTACTACATCCTTCTTCCTTGTCTTCACACTTTTACCTTCATCCCTTTTCCATCATCCTTGTATTTCATCTTTATCCCTTCTCCTTCATCCTTTCCGCAGTTTATGCAGACCCAAACATTGGCAGTAAAATTCCATCTTTCAACCCAAATCCAACAAAATCCTTAAGTTTTCTTTCACCATATCAATGGTACGCCGGTCCACCTCCCCAATCCTTTCCAAAAGTCTGTTGTTATCTATTGCCCTAACTTGGTCAATCATGATATCACAATCTTCCTTGAGTTCAAATTTTGCCTTCTTTAGGTGAACCCTTAAAATCTCTGCCTCCGGCCTTACGTTGGTGGTAATCGGGCATACAATGGTGGAAGGATGTTCTTTATTGAGTAAGTCGGTCTGAATGATAATTACAGGTCTGACTTTACCGGCCTCCGTTCCCCTTCTTGGATTTAGGTCAGCAACCCAAATTTCATATTGCCTGATCTTCATCTATGAGTCTTTCGAATTCAGCCAAAACATCCATGGAGTCCTGTGCTACGATTTTTGATTCTCTGCCTAACTGTTCTGACAAAAGTCTCCGCTTTTGAAGTCTGTTATAAAATTCGATTGCATCGTTGATATACCTGTTTCTGCTCTTTTTAACTTTTGAAATGATATGTTCAGTCTCCTGAAAAATATCGTCTTCAAGCTTCAATGATAGGTTCTTCATAGCTATTAAGTTTATCTAAAAGTATATACTTTTGATATATACTCCAAGTTATCTCATAATTAAGATGGAGCTACTCATCCTTCTTCAATTTTACCACTTCCTTCTTCCTTGTATTCACCCTTTTTCCTTTGTCCTTCATCCTTCATCCCTTCTCCTTCATCCTTGTAATTCACCCCCTCATCTTTCATCCAAAGAGATTGCCACGTCGCACAAAGGACTTTTCAAAATATCAAAGTTTCCCAAATGCTCCTCGCAATGACGCACCACCTTGTCCTTTATCCTTCATCCCTTCTCCTTCATCCTTTAATTCAGTTTGACTTCAGCGATTCCACCGGATTTGCCAAAGCCGCTTTAACCGATTGGAAACTAACCGTCAGCCATGCTATCGTCAACACCGAGATACCTGAAATCAGGATAATCCAAAGGTTGACATTGATCCTAAAAGCGAAATTCTGTAACCACCATTTTTCCATCACGTACCAGGCCACCGGAACAGCCAAGACAAATGCGATCAAAATCATTTTGGTAAAGTCTTTGGAAAGCATCAGCACCACACTGTTGACAGAAGCACCCAATACTTTTCTCACTCCGATCTCTTTGGTACGGAGGCTGGTGACGTAGGCGGATAAAGCAAACAATCCTATGCAGGAAACGAAAATCGCCAGGATAGAAAATATTGAGAAAATCCTTCCTGTTTGCTGCTCCTCAAGGTATTGGTTGTCGAGGCTTTCATCCAAGAATGAAAACTTGAATGCCTGTTCGGGAGCTATTTCTTTCCATTTGGCTTCAATGGACGCTATGGCAGATTGGGTTTGGTTGCCTTTGATCCTGGCAAAAACATACTGACCACCTATGTCCCCAAATCTTTCTGTGTTCTGTAGCACCAAGGGAGTAATTTCATCCCGTAATGAAATGAAGTTGAAATCCTTAACAATCCCGATAATGGTATGCCCGACAGTGATATTGCCATCGGGGGTGTTCTGGGATTCCAACAGTTTGGAACCTATAGGGTCTGTGATGCCCATGACTTTGACGGCAGTCTCATTGAGCAAAACATACAGGGAATCATTTGTTGCTTCCGAAAAGCCCTTACCTTCCACTATTTCAAAACCCAAAGTTTCGGAAACGCCATCAGCGACAACCATGGATTTGGTGGTCAGGATTTCGGAGGAACCTTCAGGCTGAAACTGTAATCCAAAGAAGGTGGCTTCCTGCCCGGGAGATGCAAATGCAATGGCAGCATTCTCTACTTCCGGCATTTTTCTGAGTTCTTCCACAAAGGTTTTTAGATTTTGCGGCCCAAAGCTAAATCCCCTTTCTACAACCAAAACATGTTCCTTATCAAATCCCAAAGATACATTCTGCATGTATTTCATCTGGTCCCGGATCACCAAT
>NZ_JBGTCA010000321.1:0-2140 GCF_041749095.1 Aquiflexum sp. | reverse complement strand
TCAAATTTATGATGGTTACCATCTAAGTCATACCTGATTTGAACCTAAAAAAATCAATGTTATAAAATAGAATGAATATATTCTGTAGGTTTTTTACAGTTTGAGCAGGATAAAAAAAGAGGCCATATATTTGAGGCCACTGAAAAAGGTCTTGATTTATAATGTTTTTTTAAAGCGGCCTAGCAAACTTCACGGTTTACTTGGCCGCTGTTTGTTTTCTACAATAAAGTGTTGTTAAATACAAAGGCTTGCTAGCCGTTGGTTGGGAACTAGGGTAAACAAAGGGTATTTGTGCCCAAGATTTTCAGTTTATTTGCTCAGGGCAAGTATTCGTTTCAGGTTTACCGTGAATATCGTTAGGGCACCCTGCATTTCCATGTTCTGGATACCATAGGAGATTGCCCGTCCATAGCCATGGATATTCTTTAACTCACTGTTCTTTGCCTCGATCATATACCTCAGTCTTGACTTTTCCCTGTAATATTCTGTTTCCTGAAACTCCATTTGCTCTTGGTGTAGGCCTGACTTTATGGATACCGAATAGCTCTTGGTCTTTGCTCCCGGCTTATAACAGTTTCCCTTCAATGGACACACCTTGCATTTTTCAATGTCAAAATAATACGTGACGGTCTGGTTTGTTCCGGCCTCCTTTTTCCCTTGACGTGCCTTTCGGATAGCCAGATGCCCTGCCGGGCAGACAAACATATCTGCATCTTTGTTATAATCGAACTTATCTTCATCCTTTCTAAAGCCTTGTGTTATCGAAGGGTTCAGTTTGGACACTATTTTTATTCGCTGTCCCTGTTTGTTGTGGAGCGATAGGTTTTCCTTTCCAGAGTATGCCGCGTCTCCAATGACAGCCTCAACCTGAAGGCCGTTAGCCTGGCTGATCTCCAAGAGCTTTGGCAGTTCGGGGCCATCTCCCTTTTCACCTGATGTCACTACTGCCGCGGTAATAATACGCTCTTCACTCATCGCCAGATGGGTCTTGTACCCAAAGAATGAGCTATCGGCAGATTTATGTCCAGTCCTCGCATCCTGATCCTTGGAGAGGGTATAATGTTCCAAGGTATCCTCAACGGTTTCTTTCAAAAGGTTTAGCTTCTCCTTCACCGAAGGAATCTCTTGGAGTATCTGATCCGACTGTATGATTTTTTCCAATTCCTTACAGTAGATTAGTTCTTTTTCCAGATCATTGGAATCATTCTTCTGCGGCATGCGCTTGCTCATATCCTCATCAATGGCATAGACGGCTTTACGAAGATGTTTGGAACGCTCCCTAAGAACATCTAAAGCTGAATAGGGATTGGAACGGGAGTGAGAATGTGTAGCATCAACAATGATGGATTTGGAACGGATAATGTCCTTTTCCAGCGCAATTGAGACGGTTTTATTGATCAGCAGGTTCAACAGATCGGTATCCTTCAGGCGCAGCTTACGGAACTTGGTCAATGAGCTGGGGTTGATCACCTCCTCTTCTGGGCACATCCCCAGAAAATACTTGAAGGACATATCATAGCGGGACCGCTCAACAACATCCACATCCGATATCGTATAGATCGTCTTGAGCAGGAGGTATTTGAACATGCGGATTGGACTCTCCGCAGTACGCCCGTTATTATGACAATACTTCTCTAATAGTTCTTCATAGATGAAACTGAAATCAATCAGATCGTTGATCTTCCGAAGAAGATTATCTTTTGGAACAATCAGGTCATACAGGCCTGTAAAGGAACTAAATTGAATTTGTTGTTGTAGGGCCAGCATCAGGATTGGTTATCAAGGTGCATATAAAATACAAAAAGACGAGCAGAAAAACTAATATTTTCTGCTCGTCTTTGCCCCTAATATAACCCTAAATTTAGTGAAGGGACTTTTTCAGTGGCCTCGAACTTCTCCCGCTGCTTTTTTTCAAATTAATTTGATTTAATGATATTCAACTCCACCCTTGGAGGAATCAACTTATATACTACCGGTGTTACAATTCTTGATAGTAATGTAGAACTAATTAGCCCTCCTATAATAACAATGGCAAGTGGAGCAATTAAGGGGTTACTTGAAATTGCGATTGGGGTAAGACCACCGATTGCCGTTAAAGTAGTCAGGATGATGGGGAGGAAACGTACTTCTCCGGCTTCCC
>NZ_JBGTCA010000320.1:0-3550 GCF_041749095.1 Aquiflexum sp. | reverse complement strand
TCGATGAATTATTCAGAACAACCTGTTGAATTTGTGGATCTGAAAAAATTTGGAGTTAAGGAAAGTTTTAATATTCCGAATTCCTATGATAACAAAGAGTTTAAACCACATTCAGCAGAATCAAATTCATCTTCGGTGAAGTATGAATTTGTTGTTTTTATATCTGAAACCGAATCATCATCGGACATAAAGGCCATAGAGGGAGGCCTAATTTTTTTAGATAAAAATCGGTTTAAAAGCATGGGATTATCTTTATTGAAAGGCGATCCTTATGCGGTATTTAACAATGATTTCAATATTCTGATTTCGGATAGGATAGCCCGGGCATATTTTGGGGAAGAAGATCCGGTTGATAAAATATTAATTCTGGACGGGAAATATTCGGTTTTGGTTAAAGGAGTCTATAAATCCAAAAATGACAGTCTTCCATTAGGATTTGATTTTATTGCAGGGCCTGTAACCAATGAAAAGATTAATCAGCGGTAGATATTGCACTGCCAAAAAGATCTCATATTAAGCTTTACGGTTTGTTTTTCACAAATAACTGCGACTCGCTCCTTGCTGTGATCTTGTCATCATATCCACCTGTGATCAACACCTCTCCATTTTCCAAAAGTGTCGAACTTGAAAACAAGCGAGTTGTCCCTAAGTTGCCCTGAAGCGGAACGAATTTACAATTCTTGGTATTGTAAATCTCCGCCTTGTCAGAACCGCCCCCGATCAAAACATTGTTGTCCGACAACAATATACTTGTCTCTTTGTGCTTGAACCGGGGAAAATTCATGTTTGATATGGAGGTGAATTGGGCAGTATTGGGGTCGTAGATTTCGGCAGAAGCATACAGGGAATCCCGTCTGTCAGCACCGCCATTGACCAATACTTTCCCATCAGAAAGCAGAACAGCATCATGTTTATGCCGGGGGATATTCATACTTCCTGTTGGCGTGAATTGATTTGATTTGCTGTCAAATATTTCAGCAACATCGTAAACCTTTAAATTTTCTCTCCTGTCTCTGTGTCCACCTGTAATCAGTACGTTTCCATTTTTCAAAAGTGTGGCTGTATGCGATTCACGGGCAAAGGCCATTGGGCTGGACTCTGTAAATTTATTGGTTTGTGTATCATATATCTCTGCGGAAGACAAAAAAGTCCATCCTGTTCCCACCCCACCTGTCATGAGTATTTTTCCGTCATGAAGTAAGGTTGCAGTATGTCCATACCTGGGAGTTTTCATATCTGGCCCCTGGGAAAAGGTTTTTGATTTAGGGTCATAAATTTCGGTAGTGGAGAGGGCATTGCCATTGTAACCTCCGGCAATAAGCACTTTTCCATTTGGCAAAAGGGTTGCTGACTGATTAATGCGAGGGGTAGTTAATGGGTTGATTTTAGAAAATGATTTTAAGGTAGGATTGTAAAGTTCAGCACTCGACAAACTGTTATTGCTACTGCCCGCAAAACCTCCGCAAATCAATACTGTCCCATCTTTCAATAAAGTTGCTGTATGTGCTGCACGTGCGAAGTGCATATTTTTAACCGGAACCAATGTGCCTTCTGATACGGGGATTTCGCTCGAAACATTGCCTGAAGGATCAGAAACTGCCATTGAAGCTAAATTACTTGGAACATTCAACATACTGTCCAGTTTTGAATTTTGGATGCTACAGGCATTAAATCCCAAAACGATGGCAAGGATGATGAAGATTACATTTTTCATATCAAATATTTTAGGTTTCCAAGTGATACTGATAAAGAATTTTACGCTTTTTCCATCACACACTAACTATGCTGTTTTAAATAAGAAATCTCTTTATAAAATGCTTTTTCACTAACTCCTTTGCGTCTTTGCGGGAAAACATTCATCAACCAATAGTGTATTTTCACAAAGCAATGGCAAACCTTTCCCCGGCAATCCTCACTCACTTTTCAATGAATTTACCGGGTTACTGAAAGTGGCTTTAACAGTTTGGAAACTTATGGTCACTACGGTAATGAACATGGCCACCAATCCGGCCATCAGAAATACCCACGGTTCGATTTGGATCCTGTATTGGAAATCCTGCAGCCATTGGTTCATTGCAAAATAGGAGAGGATGGTGGCCAGGATAAAGGCAATGCTCACCAATCCAATAAACTCCATGGAAAGTTTTATCATGATATTGCCTGGGGAGGCACCCAACACCTTTCTGATGCTGATTTCTTTTTGCCGTTGTTCAGCAGTGTAGGCAGACAATCCAAATAATCCCAGGCATGCAATCAAAATGGCGAGAATGGCAAAATGTAAAAACATGGAGGCAAAAGCCTGATCGTTTCGATAAAGGTTGGCAAATTCCGCATCAAGGAAGTTATATTCAAAGGGAGTTTCAGGGTTGACCGTTTTCCAGGTAGCTTCAATATCTGCCAAGGTTTGGTTTAGGTTCTGTGCATCTACTTTCAATGCCATTTGGCTGTTTTGCGGATTGAAAAACATCATCAACGGCTCTACTTTATGCCGGATGGTGGCAAAATGAAAATCTTTTACTACCCCTATCACTTCTACGGTGACATTCCCTAAATCCATCTTCATCCCTATAGGTTCTTCCCATTCAAATAACTTTGCCATTTCCTCATTGATAATGATAGATAAGGAGTCTGATGATGCTAATGAAAAATTTCTTCCTTCCCGTATGACCATGCCCATGGTAGGAATAAATGCCTCGTCAATACTCATTTCGCTGACAATGTAGGTGGATTCCTCTGAGGCTCCTTGTGGGGTTACCCCACCCCTTGGAAGCTGTTGTCCGATCTGTGCGGAGGAAGTGCCTATGGCATGAATGTTAGGGTTTTGCACCAGCTCATTTTTGAGAAATTCGCTGTTTTTGGTGTTTTGGGAAATGGTAATGATCTGATCCCTGTCATAACCGAGATCTGTATTGAAAATAAAGTCCATCTGTTGGTACACGATGACAGTACCCACTATCAGACCGATACTGATGGTGAATTGGAAAACGACCAGGGATTTTCGAAGGGATTTTCCACTTTCCGAATTTTTGAAAGCCCCTTTCATCACTGAAAGTGGGTTGAAGGAGGAAAGTACAAAGGCAGGATACAATCCCGAGATAAGGCCAACTCCAATGATCATCCCTCCGATGATCAGGAGATTCTGATAATCGATCATTGCCTGAATCTCCGCACCTCTTTGGTATAGGTCATTGAATACAGGTAGGAATCCCAATACCAATAAATAGGCTATTACCGCAGAGACCAATACCACTAGAATTGACTCTGAAAGATGCTGCCCTATCAGTTGTGAACGGTAGGCACCTATCACCTTTCTGACTCCAACTTCCTTTGCCCGGGAGGTGGATTTAGCGGTGACAAGATTGGCAAAATTAATGATGGCCAGGAATAAAATCAGGACAGCAACAATAGATAGCGTGACCACATGTTGCATATCCGACTTATTGAAATTGCTCTCAAAAAGGATCTCTTTTGATCCCAAATGGACATCATTCAGTGCCTGCAAAGTAGGAACAAATACTTCAACCGCCTCATTTTTCCGGGCTATAGCCTG
>NZ_JBGTCA010000319.1:0-6969 GCF_041749095.1 Aquiflexum sp. | reverse complement strand
GGAATTTTTGATCCTGTTCTGCAATTTCAGTACCACAGGGCAGCTTGCGTCTATTAATGTAAGGTTGTTATTGATTGCCAATTCATAAGTTGAAGGCGGTTCACCATGGGCTCTGATCAATACTTTTTCATCTCTCAGGTGTTGCAATTCCACATGATCTATGATTTTCAGGCCCTTTTTAGTAAGACGATTTACCTCTTCGTCATTGTGAACAATATCCCCCAAACAGTATAGATACCCCTGATCATCAAGGATTTCCTCTGCCATTTCAATGGCATAGACCACTCCAAAACAGAAGCCGGAATGTTGATCTATATGTACTTGCAGGTTCATCATAGCCTATAAACTTTTAACAGTCTGAATTGTTTTGGTGTTCCTTATCCTTTCATAGATTGTGATATTCATCAACAAAAGCGTCATGGAATAAACTGTATCTTCAATGGGTATGGTAAATAACCGGATACCCAAATTTTCAGCATTATTGTATATCACCACAGGTTCCTCAATAAATGACCCTGTCAGGATTCCATTCACAAATAAAAAAGGTATCATCGAAACCATATAGGCCAGGTAAAACCTTCCAAGATATTTCCCTTGATAAAAAATATAGTGAATGGATAGCATGGCAGTAGCGACCAGAAAATTCACTGAGGTATACCATTTATCCAGATTGAGTAAACCGATTATCAAGAATGCAGGAATCAGTATAAATGTGATTGGTCTGGCCACAGAACCAAGAATATCATTTTTGATAAAGTAATTGAGAACCTCATATATAAACACACAGGCGAAGGGGACGGTCAAGAAAAACAGCCATTCTTCAATAGGCAATTCGAAGATGTAAATTCCGGTCAGGTATCTAGGATTAAATTCCCAAACACCTATCACAGTAAACCAGTGGTCCCAGACCAAAAAAAACAAGCTGGTTATTCCAATTGCCGGAAAAAGCGCATACCACTTTTTTGCATATTGGATTCTAGACTCAAATGACCTGACCAAAGGAAAAGCGACGGTCAACAAGTTCAAAGTAAGGTATAAAAACTTTTCCATATCAAACTATCCCGAATTTCATCCCAAAATAAGTCCCTAACAGCAACGAAAATTTTCTCGAATTAGGTATTCTGACCCGCTGATGGGTGATCGTTTCAGGAGGTAATTTCCTGATTTTTTCAAATAACTTCCGGTAATACAAATAAGCAATCTTAACACCCATCTTAGCGCTGTTTGGTAATCTTCGAATGCCATCTAACGCCTCATCAAAATCTTTTTGTATATCTTCCTCGATCAACTGTTTTGCAGATTTATCAAAATGATTGAAATCCACTCCGGGAAAATATACCCTTCCTCTTTCCTCATAGTCACTTTTGATGTCCCTGAGGAAATTGACCTTTTGGAATGCTGACCCAAGCTTACAGGCGGGTTTTTTAAGATTTCCGTACATTGCCTGATCTCTTTCACAGAAAACTTTGAGGCACATCAGACCGACTACTTCTGCCGAACCATATATATACTCATGATATCTTGAGTCATTATAAGTTTTGAAATCAAGATCCATCTCCATGCTTTTGAGAAAAGCCTCTATCAGATCAAGGTCAATATCAAATTGATTGACTATCATTTGAAATGCATGTAGGACAGGGTTAAGACTTATCCCTTTTTCAATGGATTCATACGTATCATGTTTGAACTGATCTAAAAGTGCTTTTTTATCCTTGTCATGAAAAGTATCCACTATTTCATCTGCATATCTTACAAATCCATAGATGGCATAAATGGGCAAATGCAGTTTTTTGTCCAGAGTTTTTATTCCCAAGGTGAAGCTAGTACTGTACCTTTGGGTTATTAGTTTGCTGCACTCCAATGTAGTTTGGTCAAAAAGGCTTTTTGCATCCATACCCATAATATACAATTTTTTATCTTAATTATTCTCTTTATGAACTTCTCTTGCTACGACATGACCTGATATCAGCGTCGGAGGAACACCGGGACCGGGTACTGTTAACTGACCTGTATAATACAAATTCTTTACTTTTTTGCTTTTTAAAGAAGGTTTTAAGATGGCTGTTTGGAAAAGGGTATTTGCCAAACCATAGGCATTTCCCTTAAACGCATTATAATCAGCTCTGAAATCACTATGTGCATAAGAGCGTTTGAAAATGATATGGCTTCTGATTTCCTGCTTGGTCAGTTTTTCAAGCCTATCCATAACCATATTAAAGTATTTTTCCCTTATTTCTTCCCCATCTTGCAGATCCGGGGCAAGAGGTATCAATATGACTAAATTCTCTTTCCCTTTAGGGGCTACTGAAGGATCAGTTATAGATGCCGCCGATAAATAAAACAAAGGTTTTTCAGGCCATCTTGGATTTTTATAAATGGCATCAGCATGTGGACCCATTTGCTCATCAAAAAACAGACAATGATGTGTCAGATTATCCAGTTTCTTGTCAACTCCCAGATAAAACAAAAGAGATGAAGGTGCCATCACTCTATTATCCCAGTATTTTTCATCATAGTTTCTGTATTCTGGCGAAAGTAGTTTACTATCTACATGGTGATAATCTGCACCGGCGACAACTATATCGGCATCGAAACTTTCACCATTTATAAGGACAACGCTTTTTGCTATACCATTTTTGATATTGATATGGGATACATCTGCACCAAGATGCACTTGTACACCTTTTTCTTCGGCAAGCTGTACCATTCCTTTGACTATTTCATGCATTCCACCCATAGGATACCAAGTACCGAGGACGATATCAGCATAATTCATGAGACTGTACAAAGCAGGAATATTGTCCGCCATCTCTCCCAAAAATATGACAGGAAATTCCATCAGTCTGATAATATTCTCATCCTTAAAAAATTTCCTGACATGTTTGGACATGGACTGAAAGACATCCATTCTGACAATATCTCTCAAAAGTCGTGGGTCTGTAAATTCAAGGATGGACCTACTTGGCCTATATACCAAATCCTGAATGCCCACTTTATATTTATAAGCTGCTTGTTTGAGGAATTCGTCAAGCTTAGGCCCGACTCCGGGTTCCATGCTTTCCATCAAATCCCGGAATTTTGATAAATCCGCGGGTATTTCAACAAATTGATTCTCTCCAAAAACTACCGTGTAGGATGGATCCAGCCTGATAAGGTCATAGTAATCCGATGGCTTTTTGCCGAAGTGACCAAAATAGGTTTCAAATACATCTGGCATCCAATACCAACTTGGTCCCATATCAAAAACAAAACCCTCGGCTTCGAACTTTCTAGCTCTTCCACCGGGGGTTGTGTTTTTTTCAAGTAATGTGACCTGATATCCCAAATGTGCCAAATGTGTAGCAGCTGATAGGCCTGCAAATCCAGCCCCTATTACCACTACTTTCTTATCAGACATATATATTAGTTTCTGTGTTTATAAACATGCAAATCGTCCTTCAAAAGTTTTCTGGCAATATGTATTCTATTTTTAACAGTTCCAATCGGTATGGTCAATTTATCAGCGATCTCGTGATATTTGAAGCCTTTATAATGCATCATAAATGGCGTCTTATAAACATCTTCCAACTTATCTATTGCAGTATAAATATCATCCATTGTAAAATCTCCAAATGCCCCATTTTCAACCAATGAGTCACCTGAATTGATGTAATGAAGATTATCAGTTGTATCCACAAAAGTTCCTCTTCTGATCATTCTTTGATAATTGGTGATAAAAGTATTTTTCATTATTGTGTACAACCATGCCTTCAGGTTAGTCCCCTCAGTAAATTTATCTTTGTTGGTAAATGCCTTTACCATAGTATCCTGTAATAAATCATTTGCATCATCCATATCTCTGGTGAGTTTCAGAGCAAATGGCTTTAGCGAAGTTGATAACTTGTTGAGCGAGTAACTGAATTCTAGAGTTGTCATGGACGTTTTCTTTTTGTTTAATCAAATGTAGTAATCATTAAACAAAAATCAAACACATTGTTTAATTATTTTTCAACTTTTCTTAAACAAATTATAAGATAGGAATAAAAATAGGTTCATTTATTGTAAATAAACGGTAATATGATAAAATGAGCGCAAAAAAAAAGTGAAAATCGGAATTTTCACTTTGTTTAATATTTTATCAAAAATGTAAAACTAATTGCTATCTCTCAACCAATATCTCATCTATCTGTTCCAAATATTCCTTAATCTGCCTGATGTAATTTAGTGCTTTGACATTTTTGGGGAAACGAATTTCCTGACCAACTATTTGATAGCCCGACACAATGATTTCAGACTTACTGAAACGCTTGGCTAAAGTGTCAATATATTCCTGTACATTTTCAGGACTTGGTGAAGTCGTAATGACGGTCAAAAGGTATTCCGGTTGCACCAAATTGTAAACAGAAATCAGGTCATCGTCAGGTGTACTCTGTCCCAGATAAATAACTTTATGACCTTTAAGTTTGATTAGGTAGGCTGCAAAGAGAATAGATATTTCGTGGTGCTCCCCATCCGGTAAGTAAAGGAGAAATTTTTTGCGTCCACCTTTATAAACCTGTGCATCAATGGCGACAATGAGTTTCTGCCTGATGAGATTGCTCATAAAATGCTCTTGGGCAGGATTGATGGCGCCGGTCTGCCAAAGCACGCCTATTTTAGACATAAAAGGGTAAATGATATTGAGCATGGTCTGTTCAAAGCCAATTTTCAGAATATTGGTGGACAATACTTTGTCAAACCTTTCTTCATCCATCTCTATCATACAAATGGTGAGTGCATGAATCTGATCATCATGGGTCAAGCTCTTATCTGTCAATTTGACAACTTCTTCCCTTATACTTTCAAAGGACATGCCGGCAATCTTACTGATCTTGAAGCCATTGTCATTCAATAAGGCAACATTCAAAATAAGTTTGAGATCAGCATCATCATAATACCTGATGTTGGTATCAGTTCGCTTGGGCATCAGCAGATTGTACCTTTGCTCCCAAATACGTAATGTATGGGCTTTAATTCCGGACAACTGCTCAAGGTCTTTGATTGAATAGGTACTCACTATGATTTTATTTTAAAATATTTCTTCGGAACAACAAACAGTCCAAAGGATACTGCATTATCTTTTTTATTGGTTGCATGATGTGCTTGATGTGCTTTGAATATCCCTAAAAGAAAGTTGCTTTTTGGTCTTTCAAACCACTTTATCCTTCTATGAACCAGTACATCATGAATAATGAAGTAACTGATACCATAAATACTTATTCCAACACCCATCCAAAATCGATAATCCAATTCACCTACTCCTAGAAAGATCAGCAAAACCGCAATGCTCCCAAACAGCAATGAAAATAGATCATTGAGTTCGAAAATAGATTTTGAAGGCTGATGATGGGTTTTATGGATCCCCCATAAAGGCCCATGCATAATGTATTTATGAATAAACCAACCTGAAAATTCCATTGCAGCAAATCCAAGGACTATAAATATAATCGCGTACATCATTAGAGTAACTTTATATTATACATAATGTTTAAGCAGGTGAAATTTGGTTTAGAGGATAATATTTAAAACAGCAAAGAAGATTATCAAACTAAGCATTAGAAATCCTGATATCAGATTTTTCTTTTGAAACATTGCTTTCCGGTATATCAAATGTATTAAGTAAGCCACCGCAAACCAACCCACATAATTGGATAAGGGGATTTCTCCGCCTTCCCAACTCCAAAATTCCAATTCAATCGCAACCGGCTCAATCAAAAAATCTATTGCCACCATCAATCCTGCACCCATTCCTGCAGCCAGGAAATCATTTTTGACTTTCTTTTCTAAAAGATTCCCTGTCAAATATACCAACAACAACCAATTGACCCCGATCATAATCGGTACTTCAAATAATTTGACACCTAATACAGACCCATACTCATAATTCCCAAAAGGAAAACCCGTATGTACACCCAATACTTCAGAGCCAAAACCGATCAAAAATGCCATTGAGGAAAAAAACAAAAAGGACCGGTTCCAATCTGTATGAAATAAAAGAAGTATTCCCAAACTAAGTATTAAATGAAAAGGAGTAAGGGCCTGAAAATAAGGCTTGAGCCCTGGCACAGACATTCCGATAATTCCTACTAAATAAAAAACGAAAATGATCAATTTGAATAGTCTGGAGTTATTTTCCTGAATTCCCTGAACAGTTGTCCCAATTTTGCTTTCTGATTTTTCCAAAGGGCTATAAGACATGTTTAATTCAAGGATTTTGTTCACAGACTTGTTGACTTTAACATCGAGAACTTATATTTGTTGGTAGAAGAATGCGACAAAAGTAAAGATAAATTAAGAAAATATGATTTTATATAATGTGACGGTCAATATTGAAAAGGAAGTTGAGCAAGATTGGGTTTTATGGATGAAAAATATCCATATTCCTGATGTCCTTGCAACGGGAATGTTTTCCGAAAACAGATTTTACAAAATCCTTCATGACTCAGAGGATGGAAGTGTCAACTATTCGGTTCAATATTTTTCGGATAGCATGGAGAAAGTCATGGAATACCAAAAAAAATTTTCCCAAAAACTACAAGAGGACGTAAAATCAAAATTTCAAGACAAATTCGTGGTTTTTAGGACGCTGCTTGAGACGGTTGATTAAAAATTAATAAATAACAAATGGAACAAAAACCCGATAAATTTCGCTGCCCATGGTGTTTGGGGTTCGACCAATATGTAAAATACCATGACGAAGAATGGGGTGTTCCGGTATTTGATGATCAAAAACAATTTGAATTTTTGGTTTTGGAAAGTGCCCAAGCTGGCTTAAGTTGGTCCACCATTCTGAAAAAACGGGAAGGTTACCGGAAGGCTTTTGCTGAATTTGACTATAAAGTTATCGCAGATTTACCGGAGGGTTATGTTCAGGAACTTTTACAGAACAAGGAAATCATCAGGAATGAATTAAAAATCAGGTCTGCCATCAATAATGCCCGTCGTTTTATG
>NZ_JBGTCA010000318.1:0-2273 GCF_041749095.1 Aquiflexum sp. | reverse complement strand
CGTCATAGATGGCCATTTTTTTTCTGCCTCTACGCGATAATCTGATTTTTACTGCCATATAAATTTGATATTTAGTGAATTGATGGATCCCGTCCATCTTAATTTTTTGGACTGCAAAGATAGAATTAATAATTCGAAATGAACAAATGCCTTTAAATATATTTGCTTGGATGAAGGATTATGCTTTAAATTGCGCCTTCATTTAGAAGCGAGAGATTAGAAGCGAGAGACGAGATCCAAGAGTCTAGTGTCTCGCATCTCAAATCTAGCAGTCTCAAAAATGGCCTCGTAGTTCAATGGATAGAATAGAAGTTTCCTAAACTTTAGATATGGGTTCGATTCCCGTCGAGGCTACAAATAAAAACCCTTCAGATATGAAGGGGTTTTTTGTGGGTAATGAATTTTCTTATGAAATTTTTCCCCCCAGAGCTTTGAATTCTATACCATCATTCCTATAATTTAGCATTGCCCCACAATACAGGATATAACAGGTGGGATATTATTCGAAATTCCGTTAATTTAATCCCGTGATTTGATTTCAAATGGTCTTAAGAATTCTGAGTTTCTTCTGCTTTATTTCCTTTTTGATTTCCTGTAGCCCTGAACTCCCGGAGGATGTTCGGGCTGCTTATGAGGAATTACCGGAAGCATTGGACTTCAATATTCATGTCAAGCCTATTTTGTCGGATAAATGCTTTGCCTGTCATGGCCCTGATCTGGCAGCACAAAAAGCAGGTTTGAGTTTGCACGATCCCGAAATGGCTTTTGCCTCTCTAAAAGACTCCCCCGGGAAGGTTGCCATCAAATCCGGAAGCCTCCGTAATAGCGGACTTTTTCACCGGATCATATCAGAAGATCCGGAGTACCGGATGCCTTCCCAAGAATCAAATTTGATTTTGACTCCAAAGGAAAAAGCCATCCTGATCAAATGGATTGAAGATGGGGCAGAATACAAAAAGCATTGGGCTTTCATCCCTCCTCAAAAACTCGAGACTCCGAAAGTAAAAGATATATCATGGACGAAAAATCCCATTGACCACTTTGTCCTAAGCAAACTGGAACAAGAGGGAATCAAACCATCTCAGGAGGCCGATAAGGAAACCCTTTTGAGAAGATTGAGTCTGGATTTGATTGGATTGCCTCCAAGCGTTGCTGAAATGGATGCTTTTTTGGCTGACCCCTCCGCAAATGCTTATGAAAAACAGGTCGAGAGATTACTCAATTCTGCGCATTATGGGGAGAAAATGGCCATGCATTGGATGGACATAGCGAGGTTTGCAGATACCCATGGCTACACTGTAGATCGGTATCGGGATGCATCGCCCTATCGGGATTGGGTAATCCGGGCGTTCAACCAAAACCTTTCTTATGACCAGTTTATCACCCATCAGTTGGCAGGAGACCTTCTGCCCAACCCTACCAAGGACCAGATGATTGCGACAGCCTTCAACCGGATTCATCCCCAAAACATGGAAGGAGGAATTGTGGAAGAGGAGTTTCGGGTGGAGTATGTGGTGGACCGGACGAGTACTATGGGTCAGGCTTTTATGGCCTTGACATTGGGTTGTGCGAGATGTCATGACCATAAATATGATCCTATTTCCCAAAAGAATTTCTTTGAACTCAGCAGTTTTTTCAATCAGGTGGATGAGGCCGGTCAGATTTCTTGGGATGATGCCATGCCCGTTCCGACGATGCTTTTGACCGATACGGAGAAAGACAACATGCTTTCCTTCCTGCTTTCCCAAAAAAACAAGGAGGAAGAGGAATTGAAAAAGGTGGCTGAGAAGGAAGACGATGCATTTCAGGCTTGGTTGGCATCTGGTTCTTTTGAAAAAATTTCCAAAATGGATTTTCCGGCAAGTCGGGTTGGGTTTTATTCTTTTGATCAAAACTCCATTCAAAACCACCTCAATCCTGCCCAAAAAGGAACCATGGAAAGCAGCGAGGTCAAAAACCAGAAACCTACCTATGTAGAAGGGTTTAGAGGAAAAGCTGTCAAACTTAACGGAGATTCCTGGCTGGATTTGGGTGGTTCTGGTATATTTTCCCGCAGCGAGCCTTTTTCGGTTAGCATTTGGATTTCTGTCCCAAAGTCTTTGACTGATGGGGCGATCTTCCACAAGGGTTCGGGGGCGGTGCTATATAATTGGCGGGGATATCACCTCAGTCTCAAAAACAACCGCCTGGAATTGCTGATGGCACATTCCGCACCATATAATGCCATCACCAAACTTACCGAACAGAATATTCCCCGTGACCAATGGATCAAT
>NZ_JBGTCA010000317.1:0-14040 GCF_041749095.1 Aquiflexum sp. | reverse complement strand
ATGAACCTGTCAACTGCCAAATCCCAGAAAAGAGCCAAGGAAGTCGGTGTAAGAAAAGTAGTAGGCGCAGAAAAAGGAGCATTGGTCAATCAATTCCTCAGTGAATCCCTTTTGATGACATTCTTTGCAACTGCATTTTCTATTCTGTTGGTAGAATTGACCTTACCTATTTTTAACACCCTGACAGGAAAATCCATGTCAGTTCCTTACTCAGATGGAATTTTCTGGCTACAATTGGTTGGCGTAATGCTGTTTACCGGATTGGTCGCAGGAAGTTATCCGGCGTTTTATCTTTCTGCCACCAAAGTGGTTTCTGTTTTCAGAAGCCATACCAAATCAGGCAAAGGAGTGGTACTTGCAAGGAAGGGACTTGTCACCTTTCAGTTTATCCTCGCTACAATCTTGATAGTTTCCACGGTGGTGGTTTATCAACAGATCAATTATGCCCTCAACCAAAACCTTGGTTATGACAAGGAGCAACTGTTGGTAGTTCCATTGGAAGGGAAGTTGGCGGATAATTTTGAAGTATTCAAAAACCTGATTGATCAAAAGGATGATGTTAAATCTATCAGCAGGTCATCACATTCTTTATTGGGAAGAAATACAAATACCGGAGGTATCAAGTGGGAAGGAAAGGACCCTGATTTCAATGCGCTTTTTGAAATTATGCATGTAGATTATGGGTTTTTGGAAACGGTGGGTTTTCAATTGATCAAGGGAGAAGATTTCTCAAGAGACAAAGGGGCTGATTCTGTTCAGGGTGCCATTATCAATAGAAGAGCTTATGAAATGATAGCCGAAAACAATCCTGAAGCGACTTCATTTAACCTGTGGGGATCTGACAGAAGTATCACAGCTGTTGTGGAGGATTTTCATTTTCAGAGTTTCCATCAGGCAATGGAACCGGTCATTATCCTACTTAACCCACAATTTGCATATAATTGCTATATCAAAGTAGAGACCGGTAATATCCAAAACACCATCGCATCTATCAGGAATGTTGCTGAAGAAATCAACCCTGATTTCCCTTTCCATTATACTTTTATGGATGAAAATTATGCAAGGATGTACAATGAAGATGTTAAGATAAGGGAGCTTGCCAAGTACTTCAGTATTCTTACTATATTGATTTCCTGTTTGGGACTTTTGGGATTGTCCGCCCATGTGGCAGAGCAGAAAACAAAGGAAATCGGCATCAGAAAAGTATTGGGAGCCACCACATTCTCTATCCTGAATGTGATCAATAAAGAATTCATAGCTGTTGTGTCTGTCTCAATCCTGGTTGGGTCCGGTTTGGCTTATTGGTTGATGCAGGATTGGTTGGCGGGTTATGCTTATCGGATTGATTTTGAATGGTGGTTTATTCCTTTGGCAGCGGGAGTCATACTATCAATTGCTTATTTGACTGTCACCCTTCAAGCCCTTAAAGCCGCGCAAGTGAATCTTGCCTCTACTTTAAAAAGTGAGTGATATAAAGGATGAAGGAGGAAGGATGAGGAATGAAGGAGGACGTGACAAAGGTGGTGCGTAATTGCGAGGAGCACTTGGGAAACTTTGATATTTTGAATAGTCCTTCGTGCGACGTGGCAATCTCGTTAGGGATGAGGGATGAAGTTGTACAATGAACAAAGTACATAGAACCAAGAAGCAAAGCCTGCCCCGAGTATCGGGGAACCATGAGACAAAACAGGTTTCCCTGAAGGTCAGGGAAGCAGGAAAATGACTTTCAATCTATTACCTCCCTACATCATACTTCTAACCTAATACTTTGTACATTGTACATAGTACTTGGTACATCTTCCCCTACATCAAAAACCCATTTTCCACTGGATAGGGAGCGGGAATGTTGTCATCTTCCAGCATTTCTCTGAGGTCGATTTCGATACTACGGGCTATTGAGGTGATGGGGACATCATTATAGGCAGCTTCAAAGGGATTTTCTGAATAATCACCTATCCTGTCCATCAGAAAGAAAATCCAGATGATCAATCCTCCAAAAGGAATGGTCAGCCAAACATGCAGAACCCTGGAGGCTTCAAAAATATTCAATAATCCAAAAGGAATCAGAGCACAGAACACGTAATTCATCCATAGGGCCGTGGAGGCATACTGTCGGGGCAGAGGAAAGTTTTTGATTCTTTCGCACATGCCTTGGTTGTCATAAAGTCTGCTGATGATCTGATGCAACCATACCTGCTTGTAATCGGAAATATATCCTTCGGTTTTTAGTTCCTGAATGATTTCTGTTTGTTTTTTTAGGATATGAGAGGGAATGTTACTTTTTACTTTAAGGGTCTCCCATTCTGATTCATTGATATATTTTTTGATTTCATGTTCCAGTTTATTTGGATAAGAGTCCTTAAAAGTCGGGGTAAAATCCATTTTGACAGGGTCTTCATCGTGTTCCCATGATTTTTTTTCTCTCAACTGATACTTAAGTGCATGCATCCAGGCCAGGTGACGGTAGATGATGGTTTTTTTGAGTTCCTTATCACCTAATTCATCTTTGCCCTCCAGCAGCGTCAATATGGCGGTGGTAAATGTCCTGCTGTCATTGACAATGGCACCCCAGATTTTTCTCGCTTCCCATGTCCTGTCATAGGAACTGTTGTTTTTGAAACCAAGATAGAAAGCAACTGCAATACCGATCACACTGATAGGTTCCCATGGAAGGGTGAACTCCCAATCAGTGAGTTCATATAAAATAACGATTAAGGTGGAATAAAATAACCCGTAATAGACTGATTTTCTTGACCATCTTATGGTCATCCAAAAACTATAATGCCTTTTTACATACATATCAAATAAGTCTTTTTTAATTGCTGTTAGAATCTTTCCCAGTATTTCAAGGCATTGAATTTAATGAAAAATTTATGGTTATCTCCCCCTCATTCCAAAATTCTGTCAAAGAGAAACCTGCATTTTTCGATTACTTTTTGAGTATGGGATTTTTTATTCACTTGAAGTTTTGAGAGGAGGTCAAGGTATTTCTTGGCTATATTTTCTTTATCTGTCAAATGAAATGATAAATGTTGGACAAAGAGATGGTTTTGGTACCAATCCAAAAGTGATTGTCTCAACCCGCCCATATGTCCATGAATCTCTTCCACAAAAATCGAATTGAAACCGGATTCTATCCTTAAATTTTCCAGTGCAATAATGACCCGAAGACCTTCATAGATGTCTTTCAGGGCTTTACTGTCCATTTTGGTTTTGTGTTCAAGGTTGAAAAATTCAAGCTCTTCGTTGATAATTTGAGTGGTTGCTGTATTGATCATCAAGGGCTTGAGGCCTTTGCTGTAGTGGTGCGCCTCTTCATACAGTTTGTCCCAAATCTGAAAAGGTGTGCTTACAATTAGGTCATATACTTCTGCATAAAGTTTCTTTTTATCAGATTCAAGAGATTTGATATAAGTATTGAGAGTCATGTTTTGGCCCACAGTATGTAACCTTACCTGATCCAATACCATCTTGATATGTTTTACTTTTTTCAGACCTTTGAATAAATCCTTGAAAGGGGAAAAGAGTTGGAACTTGAGATTGTTTTCTTTGAAATAGATCCTGGAAAGCAGGTCAATATATATCTCCAAAAAAATCAGCTTTTGCTCCAGTTCAATGGCTTTTTTTCCTTTGAATTGTTTGCCCAATGAAGAGAATGCCGATTTTGCTTCTTCAAATTGAATATGAAAAAGCCTGAAAATCGGGGAGGTTTTTCCTTGCATGTTTAGGATATTCTGACTAGAGTTGCTCCGTAGCCAAAGCGGCTCTTTTGTGTGTCCTGAAAATACTTAATATTTCCTAATTGACTCAGATACTTGTGGATTTCTTTTTTCAGGACGCCATTGCCAATACCATGGATAAAGGAAATTTCATCCATTCCCGAGGCAATGGCATAGTTGAGGTTCTTTTCAAAAGTATCCATTTGAAGTTTCAGCATTTCGCTGTTGCTCATCAATGAATGGTCTTTGGTCAGTTGTTCGATATGAAGATCGATTTCTTTGGGAGGCCTTTCGAAAGTTGTCTTTGTATCCTTGGCTTGTGGATTCAGTTCCTGATTGAGTTGCTTGATGTCAATATCCTTTGCCTGATCCGAAACTTTGAAAACATATCCGGATTTATCCAAAACAGGAACCACACCCTTGCTTTTGAAAAAGGCTGAAGCTTTGAATTTAAGCCGGCGTTCAAAGGAAGGCTGCGTTTTTTCGATCCGGGGATGGATGGGAAAAAATTGGATCAATAAAGTGGGCCATTCTTCAAAGTCCTGAATTGATTTTTCTCCGATCTTCTTACTGGCTCTTGTGGCGATTCTTTCTGCAATAATCGTCTGACTGTTGTCCCCATATACTTCTGAGGCCATGACCATGTATTCTCTCCCGGAATTATTACATAGATAAATGCTGTGGTCTTTGTCATTGATAGGAAGATAAGCCAAAAACAATCCCTCTTCCCTGGCACTTTTTGGAGTCAGTTTGCTGTCAATTTTATCCACAACAGCAGCTTTTTCCCCTCCAAAATATTGTCTTTCCACTGCTGAAATTATCGCAATTTCATTTTTCATTGCAGGAATCCTAAAACCGTCCTCTATTTCCACCTCCACTCTTCCACCTGCTGATATTTTGGTTATCACTCCCTCTTCGTTGCCATGCAGCAACCTTACCCTATCTCCTATGTTCATGTGTTCAATGCGTTTTTATAAGTCTCTATCGCCCGTTCCCTGGCAAATTTATGGTCAACCATTGGTTTGGGGTATTTTTCAGTCCCGTATTCCGGAACCCATTTTTTGATGTATTTCAATTCTTTATCGAACTTCTCGGTCTGGGATTCAGGATTGAAAACCCTGAAATAAGGCTGTGCATCAGTGCCGGTTCCAGCCGCCCACTGCCATCCTCCATTATTGGAGGAAAGTTCGAAGTCGAGCAATTTCTTTGCAAAGTACGCTTCTCCCCATCGCCAATCAATCAAAAGATGTTTAGTCAAAAAACTTGCCACGATCATTCTTACCCTGTTGTGCATGTATCCGGATTGATTCATTTGCCGCATTCCAGCATCCACGATCGGGTATCCTGTCTTGCCTTCACACCATTTTTCAAATTCCTCCTCATTATTTCTCCAAGGTATCCGATCATATTTGGATTTGAAGGCCTTGTCCACCACATCTGGGTTGTGGTACAAAATCATCATGTAAAATTCCCTCCAGATCAGTTCATTAAGGTATGTTGTATTCAATTCATCAGCTTCCAGGGCCAGTTTTCGAATACTTAGTGTTCCAAACCTCAAATGTATCCCCAATCTACTGGTACCATTTTGAGCCGGGAAATTCCTGGTCTTGTCATATTTACTGATCAGGGGTTTGTCGATTTCCAATGGAGGAATTTCAATATCTGATTTTTCAAATCCCATATCTTTCAGACTTGGAATGGGTAAAGGTTCTGTTTTGAGAAAATTCTTTTTGCGTTCATCCAAACCCAGCAATTCAATTTTTGATTTATGGAATTTTTCCAGCCAGACTTTGCTGTAGGGAGTAAACACTTTGTAAAATTCACCTGAGCCGTTTACGATCTCCTCTTTTTCAAAAATCACTTGGTCCTTAAAATCCAGAAATTGGATCCCCTTTGATTTTAACAGTTTTTTGACTGCATCATCCCTTTCTTCGGCATAAGGCTCATAGTCCCGGTTAGTATAGACATTTTCAATTTCATATTCTTCCAGAAGTTCTTCCCAGATTTTGAGGGGTTTCCCATACTTTACAAGGATACTGCTTTCATAGACTTTCAGATCTTCACTCAATTTACAGACATGGGAATGTATAAATCCCACCCTTGGATCTTGTTTATCTTCCAGTTTATCGAGTATATTTTGATCAAAAATAAAGAGGGGCAATATATTTTTTTCTTGGGTATAGGCATAATACAGCCCCGTGTTATCCTCCAGTCTTAAATCACGCCTAAACCAAAATATGCTAACTTTTTTCATTTTCTTTAAATTACCAAAACAATGGAATTGTTTCAATTATCATCCTCTTTTCTGAGATTTTTATTGGGAGGATCCATTTGAAAATCCAAAGGACTGGATCTTCTATCCAGGTCATTCAAGGGTATCGGTTTCCAATTTAAACCTTCCTCAAATTCATATCTCAAAAAGTCATCTGTGTCATTTATTCTAAGTTTTTCCCGGTCTTTGCTTTTGATCCTTTCCCATAATTCCCCGAATGAATTGAATGCCAGATTTTGAGATACGGATACACCATATGTTGCGACATTTCTGGCCAGAGAAAGGGAAGTAAAGGTGTTGAAATTGTTTCTATTGTAAATCCGCATACGGTATCGGCCATCCTCGGTCAGCAGGTATTCTGCCTGCCAGTCACCGGCAATACTGTTCAGATCGGCATTTCCCTGAAGATCCGTAAAACCACCATCCCTGGTAACCCTCAATCTGCCATCCAGAAATGTATAAGCTACCCGTAACTGGAAGGTTTCAAGGGCGTTTTGATCCAGATTTGCCAAGTCGATATCCACCTCCAGGTTTTGGTCCACCTGTGCAATAAAACTGTTCAGTTGGGAGGATAAGAGCTGACTGAGGTTGGAAGTGGCAATGTTGCTCACTCCGCTGAACTGTCCTTCAGGAGAAAGAGAACGCATCATGATGACCGAGAAAACCTGGCGGTTTTTTTCCTGCTCATCATTGGCAATCCTATTTTGGAATGCAGAAATATAAGTCTGAACATTACCTTCAGTTGGAAACTCCCCAAAATCAAAATTGAATGTAATATCAGGGGAAAGAAGACTTCCTTTCAAATCCATATTGACCTTTAGCGGCCACCTTCTTCTCATCTGTGGATCTTCAATTGTCGTATTCTGTAGGTTTTGCAGGTTTTGTAATGATACACTTTCCTGATAATAAGCCCTGATATCCATCACCCCTTCAAATGGATCGCCAAACCAAGAAATCCTTCCTCCAGGCTGAACAATAAATTCTCTCCTGATCACATTATAAAGGGAAAAGTTGTATTTGGCCTCAGTGATTTCATAGTTTCCCTCCATGGAAAAGTTGCCCTGGGTATCTATTTTCAAAGTCAATACCCCTTTACCCCTGCCTTGGATATTCTCTCCGGTCCTGGGGTCAATCTGGATTTCGGTATATGCATCCGGGGTAATATCCAAAATAAAATTCATCCGGACATTCTGAATGGCAAGCTTCTCCACTGTTTCCTGAGATTCCACCATTCTCACAGTGTCACGGACATTGATAATTGTGATATAATCTTCCTGGGCCTGCACACTGGTAGCTCCCAAGGGAATAAAGACCCTCGTATTCGGCTGTGAAGTCGCCCGCGCTGTGATGTCCAGGTTATTGGCAGCTCCGAAAATATTGAGTGTGCCGGTGACAAAGGCAGTTCCATAGAAAATATCATTGTCCCGGACTCCGGTATTGAGTACCTGAAAGTTTTCAAGATTGGAACTGATGTCCAGGATAAAATCCGAAAAATAATCATGTGATACTCCTCCCCTCATCCTGGCCCTGTTGCCATTGGTGTCAAGGATATTCAGTTCCCTAAAACTGATCTCATTGGGACTGAATACCAAGTTGCCATCAATGGTATAGTTGGTGTTGAGGTAGTTGACCAGAAGCCTGCCCTCGTTGATCTTTCCACTGCCCGATATTACCGGAAAATTCAATGTGCCCACAATGTCAAAATCTCCCGTGACTGTCCCGCCCATATTGGTAAGATAGTCCGAAAGGAAGGGTTCAAGAATTGAAAGGTTAGCCTCATTCAATTTCGCCTTTAATTCCAACTGTTCATCATCACTTCCTAAGGAACCATTGATGGTAATGACATCCTTTCCTTCTCTGGTATTCGTCAGTTCAAGGTTGGCCAGTTTTTCGGAAAAATAAGTCGCCGCTTCAACATTCCCTATGAGAAACCTGTTGATATAAAGGTCCTCAATATTCAATTGGCCATTGATTCCAAATATCTCGTAGAATCCTGTCAATCCGAAATTTCCGTTTGCCGTTCCTTCAAATTCTTTTACACTCAGAGTATTGAAAAAATCCAGATTTACATCTTTTATTTCAAGCCCAAGTACATCTTTAGGGTCAGGACCAATGGTTCCGCTCAGGGAAATGAACTGTTCATTGTTGAAGAGCTTAATATTGTCAAAAAGGAAAGAATTATTAGCAATGAAGATGCTATTGTCCGGATCAAAACTCCAGCTTTTATCGAGGATTTTCAGTTCGGATGGTTCAAAAATGACTGTGGTGTGGTCAGGGTATATTGTGATTTCATTTTTGATCCTGACATAACTGCCTGTAGCCAACTGATCCTGTGAATAGCTGAAGTCTATATTGGATTCATCCCAAATGGCCTCCATGCCCAGGTTGTTGAAAGTCAGACCGGAATTCAGTTGCTGCTTTTTGGAGAAAATATAAAAAGATGCCAATACTTCGTTGCTGTTGTTGAGTTTGGAAGTGTTGAAGTCAAGGTTGGTATTATAAAGTAGATTACCATCAAAATATATGGTATCAATACTCGAAAAGAAATTGAGTACGGCATTGTCAGGAGTTTGATAAAAGGCTCCCTCCATCAAGGTGTTTTTAGAAATGGTCGCTCTTGGCTCCAGTAAATTGATGATGGGATTGATGTCAATGAAATTAAGGTTGATGTCAATACTATAAGGTTCGGGACTTTCATAAGTCCGGAGAAATACTTTTTCTTCCGAATTGGTCAAAATAGAAAAATATTCCTTGCCGAGATTATGTACATCCGTGAGCAATTGCTGTACCTTGAAATTCCCCGAAATTCCTGCTACCAACAAATCAGAATTAAAAGATATTACCCTTGATTGATCAGTAAATAAAGATTGGAAATAGAAATTGTCCACATAAAGGTTCCTGCCTTCATAACTCAGTTTCACATCACTGAACCTTGCTATTCCCTCGACATCATCCAAAGTAATGCCTCTAGTGTCCATGTCGACATTTCCACTTATGAAAGTATCACTCTCCAATAATTCAAGCTCTTTTAAAAAAGCAGTATCCAATTTGACATTCAGCCTTATGGAATCCTTGCCATCCCTGAGATCAAGAACCCCCTGGGCTTCACCCTTTAGGTTGGGGTCATTGACTACGATATTTCCCCTGAACAGATCCTTTCCGTAAGTCGCATCCGTTTTGATATTTGCATAATTGTAGCCTTTTATGCCCGCACTTTTGATATCTGCATCTACCTCGAGAAGCAATGTCTCCAAGTTAAGCCCGGTGCCCTTGACCCTTCCTGTCATAGTGACTTTTTGGAATTTTTCCCGATCATCCAAAAGAATTCCTAAATCCAGGTTTTGGGTTTCCAATCTGCCATTGAATGTTGGCTGTCCCTCGTCTGACCTGAAATTCAATCTTCCGATAATATTCCCTATGCCGGTCCTGAAATTACCATTGGCAGTGAAGAAATGCAGGTATCCCGAAAAATCAGTATCAAACCGTATGTCCCTGAATTTGTTCAGGTCCCGTTTGGCATCTTCACTGATATATGGTGCAAGGTCATTACTGTTCAGCACAGAATTCACCAAGGACAATTGAAAAAAAGTATTGTCTATATCCGGTAATCCATCAATCTGAAACTTCCCAAACAATGCACTCCGTTGCCCGAATCTGATCAATAATTCTTCCGAGGAAAGATCCTTAACTGTACCTTCAATCTCACCGCTAAGAAATATCCTGTCTTCATAATTCGGAATCTGATCCGTGAAATACCTAAGATCCTGAATATCCAAAACAGATTCATCCAACTTGGCCAGGAGGCGGACTTCCTCATTGAAATTGGACAATGACCCTATCGAGTCATAACTGAACCTGAGGTAATCCTTGATTTCGGTCTTGTTGGACCGTAAAAACAGGTTGTCGAACTCCATAAAAGTGGAGGAGTAGGTGAAGTCTGTTTTCAGTTGTTGAAATACAAGTCCTGAGGTGGACTCGACACCCCTCAAATAATTGACCTTCATGCCGATGGTAGGGCCATCGGTATAAAAGTCATCTGCATCAGCCACAAGGTCTCGGAATAGGAGATTGTTGTAATCAAAGCCCTCAAGCACCGGTTCTGAATTATAATTAATGATATCCAGTGATGTGTCTTTGAAATAGATATTGGAGATGGAGAATTTACCTGATTTTTTATCAGGATCTTTACTTGCAGGAAGCAGGTTATTTATTCTACTGAAAAATTCTGCAATATTGAGGTAGCTTTCTTCTTTATGGAAAAGTAGGCGCACATTTCCGGTTTCCATTTTGATCTGGTCCAAAGAAGCGTTTTCACTGTCAAAAAGTCCCGCAATGGAAAAATCAATATAAACTTCTTCCAAATCTATCATCAGGCTGTCATGGTGATCGTAAATCACCACATCAGTGAGGCTGATAGCATCCCACCATCTGATCCTTACTTTCGAAATGCTGGTATCAAAGCCCGTATTTTTGCTGATATAGTTTGTTAGCCTATTGGTGACCTGGGTCTGTATATATGGAATTTGCAGTGAAGCCGCTATCAGCAATATGAAAAGGGTAAGGAAAAGAACCAACCTGAAGATGACCCTTAAGGCTTTCAGTATTTTTTCCGTAACTTTCGGTTTGTTTTCCAAGGAATAAGTGAAATGAAGATTAATATTCTGGCCATTGAGTCGTCCTGTGATGAAACGTCGGCAGCGGTAATTTCTGATGGCAAAATACTTAATAATATCATCGCCACGCAATCTGTACACGAAAAATATGGGGGGGTAGTTCCTGAACTTGCCTCGCGTGCCCATCAGCAACATCTGATTCCCGTCATCCATGAAGCCATTCAATCTTCGGGAATTGATAAAACCCAACTGTCAGCCATTGCTTTTACCAAAGGACCTGGCTTGCTGGGCTCTTTATTGGTCGGTGTTTCATTTGCCAAGTCTTTTGCATATGCTTTAGGACTGCCTTTGATAGAGGTGAACCACATGCAGGCGCATATTCTCTCACATTTTATTGATGAGCCAAAACCGAAATTCCCTTTTATCTGCCTGACGGTAAGTGGCGGGCATACACAACTGGTATTGGTAAAGGATTTTCTGACAATGGAAGTGATAGGGGAGACCACCGATGATGCAGTAGGTGAGGCATTTGACAAAACAGCAAAGTTATTGGGATTGCCATATCCAGGAGGACCATGGATTGACCGATACGCCAAGGAAGGCAATCCTGAAGCTTTCCGGTTTCCGGTTTCTGATATGCCGGGATTGAATTTTTCCTTTAGTGGAATTAAAACTGCAATATTATACTTTCTAAGAGATAAGGTCAAAGAAACCCCATCTTTTATTGAAGAAAATCTGGCTGATATCTGTGCTTCTATACAATTTACATTGATAAAAATGTTGATGCAAAAGCTGAAAATAGCTGCCGGAGAATTTCAGATAAAAGAAATTGCTATAGCGGGTGGGGTTTCTGCCAATTCCGGTTTAAGGAATGAACTGCATGACGTGGCCCAAAAATCAGGTTGGAACATTTATATTCCAAAATTTGAATATTGTACCGATAATGCAGCAATGATAGCGATGGCAGCCCATTATAAATTTCTAAATGGAGAATTCAGTGATCTGGAAGTTGTGCCTGAGGCGAGGATGAAGCTTTAGTTTTCAGTAAGCAGTGGTCAGTTTGCAGTACGCAGTGGCCAGTGTTCAGTACAGTAGGCAGTTTTCAGTTTGCAGTTTGGGATTTTGTTTTGAATTGAGAGGTCAAAATGCCGTAGGCATGACCGAAATTATAGCCCGGTAATTTATTGCCGGGATCAAAAGGAAGAAAGTGATCTTAAAGTGCCGTAGGCACGGACGATATAGAAATGGCAGTTTTCATTGGGCAGTTCAAAAGCGTTAAATAAATCATGACAGTGAAAAAAAATAAATTTGATAAGATCATCAATATCAGGAATAAAAAGGCAAGCCATGAATTTGAGTTTGTAGATACTTATGTGGCGGGATTGATGCTGACAGGAACTGAAATCAAATCAGTTAGGGAAGCCAAGGTCTCCCTGACAGAGGCCTATTGCTACTTCAGGAGGGGTGAACTGTATATCAAACAAATGCACATTGCCCCCTACTCAATGGCCGCAAATTACAATCATGATTCGGTAAGAGAAAGAAAGCTCTTGCTAAACAAAAAAGAACTCGATAAATTGGAAACCAAATTTTCTGAAAAGGGTCTATCCATCATACCTGTCAGGATATTTGTCAATGACAAAGGTTTGGCAAAATTGGAGATAGCGCTTGCGAGGGGAAAAAAACTTCACGACAAAAGACAAGATATAAAGGAAAAAGACCTAAAAAGGGAGATGAACCGGATAAACTTCTGAAACAATCTCTTTACAAGGCTGGTTTTTCCGTTCAAAGAGAAAAAAAATAAATTATGGAGAAACGTGTTTTGGTATTAAATCTAGACCATAGCCCAGTAGCCGTTGTCACCGTGCAAAAAGCGCTCGTTTTGACTTTTTTGGATAAAGTAAGCTGTTTGAGTTTTTATGATACTCTCGTCGTGAGGACAATTTCAAGAGAATTCAGGTATCCGGCAGTCATCCGTCTCAACCAATTTAAAAACATACCCTATAAAGGAGTTCTCCTCAACAGGGCAAATCTTTTCAGGAGAGACAGCAATGCATGCCAGTATTGCGGTTCGCAAAAGCATTTGACCATAGACCATATTATTCCCAGATCAAAGGGAGGAAAAACCAATTGGACCAATCTAATCACTGCCTGCCATCGATGCAATGTACTGAAAGGAAACAAAACACCTGACCAGGCAGGGATGCTTTTAAAATCAGAACCTTTCAGACCGACATTGTCATTTTTTTTGGCAGAATATGCGGAAAGACATGCTGAAGAGTGGATGCCGTTTTTGGAGTTCAGGACTGTCTAAAATTCAATCTGATTTATATTTAAATTGAGTAATGACTCAATAGATAAATACGGAATGGTTATTGTCTGAATCTGATAAAAAGAGTTTGGACAGATCAAAATCTAAATATCAGGTAGGGAGTAAAGTTGTACTTGGATTTTTCCTTGCGGTTTTTTTGGTGATTGGTGTCAGTGCTGTGACCTATTTCAGTATCCGGAATTTACTTGACACTGTGGAAAGTCTTTCGGAACCCAACGAAAAGCTCCGTCAGATCAATGGACTTATGGCTGATGTATATCTTTTGGATATGTCCAAAACAGAAAGAACATCGGATAAAGATTCTATTTTTGAGCAAACTTTATATCGGGTAAAAAACAGGCTTGCCTGGTTAAAGGAATTTTCCAAAGATGCTATTGAGCTGGAAAGTTTTGAAAGAATAAGTTTGAATATCAGTGAATTAATGATTGTATATGCAGGATTGGAAGAATTGAGGTATAACCTTACAAACCGGAATTTCAGCGCGGAAGCACTAATAAACATTGAAAGAAGGATCCAACGCCAGCAGGAATTAAGTGAAATGCAGTTTTTGGGAAAAATAAGGGACAGAGATTTTTTGGCAGAGATTTCTACCCCAACGCAATCAGGCGATTCAATTGAAACTGATGAAGAAAATATACTTTGGGATTTCAAGAAAGAGGACCTTGATGAAGGGTTAATTGAAATTGTCAAGGATATCGAAGAATTGCGGAATTTGGATTCTGCCGCAAAATCTGAATCTACCGAATCGGCATTGTTAATTCTGCGTAATTTTGTGGAAAGAATGTATCGTGATGAACAAATGCGGCAGGATAATTTTGTGCAGTTGGAATCTAGACTTTTGAATAAGAATAAAGAGGTTTTTTCCCAGATTGAAATGCTTATTTCCAATATGCAACGCGATCTGTTTATTGAATACAAGATTCAAAACCAATCTGCCTATGGCCTTACTTATAGGGTTTCTGTCATTTTAGCTGTTTTGGTATTTTTAGGTGTTGTGGGCTCCCTGGGATTTGTTTACAGTATCCTGAATGAGGTTAAAAAAGCCAATACCTACCGGGAAAAACTTGAGGATGCCAAAAAACAATCAGACAGACTGGCAAAAGC